>NZ_MUKA01000609.1 GCF_002150735.1 Streptomyces africanus
CGAGGTCCCGCAGCCCCGGCTGCCGTCGGGCTGCGACGCGGAGCCGGGGCTGCGGGACCTCGACTGGGCGGGACTGGCGCGGGACGCCCGGGCCCTTGCGTAGGCTCGCCCGATGAGCGTTTCCCGCCCGGAATTGCTGCGCTGGCAGCACGAGTTGACCTGGTCGTTGTTCGAGTACCACCTGGAGCGGCTGAAGCCGGAGGACTTCCTCTGGGAGCCCGCGCCGCACTGCTGGACGATGCGCAGGGGCCCCGACGGGACCTGGGTGCCGGACTGGGCGGAGACCGAGCCCGACCCCGTGCCCGTCCCCACCGTCGCCTGGGTGAGCTGGCACATCGGCTGGTGGTGGAGCGTGGCCCTCGACCACGCCCAGGGCCGCCCGCCCCGCGACCGCACGGACATCGCCTGGCCCGGCGAGGGCACTCCGGCCATCGACTGGCTGCGCGGCCTGCACACGCAGTGGCTGACCGTCCTGGACGACCTCACCGACCCCGGCCTGGACACCACGGCCCCGTTCCCCTGGCCGGACGACCCCCAGTACACGGTCGCGCACATGGCGGCCTGGCTGAACGCGGAACTGATGAAGAACGCGACGGAGATCGGCCAACTGCGACTGCTGCGGGCGGCATCGGCCTGAGCAGGGTCGCCCTCGTCGTTCTCCAGGAGCCGGGGAGCCCGGCCGGGCGGCGCGGCCGGGCGGCACGTGGCATCGTGGTGGCATGAGCGTCGACGTCCGTCCGGCCACGGTCTTCGAGGACGTCCGGGCCGTGCTCGGGCCCAAGTCGCCCGGGGCGAACGTCTGCTGGTGTCTGAGCTACCGGATCCCCTCCAAGCTCAACAACGAACTGCGCGGGCCGGCCCGCGGCGCGTACGTCGCCGGGCTGTGTCACCGCGATCCCCCGCCCGGCGTGCTCGCCTACGACGGCGGCGAACCGGTCGGCTGGGCCGCCGTCGCCCCGCGTGCGGACACTTCCTTCGCGCGCAACCGCAAGATCCCGCACGTCGACGACCTGCCCGTCTGGTCGCTGTGGTGCGTCCGGGTACGTCCCGGTCACCGGAAGCAGGGCATCTCGCACGCCCTGATCGCCGGCGCGGTCGAGTTCGCCCGCGCCCACGGCGCACCGGCGATCGAGGCGTATCCCCTGGACAACGGCGACGCCAAGGTCGACCTGACGATGGCGTACGCCGGCCTCCGCAAGAACTTCGAACGCGCCGGCTTCACCTACGCGGCCGCCACCACCTCGGTACTGGCCGGCCACCCCCGGATCCTGATGCGGCTCGACCTGCGAGCTCACACGGACACGTAAAGGCCCGACCGCTGGCGACGGGGGATGCACCAGCGGTCGGGCTATGGCCAAGGGTAACAAGCGCTTGCCCGTCGGAACCGACTCTTCGTCAGTAAAGCCCAGGTTGTGACTCGTATCACTCAACTCCCGTGACAGCGCGGCCTGTTGGGCGCCGCGGTCCCGTCAGGGCTCACACGGCGGGTCGTAGGACAGCCGGGGCAGGTACTCGCTCCAGGTCTCGCGCGTCAGAACGCCCCGGGTCATCGTGCAGACGCGGCGTGCGGCCGCGTCGACGTCCAGGTTCCACAGCCGGATGGTGTCCGTGCCGCTCGACACCCCGATCATGTGGCTGCTCGGGCTGAACGACAGGAAGGTGCCGCCGTTCTTGGCATTGGGGCTCATCGACTGGCCGATCGCGGTGGCCCTGGCGGGGTCGGAGAGGTTCCAGAGCCTGACGGTGCTGTCGTTGCCGCCGCTGGCCAGGGTGTGGCCGCTCCGGCTGAACGCCAGTGACACGACCGCCTCCGTGTGGCCCGTGAGGCTCTTGCGCTGCGAGGCCCTGGCCGGGTTCTCCATGTCCCAGAGCCGGACCGAGTTGTCGTCGCCGCCGCTGGCCAGCGTCTGCCCGTCGGGGCTGTAGGCGAGGACGTTGACGGCTCCGAGATGCCCCGTGAGAGGTGCGCCGCGCAGGACGGCACGCCCGGGGTCCGTGACGTTCCACAGCCGGATCGTCCCGTCGGCGCTGCCGCTGGCGAGCGTACGGCCGTCCGGGCTGAAGACGAGGGAGTTGACGTACCCCTTGTGACCGGTGAGGTCCGCGCCGAGCGGGCGCGGACGGGACGGGTCGCCGACGTCCCACAGCTGGACGGTGCGGTCGTCGTCGGCGGTCGCCAGCAGGCGCCCGTCCGGGCTGAAGGCGAGTGGGTCGGCGAACCGGATGCGCAGGGGGACGGGCGAGCCGTGGGGGACGGGGCGGTCCGGATCGCCGACGTTCCACAGCTGCAAGGCCCGGTTCCCCGTCACCACCGCGAGGGTGCGGCCGTCCGCGGAGAACTCCAGGGAGCGCACGCCGCCCTTGGGCTGAAACGGTTCGCCGATGCGCACGGGCCTGCCGGGCTCGCGCACGTCCCACAGCCGGATCCGTCCGTCGAGCGCCGCCGTCGCGAGCACCCGCCCGTCGGGCCGGAACACTCCGGTCCGGCCGATCATGTCCGCCGTCGGCAGCGCCCACAGACGGACCTTGTTGTCGCCCGACCCGGTGGCCAGGGTGCGCCCGTCGGGGCTGAAGCCGAGCGCGTACATCTCACCGCTGCTGCCCGCCAGGGGCGCGCCGACCTGCGACGGGTACGCCGGATCATCGACCTTCCACACACTCGCCGTGCTGTCCGCGCTGGCGGCGGCGAGCATGCTGCCGTCGGGGCTGAAGGCCACGGACCACACCGGGCCCGTGTGGCCGGTGAGCGGCGCTCCGATCGCCGCCGGGTGACGCCGGTCGGCCAGGTTCCAGAGCCGGATGGTGTTGTCCGAGCTGCCGCTGGCGAGCGTACGGCCGTCCGGGCTGAAGGCCACGGAGTGCACCGTGGCGGTGTGGCCGGTCAGCGGCTCCCCGACCGGCTCCGGACGCCGGGGGTCCGTCACGTCCCACAGCCGGATCGTGCCGTCGTCGCCGCCGGCCGCCAGCGTCCGGCCGTCCGGGCTGAACGCGACCGACCGTACGGCGGCCTCGTGCCCGGTCAGGGGCTTGCCCAGCGCCCGCGGCCGGCGCGGATCGGCCACGTCCCACAGCCGTACGGTGTGATCGTCGCCGACGGAGGCCAGCGTGCGCCCGTCCGGGCTGAAGGCGACCAGGTAGATCGTGCCCTCATGGCCGGTCAGGGGCTTGCCGAGCCGCTTCGGCCGGCCGGGGTCGGTCACGTCCCACAGCCGGATCGTGCCGTCGTCGGAGGCGCTGGCGAGAGTACGACCGTCCGGACTGAAGACCGCGCTGCTCACCCAGCTGGTGTGGCCGGTGAGCGGCTTGCCCAGGGGCTTCGGACGCTTCGGGTCGGTCACGTTCCACAGCCGTACGCTCCGGTCGTAGCTGGCGGTGGCCAGGGTACGGCCGTCCGGGCTGAACGTCGTGAGGTAGACGGCGCCG
This sequence comes from Streptomyces africanus, assembly GCF_002150735.1. Lineage (GTDB taxonomy): Bacteria > Actinomycetota > Actinomycetes > Streptomycetales > Streptomycetaceae > Streptomyces > Streptomyces africanus. Next base: position 3,424 of record NZ_MUKA01000609.1, read on the forward strand.
CTGTGGCCGACCAGCGGCGTCGACAGCGGGGCGTTCACGATGGAGATCAGACGGCTGTTCGCACCCTTGTCGTCCGGCCGCAGCCGATGTGCCACCAGGTCGAGCTGCGCGGACAGCGAGGGGTCCGTGTACTGGACGCGATCCGCCTGGGCGAGCACCTGTTCGAACACGGCCTCGTCCCGCTGCTTCCAGGCGACGACGGCCGCCCCGACGGCCAGCAGCGCCAGCACGACCAGGGTCGCCACCGCACTCCGGCTGATCCAGATGATGCGCCGGCGGAGTCTGACCGAGGCGGCCAGGAACTCCACCGCGCTCCGGGTCAGAAACGTGTCCCCGGCGGATTTCGCCCACCCGTGGGCCTGTTCCAGCCGGGAGCCCCGGTAGAGCAGTGAGGTGTCGCGGTCCGACTCCTCCCAGGCCCGGCCGTCCTCCTCCAGGCGCTGGCGCAGCAGGTTGCCCTGCCGGTCGTCGTCGATCCAGTCGCGCAGCCGCGGCCAGGCGTGCAGCAGCGCCTCGTGGGTGATCTCCACGGTCTCCGCGTCCAGCGTCACCAGCCGGGCGCGGACCAGCGCCTCCAGGGACTCCTCGGTCTTGCCGGGGTCGGTCGACTCCTCCGCCAGTTGGCGCCGGGTGCCCCGCCTGCGCGTGGCCTGGGTGTCCTCGCCCAGCCGCACCAGCCGGAGCAGGAGCAGCCGGGCCGCCGTGCGCGCCGCCGGGTCGAGACCGGACCAGGCCCGCTCGGCCGTCGCCGCGACCGCGCCCTGGATGCCGCCGGCCGCGCGGTACCCGGCGAGCGTGAGCCGGCCCGCCTTTCTGCGCTGCCAGGTGGCGAGCAGGGCGTGCGAGAGGAGGGGCAGCACGCCCGCGTCGTGCGCCCCGCGCGGGCCGTCGGCGCTCACCTCCC
>NZ_MUKA01000096.1 GCF_002150735.1 Streptomyces africanus
GGGGTGGCCGCGCTCCGTACCACAACGGGCTGCCGGGGGTGGGGGTCTCCCGAGGTTTTACTGAAAGATCACGTTCCAGATAGGGCAGGGCCCTGGTCGGCCTTCCCAGTGGTGCTGAGAGCACGCTATGACGGAATGGGCGAGCTGTTCCCTCCGCTCCCGAGCGGCGTGTCAGTAGTCGCCGTCGTATCCCCATACGTCCGGGGTGTCGCCACAGCAGGCCGGGCACATACAGCGGCAGGACTCTTCCCGACCCGTGCACGGCCCAGGGCGCCCATCTTCGCCGTCCTCGTGCGCCATCCGCCCCGGGCAGTACGGGCCGGGATCAGTGCACTCACTGACCGCCTGCTGGTGCCGCTCGCACCAGGTGCGCATCGCAGTATCAAGATGGACATCACCCCACGCCCCTCGGTAACGCTGGACGAAAGGCGTCTCCCACGGACACACGGCGGGGATACCGGGCAGAGGACAGGCCGGCGGATCGCTATAGCCGTTGCGGGAATCCGTGTACCAGGTACGCCCGTCAGGGGCCTTCCAGTCGATCCACCGCCTGGTCTCGTACCGGGACTGCGCGTTGAACCAGTGCTCGGCAGTCACCCCACACGCAGTGCACCGCCAGTTCCGCACGATGTCGTCCTGGCGCACCGCGACCATCTGGTGGTCCCCCAGAAGGCCAGCCGGTTCAGCGGTCACGTGCACGATGCTCCTCTCTACAGGCCGGGTATGGCGTCCTGGTCGACGTGGTGGTCCGGGTCGGGGGTGCGGTAGTCGGGATCGCAGACCGGTCCATATCCGCGGCGCCGCGACTCTGCGGTGTGCAGCTGGTGATGGCAGCCGACCCCGCGGCACCACACGCGTCGGCGTTCTCCCGGTACGGGTCCGGTGAGGGGTTCCTGCTGCTGTGAGGCCATGAGTTCAGTGTGATCCGTGCGAGGTCTGGTGTTCCGCAGCGATGATTTAGTAGGCTTCGCCTTGCGCGATCAGTGTGAGTGGCCACCCCCGGTTCGGAGGTGGCCTTTGTTGTATCCGGGGTCAGTTGGTGTCGCGCGGGTCCATCTTCTTGCACGCGCACTTGGGGACCTGGCAGACATTGCCGGGGATGTGCCAGTTGTAGGTGTGGCCGCAGCGGCAGTCGGTGGAGAGGTAGATGGGCCGGGGGGCCTTGGGCTCGGTCGCGTTCTTCATGGCTGCCTCCTAGGCGGCGAGGTCGGTGTCCGTGCGGACGAGTCGGCGGGTGGGGAGGTAGTCGCGTCCGAGTTCGCGGGCGATGAGCTGTGCGGCGCTGCGGACCACGATGCCGCGTGCGGCGGGGGTCGTTGCCTCCGGCCGCTCCAGGACGAAGCCGATCCTGTGGACCGTGTAGCTGACGATCTGGTCGACGTAGAAGGAGCGGGCGTCGCCCCGGAGTCGGCAGCCAGCGCGGAGCTGGATGCGGCCGGACTTGGTGGTGCGCAGCTCCCACGGCTCCACAGTGCGGATGGTCTCGGTGCCGTCGGCGTCGCGGTAGGTGATCGTGACGCACGTGGCCTTGTCGATGCTGCGGTACAGGTCGGCGAGGGTCTTGGTCTGCGTCTGGCGGCCGGTCAGCTTCACGGTGGGCTCCCCCTGTTGGTGCGGTGGTTCCACCGTAGCCGAGTGTGCATTGCAATGCAATACGGAGTGGCGTACTGTTGTGTTCAGCCAAGGGGCATCCCGTCCCGGCCGCCGCGCCTGTATGGCATGGCGTTGCAATGCAGATTGGAGGAGACTGGCGTGCGACATGCCCCCACGCGCCCGCCCGGACACCCTCGGAACGGGCCGCGCCCGTCGAGAGGACCCCGTCCCGTGCCGCTCAGCCGCCAGGACCAGAACCGAGTCGAGCTTCTCCAGCAGGCGTCCGCCCACCTGCGTGAGACCGGCGCCCCCAAGCTTGCGGAGGCTGTCGACTTCGTACTGACCGACGAGGGCGCGAACTTCGTGAACCGGCTGCGCTGGAAGGGTGCGGCGGAGGAGAACCCGAACCTGGCTCTGCGGATGCCGCTGGCGCTGCGCGATGAGATCAAGGCCGGCGCGAAGGCCGCGGGGAAGTCGTTGACGGCGCAGGCTGTGACGGCGTTGAACGCGTTCCTGGACGGCAAGTTCGTGCCGGAGCAGGGTGCGGCCCGTGTGTCGGGTAGCCCGCAGGCGATGCTGAACGTCCGGGTCAACGCCGAGCTGCGCAAGCGGGTCGACGAGCACGGGGCGAAGTTGAAGGAGGACGGGGTCCTGGACTGGGCGCCGCTCACGTCGCACGTGCTGAAGGCCTGGTTCGTCGAGAAGTTCACGTCCGCCTCGACCGAGTAGGCGTTTCGCGGGCGGGCCGGCCTGGATGCCGACACCAGTACGGCCCTTCTGCCCGCACACCACCACTGAGCACAACCTCATAGGAGACCTGATGGCGCAAGCCACGCAGGCTGCCGCGCAGAGCGCGGGCGGCCGGACCTCGCACACCCGTTTTCAGTTCGCCCCCGCCACCAAGGAGCAGTCCAAGGCCCGCGTCGCCCTGGATGGGCCTTCCGGGTCGGGCAAGACGTACACGGCGCTGACGATCGCCACAGCGCTCGGCTCCCGCATCGCGGTCATCGACACCGAGCGCGGCTCAGCCCGGAAGTACGCCAACGAGTTCGCCTTCGACGTGCTGGAGCTCGCGTACTTCTCCCCGGACGATCTGGTGGAGGCTTTGGCGGCTGCCGGGTCGGCTGGGTACGACGTCGTCATCGTCGACTCCCTGTCGCACTTCTGGTCCGGCTCCGGCGGCATGCTGGAGCAGGTCGACAACGCGGCGAAGAAGGGCTTCGGCGGGAACAGCTTCGGCGGGTGGAAGGAAGCCCGGCCGATGGAGCGCCGCATGATCGAGGCGCTGGTGGCCTATCCCGGGCACGTCATCGTGACGATGCGGGCGAAGACCGACTACGTGCTGGAGACCAACGACCGCGGCAAGCAGGTCCCGAAGAAGGTCGGGATGAAGCCGGAGCAGCGTGAGGGCCTGGAGTACGAGTTCGACATTGTCGGCTCGATGGACTGGGAGAACACGCTGGTGGTCACGAAGTCTCGTGCGCGGCCGTTGACGGGTGCGGTGGTGCGGCAGCCGGGTATCGAGTTCGGTCAGCAGATCAAGGCGTGGCTGGAGGACGGTACGGCGGTGGAGCCGGTGGAGGACCTCATCACGGAGGCGAACCGGGCCGACGCCACGTTCGAGGACCTGGGTGCGCTGATGCGGAAGGTGCGTGCGCGTCGTCTGGAGGGTGCTCCGATGCTGACGCCTGAGGGTGCTCCGACGACGCTTGGGGAGCGGATCCAGGAGCGGGGCAAGCAGATGCGGCTGGCCGCTCAGGGCGGCACCACGGAAGGGAGTGCCGCCTGATGGCCGTCGCGTCCAAGAAGAAGCCCCGCACGGCCACGCATCGGCCGGCTACCAGGCGCCGCAGGTTCCAGCACGACGACCTGGTCGCTGTCGACCTCTTCAGCGGGTTCGGTGGCCTGACCAAGGGCATAGAAGACGCCGGGTTCACCACGATCATGGCCGCGAACCACAACGCCTACAAGGTCGAGGTCCACGAGGCGAACCATCCGCAGGCTGAGCACTGGATCGCCGACCTGGTCGACCCCGAGGCGTCGGACTACCACTCCGCTCGGGACCTCCCCGCTGCCGACCTGCTGGTCGCGGGCGTGAGCTGCGTGAACCACTCGCAGGCGAACACGATCAAGGCATATGAGCAGGGCGTGGGTCTGTTCGAGCTGGAGGACCCCGACTACGAGGCGCGGGTGACAAAGTCAGAGCGGGACCGGGCGACCGCGAACTGCGTCTTGCACTACGCCGCTCAGCATCGCCCGCGACTGATCCTCGTCGAGTGCACCACGGAGTTGCAGTCGTGGGGGCCGGCGCTTCCCGGGCGTAAGAAGGTCGGCGACGGGAGTACGTATCGGTGGTGGCTGAAGCAGTTCGACTTGCTGGGCTACCGGGTCAAGGTGCTGTACCTGAACTCGATGTTCTTCGGTGTCCCGCAGTCGCGGAATAGGGGCTATTGGGCGTTCGTCCACAAGTCCCTTCCGATGCCGGACCTTGAGCACCGGCCAGTGTCGAGATGCCACGGCTGCGACAAGGATGTCGAGGCGGTATGGACGTGGCGCACGGGGATCCCGGAAAGCGGGTCGGTGAGCTATGGCAAGCAGTATGACTATCGGTGTCCCAGCTGTCGCCGTGAGGTCGTGCCGCCGATGACGCCGTCGCTGGCCGCGCTCGATCTGAGCGACCTCGGTACCCGGATCGGGGACCGGCCGGTCCGCAAGCAGAGGGATGGCAGCACCGGGCCGTTCGTTGCGTCGACGATGGCTCGTATCGGGCGGTGTCGTCAGCGGTTTGCTGACTTCCCGGCGATCCTCATGCCTGCGAAGGGTGTGCACGGTTCGGAGCGGCTTCTGTTGCAGCCGATGGCGACGCAGACCAGTCAGCAGGAGACGGCGGTCCTGTCGACCGGGCCGGTTGCACAGCAGTTGTGGGCTCAGCCCGCAGTGGCGCTGGCCGTGGACAACTTTCAGGGCGGCCCGCGCGGTGCCGGTGAGCCGTTGCCCACCCAGGTCGCCTCGGAGACCCTCGCGGTGGTGTCCTCCGGAGTCATCCCCTACCGGAAGAACACGCTGCCCGTGGTGCACGATGAGGCGATGCCGACATTCACCTCGGACCAGATTCCGGGTCTGCTGTCGGCAGCGGCGACGGTCGGCCCCAACGTGGTTGAAGCGCAGCTCTCGGCCCTGTGGCGGGCGACTCTGTCGGAGCTTCCGCTCGAGGACTGCTACTACCGGATGATGCGGGAGTACGAGATAGGCCGCGGCTGCGGCTTCGACGTCGACTTCCCCGGCCACAACGGCACCTTCACCGTCTGGGGCTCCCCCCGGAACCAGGTGGACGGCTTCGGGAACGCTGTCTCCCCACAGGTCGGTGCTTGGATCGGAGCCAGGCTGAGGGCCGTCCTCCACAGCCCTCAGGACCGCGGCACAACGACAGCCGGCTTCGAGGCTGCCGCCTGAACCACCCCGGGCCCGCCATTGTGCGGGCCCTTGGAGGCTCTGCGCCTCCTTCAAGTCCCCGTCCTGGGGCATCGCATCACCTCACCCCAACCGGCCGGAGGGCCGAATCGAGGTTTCGTCATGTCTTCTTCCGTCGTGCTGGGGGTCGCGCTGCCCCTGATCTACCTGGTTGCTGCTGTCGGTCTGTGGTCGACGTTGCTCCGGGAGCGCCGTAACCCGACGTCGTACTCGCGCCGGCCGGAGGTGCTGGCGTCGTGGCGGGAGATGTCTGCGGCGGAGCAGGAGGCGTACGACAACGCCGCCCTGGACGCTGCGGAGTCCGCGGAGAGCGTGGCCGCGAGAGCCAGCTCGCTGTACAAGTCCTGACCCTGTCTGTCCCTTCCCCCGCCTATGGAGGTGAGTGCTGTGAGCGCTCGAGCTCAAGTCTTGTCGGCCGCCGCGGCACTCGCCGCGGCGGTTGCCGTTTGTGTGCTGCTTCGTGAGCGGGAGCGCCGGTTGCGTCGTGTGGCTGTGTCGGAGCGGTTGATGGCTGGCCGCGTGTATGCGGACAACGCGGCGCTGCGTGCCGAGGTCGCCCGGTTCCGGCGTCGTTTAGATCCGCTGCTGTTCGAGCCGGCGCCCGGGCCGGTGGGCCTGGCGCCCGATCCCGATGACGTTGTCCGTTCCGATCCCATATCCGCGCCCCTGGAAGGAGGCCCACGATGACCGAGCAGACGACAGTGAAGAGTTCGGCGCAGCTGCGTAAGGAGTGGCTGGAGCATCGGTTCTTCCGGTATCGGGGGTGTGCGCCGCATCCGGATGATCCGATGCGGATGGCGGGGGATCCGTCGCTGCATGTGGGTGCGCACCACGGGCCGGACGCGTTCGCGCCGGAGGGGCAGAAGGAGCGCCGGACCCGGGAGGAGAAGGCCATCGAGGTGTGCCTGAACTGTCCGGTGATGGTGGCGTGCGACCGGTACGCCTCGTCGGTGGACGGGGACGGCAAGCTGGCGGAGCCGGACGGGGTGTGGGGTGGCCGGCGGTCGCTGGAGCGGCACAAGGCACTCATCCGGCAGCGTGTCGCCGCGGTGGCGGCTCCGGACCGCCAGTTCCAGACGGCGCAGAAGCAGGCCGTGTTGAGGGCGCTGGCCGGGTGCTGGGATCCGTTCGAGGTGGCGGCCGCCGCGGGCGTGGACGTCCGCACGGCGAACTGGCAGCGGTCGTCGCTGGTACGCCTGTTGGGTCTGCCGAAGGGCGTCTCGCGGATGCGGGCTCTGGCTGCTGCGCGGGAGCGGGGTCTCCTCGAGGGCCTGGACGTTGTGGCGGATGACGGGACGGTGCCGGCGGTGCCGCCGCCGACGAAGACCACCGTGCCCGCCGAGCCGACGCAGCTGGGGCTGTGGGGTGGCCAGGCCGTCGCCAAGGCGCCAGTTGCCCGCCGGCGTCGTCGGTCTGTGCGCCGTCGCGCTCGCGTCCGTGCGCGGGTTGCTGCTCCGGTGCCGACGCTGGACGACGCTCTGAACGCTCCTCAGCCTGCCCCGGGGCTTGCTCGTGTGATTCCTCTGTTCCCCGCCAATCGCCGCCTGGAGGCCGCTGTATGACCATCGAGATCCCCAACCCCGGCGCCGCTGAGGGCGCTCAGGGCGACGCCGCGTTCGTGGCGATGCAGACGGATGCGGTTCTGGCCGGGAGGGCGATGTCGTCGGGCGCGTTCCTGGCGGGGCTCATTGCCAACGGGCAGCTGGAGACGGTGGGCCGTCCGGAGAAGCTGGCGGTGGACCTGTTCCCGGACGTCGACCCTGCGGTGGTGCAGGAGATCTGGGATCGGGCTCTGGCGGTGGGTCTGCATGCGGGGCGCCGGTCGGCGTCGCCGCGGCTGTACCGGGACGAGATGGATCGGATAGCGGGGGCGCTCGAGGGCGCGGCCTTCCATGCGATGGGTCAGTCGGTGCAGCGGTCTCGGCGGTTGGTGGCTCCGGAGGTTGGGGTGCATCCGGCGGACGGCGAGACGGCGCGGGAGCGCTGACGGTTCGTCACGGTTCGTGTGATTAGCAGAACGTGGGACACGTGGGGAAGGACCTGGGACAGATGCAGTGGTCAACCGGTAGGCTGAGCCTTGCGTCAGACGTGCAGTCAGTTGCGAGGCCGCGCGGATGTCGCTCAGAAACGTCGGAAGCCCCCGCTGCCACCGTGGTGGCAGTCCCGGTTTGCGAAGCCGGAACGCGAGGGCTGTCGGCACTCACCGCGCGAACGAATGAAGGTACCGACGTGGCACAGAGTACCCGGGGACCCGACCCCGTAGACAGGTTGACCCGCATTTCCGGCGTGAAGATCACACCGCCGACGAACGCGGCCCCTGTCCCCTCTACCTACCCCACACGATGAGCAGCCCGGCCGAGCAGCCCTCGGCCCCTGCCGTCGACCCCACCCAGCACCGCCCCGGCGACTGCTGCGAGTTCTGCGACGACGCGACGTTCGCAGCCGACCCCACCACCTGCCCCGGTTGGCTCCGGGACCGCACCAAGCAGGTTTACCGGGTCGAAGGCTGGGAGGAGTTCGGCGAGTGGGTCATGGTCTCCAGCCCCCAGGAGACGATCCGCGCGGCCGAGCAGCGCATGTCGCGGTTGAAGGCCCGCTTCCCTGACCGCCCGATGCGCGTTGTTGCTGAGACGACCACGTACATGGTCGTGGCGACCGCACCGGGGCAGACCCCACCGAGCGATGGAGACGAGATGACGTAGGCGCTTCCTGGCGGGAGGTTACCGGGCCCCTTGGCGGGGGCCACATCCTCTACCGCCTGGCCGCTGGTGTTGGCGCACCGTGCGCGGCCTCGTACCACGGCTCGAAGTTGGCGCTTCGAGCTAAGGCTCCGGAATCCCGGAGCGAACTTCAGGTTCTGGCGAACCGCAGACCACCCGAGTCGGGGGCCCTTTTGTGCCTCTGGCAGTACCGGAAGCAGGTACATAGTGCCTCAGCGCACCCCTTCTTGTCAGCTTGGCAATCCCGCGTCGAGCGATTCGCGGCTTATCTCCCCCCTTCCGGGCGGCACCCAGTGCCCCCAGACGCGTCTCACCGTGCCCCACACGCAGCAGTGGCTGGACACCACCAGCGGCCGCATCACCACCTGCCCGCACTCCTGGATGCAAGCCGTCCACTGGATCGCCGGCTCCGGCCTCTACACCCCGGCCCGCAACGACGGCCCCAAGTTCGGGCCCACCACCATCGCCCTCGCCCAGGAAATCTCCGCCCTCAAGGAGTGCCGGCCGGGTGTCGACTACCTCGCCCGCAAGCTGAAGGTGTCCGAGCGCACCGTCCAGTACCACCTCGGCATGCTCCGTGAAGCCGGACTCCTCGTGTACCGCTCCAAGGGCACCAGGGTCCGCGGCGAGGGTGGCCGGGCCTCCGTCTTCGAGCGCACCATCCCCGCCGTCTTCGACGAGGCCCTCGGCATCCGCACCATCGGCGAGGGTGCAACGCGCCGCCCCGTCGGAGCCGCCGAAGAGCACCGCAGCACGCTCGGGAAGCTCGCGAAGAAGGCCGCCCGGAAGGCACGCCGCCGCCCCCGCCGCAAGTCTTCTTCGGCCGAACGGCGTTGCACCCCAATGCAGGGTGGTTCTACTGGCACTTCTTCTGCGGACCGTACTTACTCCCCCCCTGAGAGCAAGCTCGCAAGCGGGCAGGAGAAGTCTCAGCACCCGAAGAAGGCCAAGCGCGGGCAGCGAACCCTGAACAAGGTCGGCAACCGCTACAAGCTCGGCCGCGAAGCCACCACGACCATCCCGTGGCTGAACGGAGCCTCCGTACCGCGCATCTCCTGGGTGCTGTCCGAGTTTGCCGACGCAGGCTGGACCGTCCGCGAAGTGCAGGCCGTCGCCGAATCCATCCCCATGCCCGCCTACGGCGTGAAGCGACCCTCCGGCATGCTCGCCGACCGGCTCCGCGGCAAGGCCGGCATGACCAAGACGATGCGCGCCGCCTATGTCGCCATGTGGGAAGAGTCCCGGGCCGCCGCGAAGGACCGCCACACCGGCTACGACGACCTCGGCACCGGGCCCAAGAGCCCCGCGGCCCGCCGTGCCATGGACGAAGCGTTCGCCGCGATCCAGGCACGCCTCGCCCCGGTCGAGGAGGAGCCCGTCACGGTGGTGCCGGTGGCCATCGAGGACCTCACCAAGCAGGAGGTGGCCGCCATGCGCGTGGAGGCCATGAAGGACCCCGACCTGATCCTCGTCTCGCTGGAGCTGATCGGGGAGCGCGATACCCGCCGCCTCTACAGCAACCGGCTCGTCGACCAGACCCTCGCTCTCGAGGCCATCAACGCCCGCCGCAACACCTTCGCCCCCGCCTTCTGAGGAGATCTCGTCATGCCCAAGAAGACCAAGAACCGCAGCAGCCGCCAGGCCAAGCAGGCCCGGCAGGCCCGCGCGCTCGCCACCCGCCGCCAAGACCAGGTCCGTGTCACCTGGCAGAAGACGCTCGAGGCGTTCCGGCAGGCCATCATCGACGGCTCTTTCGCCACCCTCGACGAGGACGGCCAGCCCGCCCGCGTCTCCCTGGCCAGCATCCGGCAGCAGGTTGAAGCGGGCCTCGCCAGCGGCCCGGACGAGGGCCCGTTGGACGGTCTGCGGGAGCTCGTCGGCATCCTCACTGTCGACCTTGAGATGGGTGGCTTCCGGCTCCGCCCCGACGGCTTCTGGGACCTCCCGGAGGAGTACCGCACCGGACCCGGCGCCCTGGAGGCCACGCCGCCCACGGATGCCGAGATCGAAGCCGCCTTCCACGGGTGGCCGAACGACTGGGCTCCCCTGCCCTCATCGGCTCTCGACGGGGAGACGTGAGATGAGCACACCGTCCGCATCCGGCGCTGACCTCGCGCGCCAGGCTCTCGCCGCTGCCCGAGCCAGCGCCAAGAACACCCCCGCCCAGGCCCCGCGCAAGACCCGCCGCACCATGCGCGTCCACCGCGGCGAACACGGCGACCCCCAAGGCCTCGGCGCAGTCCTCGGCAAGCTCACCGAGACGCAGGGCTGGGACACCGGACTCGACGGCGGCAACCTCATCGACCAGTGGGCCGCCATCGCCCCCACCGAACTCGCCACCACCGTCCAGCCGGTAGGCTACGACCCCGAACGCGGCATCCTCGAGCTGCGGCCGTCCAGCCCCGCCTACGCCACGCAGATCCGCCTGTTCCAGCAGCAGCTCGCCAAGCACCTCAACGGCAAGCTCGGCCGGCCCGCAGTCCGCACCATCCGCGTCCTCGCCCCCGGCGCGCAGCCCACCACCGCGGCGGCCGCGGACACCACCGAGCCGGAGCAGCCCTCCCCCGGCCCGGTGAAGACCCGCGAGACCGCCCACCCCGGCTACCGGGCCACCCTCGACGCCGTCTACGCCCACCGCCCCGACCGCACCCCGGCAGACCCGTACATCGCCGAAGCCCTCGCCCGGCAAGAGACCGCCCTCCGCGCCAACCGGCAACCCGAGACGGAGCACCGGGACGCCGAGTGGGAACTGGACCGGCTCACCGCCGAGCAGGTCGACCGCGACGAAGCTGTACGTCGTGCGGCGCTCGCCCGGAAGCGGCAGGAGCAGGCCGGCGGCGGGCAGGCACCGCGCCGCGCGTTCGACGTCGCCTGAGCCGGGGGAACACCACAGCGGATCTGGTGCACGGTGGTCGCGATCACCACGCACGAACGGAGCCGCCCATGGCCCTCACCGCCTGCCACCACACCCCGCTGGACCTCATCCCCGGCCTCGCCTACCCACCCGAGTGGCACCAGCAGCAGGACGACGAGGAACAAGCCTGGCTCAACGCGTTCATCCTCGACCCCACCATCGCCGTCACCCTGTGGAAGGCCACATGACCACCACCGTCCTCACCAAGACGCCCCCGCGCCCGGTTACCCCGCGGCCCCTGTGGGAGCGGCACCAGCTGTTCCAAGAGCCCACGTACCAGGACGGCCAGCCCTACACGGGAGACGACCAAGGAGAGGACGAAGAGAGCGACGAGTAGGTGGTGACCAAATGGTCACCACCATTTGGTCACCACCTCGAGATGTCGCCGACCGGAGCGTCTACCGGTCCAGATTGCCTGCGAGTTCCTCCAGCAGCTCCCGCACGGCGCTCTCCAACTGCTCAGCCTCGCGCCGAGCCTGGACCAGGTCCTTCTCGGCAAGAGTGCGAATCCGTTCCACCGCACGAAGCGACTCACCCGGGCTAGGGTCCGAGTTCTTCCCGGTCTCCTTCTTCTCTGGCTTCTCCGTTATGGCCGGCAGTTCCTTCGGCGGGGCGTAGCCGAGGAAGTTCGCCGCCTGCTTCAGCGCCGTGTCCGTGACGTTGCCATGCCGGGCCGCCTCCAGCCACGTCTCCCGCACCGCCTGCGCCCCGTGGGTGTCCAGGACCGGCACCAGCACGCGCAGTGGCCGCTCCTTCAGCTCCTGAGTGGTGATGTCCTCGAGAGCCTGCGCCACACCCAGAACCCGGATGATGTTGTTCGCCTGGTGCTTCTTGATGCCGAAGCGGGCCTCGGTGAGATCCCCGAACGTGTCGAACCCGGCGGCCTTGTGGAGCTCCTCCTCCTTCACCGCCCGCAGCCGCAACCCCAGACCGATCAGGCGCTGCTGTTCGGCACGCTCATGATTGGCGCGGGCCGCGTACTGCACGGCGTGGATGCCGCGCGAGTAGAACTCCAGTCGCTCTTCCGGGTCGCTGCTGTCCGGCTCGGTGAAATCCGGCATCTCCAAATAGCCCGGCGTCTCCGACCGGACGGCCACGGCGGCTGGGGCCGCAGCTTCGACCGCGGTCGACCCGGAAGGTGCAGGTGACGATTCGGGAGTTACCGCGGGCGGCCCCGCCGGCGGCGGGACAACCGGCTGCGCCACAGCGGCCTGCTGCTCACGCTGACGCCGCTGGTTCTCCTCCCACTGCCGCAACTCATCTTCACGGGACTGGTCACCACCGCCCTGGCCCGACCCGATGACCGGGATGACCGGAGGGACCTTCTTTCCCCTGCTCACGCCGCAAGCTCCTTCGCCAGGTTCCGCATGACGTTCGCCTGCTCGGAGTCAGGGGCGTGCTCGAGGAGCGGCACCTGATAGTCGGAGGCTTCACGTCCCTCGACCAGGTCGCGGATGGTGGCGAGGGTGCCGGGGTTGGTCAGGTCGTTCCATCCCTCGTAGAAGCTGCGCGTGACGACGCCCTTGCGGGGGTCGTAGGCGTTGATGACGAAGCCCAGCTGGTCGACGACCGCGCCGGTGAGACGGCAGTGGGTCTCAATCTGCTCGTTGAGCATCTCGTAGGCGTCGAACGATGAGCGGTCGGACCAGACCGGCATGAGGATCCCGGAGTGGTCGATGAGTTCGCCCGGCCGGCGCTGCACGTAGTTGATGGCGAGGTCTATGGCCAGCCCCAGGTTCGGCGGGCCATCCAGGACGATGACGTCGTAGGAGTCCTCCAGAGGTGCCAGCGCCCGGGCCAGGCAGGTGTCGCGGCCGACCTGGAGCAGTGCCAGCTTCGCGTCCATGAGGAAGGCGTCCTTGGATGCGGGCAGCACGTGGAGGCGCCCTCCGAACCTCTCATGCGGCAGCGCCACCAGGGACCGGGCCAGGTGCTTGTCGGCTTCGCCGAGCATGTGCTTCAGCAGGCTGTCCGCGCCCTCGGGCAGGCCGGGGATCTGAAGGCGACTGGTGAGGTGCCCCTGGGGGTCGTAGTCGACCAGGAGGACACGTAGGCCTGCTTCGGCCATTGCCTGGGCCAGTCCGGAAGCCACGAACGTCTTGCCGACGCCGCCCTTCTGATTGCCCACCAGGATCCGCTTCACGGGCTGGGACACGAGCCGCTCGGCGGGAGAGGGGTGGGCGCTCAGCCACAGGGTGATGGCTTGGGCCATGCCCTGGACCTTTGTCAGGCTACGGGTGTCGCACTCCTGAGTGAACCGGGCCGGGCCGCCAGCAGGCAGGTAGACGCCCCACGACTTGGCGCCGCGAGTCTCCACTTCCGGGGCCGTCTTCGTCTCCAGCCACAGGCTGATGGCGGAGGCCGCAGCGTCCTGCATGTTCAAGCCGTGTTCGGCGGCCCGGATGCGAAGGTCTCTGCGTAGCTCCGGCGTCAGGTTGACGAGCAACTTTTCGCGCGCTTCTTCGGCGCCAGGGTGTGTCATGGCGAGCAAATTACCAGTCGATCAGCGCGGCCTGGAGTACTGGTCGGTGAGAATCGCAGACGTCAGGCGAACGCAGCATGCGGAGCGGTCCTCCGCGGCGACGGCCGGGTCTGGTCAACCGCTGTCAGATATGGCCAAGTTGCCGGGGTTTCCGATCACCCGATCGTGTGAGATCCCTGTGAAACCCCTTTCCGCGGCTGCATACATCTATTTGGCTGGGACGCGCCGACCCCCCACGCGTTGGGTGGCCGGCCGCCCAGCCGAGGAGATGACTCCGGGGCGCCGCGGGGGACGGGCACTGCCAGTCCGTTTCGCAGCCCTCCCGGCGTCCCCCCTCGGTCCCGGGCGGCCCACCGCCCTGCACTCCGGCACCCCGCGCACGCGGGTAGGAACGATCCCTATCCGCGTGCAGCGTCATCTGGCTAGACTGCCGTCAACTGACGGGCATGCCCACCGGGTGGGTGTGAGCGTGAGGTCTCGGCCCCTCCACCAACCGCTTGGGCATTGTCGGCAACACCGCCCCGGAGACTTGGTGCGGGGGCTTTCCCACACCCCCAGCCGTATGCAATTCCACGCGCAATTTCACACCACGCGCACCGTCGGTAGCAGATCGGGCCACACGCGTAGCGGATTCGGTCACGGGCTGGTGAAAACTCTGCTCTGGCTTACCCACCCACTGGAAACGATGCCACAGTGGGCTTCTCGCGAGCGTGGACTGGCAGCCGCACCGCGAGACCAGGGCCCGCCGGACGCCGACCTCGACGGGTGCACGAAACCCTTCCCAATCTGCCGGAGGAACGGGGTGCCTCCCCTATGTCCGCAGCAGAACCCGCCATTCCTGAGCAACCTCACGTGAACGCCCCCCACAGCGCAGCCGTTATCGACCTCAACAGGCAACGACCGAAACAGCGGGCCTTGCGCACGGCTCAGGGGCGGTGGGGAACGATGGGCACACCAGACGACACGGACGGGCCGCACGACGACGCCTCCCCGGCGCTACGAGGCTGGGCAGAGAGCATCGAGACGTCCTTCATCGAGATCGGCCAGTCCCTCACCCGCAAAGAGAACGCGGCCTCGTACCTTCGCACCCTGGACGTCTTCGAACGGTTCCTCCAGGGCAGCCACGCCCAGGGCGTCATCGACCGTGAGCAGCTGACCGAACTGACGGCCCGGGTCGATGACATGAGGAAGGTCCCCGGCCTCCTCTGACTACCGGCCCGCCGGGCGCCGCCCCTCGTCGGCCCGCTTCCGGGTTGTCCGACTATGCCGGGGGTTCTTGCCATCTGTGCGGGCCCGGCCGGTACGAAATCCGCAACAGAGTGTTGATCCTTTATCGCGGGGCGTTCAACAACAGGCACACGCGTGCCATCATGAGGCGTCCGGAATCACCCGGAGTGACACATCCGGCCTCCGGCGCGCGCCCCGCACACAGTACGGACGTCCCGCGCCCCCGGCGGCCGACTAGGGGACGGGGACGCCCATGGTCCAGGGGGAAGCGCAAGACACCGCGGCAGCAAGACTCAAGCACCTCGAGACGTACTTCCGCGAACACCCCGTCACCGGGCCCGTCGAGGGCCATGCCGCCAGCCGCAGCGCGCCGGCCCCGCTCAGCCTCGGCACCCTCAGCCACATCCGCGCCTCCGTCAAGGAAGTCGTCGACCACACTCTCGAGACCAACCCCGACGCCGGGCCGGCCCCCTCCCGGGCGGACGCCGTCTACGACTGGTGCCGCGAACACACCGCCCACGCCCCCGAGGCGGCACAGCAGCGCGCAGAGACGATCGAGTACCGGCAGTACCTCGAACACTGCCTGCGCGCCGGCGACACCAAGGTGATCCCGCCGCACCGTTGCCCCGAATGCCGCTGCTTCGGTTTGATGTGGGAGCGCAGCAGTCAGCGCGCCCGCTGCACCAACGCCAACTGCACCGACAGCGACGGCTTCTCACACGCCTTCACCCTGGCCCGCCTCGCGCACGAGCACATCGCGGGGCAGAAAAGTGTTCGACGCGCACGTGCAACCTGATCCGGGGTACACGGGTCTAGCTAGGACCACAACTTCACACGTTCCCCACACATGGACTCTGTGAGTCCTACCCGTATTCGGCCGCCGGAGCTGCGAACGATGGCCGCCGACCCCGGGAGGCCGCTATGGCCGCACCACTGCTCAGCCCCTACGTTGCCGCGGACGAGACGAGCCTCGGTGACGCTGTCGAGCTGCTCCGTCTGACCGGGCACTCCATCGACAAGACCACGCTCGCGCGCCAGTGCAGGGCGCGAGGTGTTCGGCTGGTGAAGCACGGGCGCACCCTGTACGCGTCGTGGTCGGATCTGCTGGTCGTGCACCGGGACTGGGTGGACGCCCGCGAGGCCAGAGCCTGATCCGTCGGCCTTACGTGAGGCCCTGACGCCCTCTCCGCGTCAGGGCCTTTCTCATGCCCGCTTGAACCCAACCCTCACAACGCATTGCATTGCCATGCAATGCGGAGTACGGTGGAACCACTAGAACGGCAACACCGCCTCTCACCAGGCCTGTTGACCACTTCTCCACCATCCCTGGAGCCACCGTGGCCGTGATGACCGCTGCCCTCGTGCGCCGTGAAGCCAACTACAAGGCCCTCACCGAGGCCCAGCAGGACAAGTTCGACCGGCTGATGCGGCACGCCGACAAGGCCGGCCCCGTCGACTACCCGCAGCTCATGGGACGCATCGCCGACCTCGTCGGACTTCCCGAGGGCGACATCCGCAAGTGCGCCTGCTCCTGCACCTGCCCCGTCATCTTCGACGCCGACCACGAGGACGCCCACGTCATCGAGCACGGCGAGGGCTACAACCTCGGCCGCGTCCAGTGCCCCACCTGCGCCGACTGGCACCGCGAAACCGCCTGACCCCACCGCAGACCTCCCGGCGGCGCGTGAAGCCGACACCGCGCCGCCGGGTGAACAACCACCAGGGGAGACCCGCATGATCGCCACCGACCTGATCCTCGTCGAGACAGCCCGCATTATCGGCTTCCGCGGCCTCCACACCGGAACCCAGTTCGCCGCCAACACCGGCCGCCGGGCCACTCTGGACGCCCCTCTGGACATCTGCGCGGCCGTCTACCTCGCCACCACCGGTGATCTCCCCGACGTGTTCTTCACCGACGAGGTCGCCTCCCTCGCCATCATCGGCGCCTCCTCGCCGGCCATGGCTGCCATCCGCGCCATCTCCGAGGTTCTCGACTCCAGCGTGTGCGAGACCGAGATGGAGCCCGGCACCTGGGTGCCCGACTACATCGAGCACGTCTCCAACTGGGCCGCCACCGCCTGCCCCGTGGAGCCGAAGCGCCCGCCCACCGTCGACGAGGTCATCGGCCGCATCCTCCGCGCCGCCAACAACCTCGCCGTCCAGACGTCCACCGCCCCCGCCGCCTGAAAGGCCCCCACGCCATGAGCCTCATGACCGTCGCTGCACTCCCCAGCGACTCCGCCGACCCCGACTTCCACCGCGGCCGCGCCGACGCCTACGACGAGCACCAGGCCGGCACCGACGTCGAAACCCTGGAAGACCGCTACGAGTGGATGACCGACCCCACCACCGCCCGCACCGCCCGCCAGCTGCTCTCCACCGCCTACCTGCACGGCTACCGCGCCTTCATCGAGGACCTGGCAGCCGAGAAGCACTGGAAGCGGTACATCGCCAACACCGAGTACGCGGCCTGGCTGGAGGCCACCCGGTGATCCGGAACACCACCGCCGACGACACCGCGCTCCAGGCTCTCAGCGAGGCCGGAGCTGTATGTGGCGACTGCGACACCAAGCCCGGAGACCGCACCTGTGCCAACTGCGAGAGGTGCCGCCGCTGGTACGTGGCCGCTCTGCGCGCCGCCGGATGGGCGCCCCGCAGCGAACTTCAGCAGCAGATCGACCAGGCGCAGACCGAACTGGACGCCATCAAGCGGAAGCTCGCCTCCCTCACCCGGCAGGTGAGCCAGGGGTGACCTGGGCGGACGGCATTGCTCTCGCCGTTCTCGCCGCCATCGCACTCCTCATCGTCATCCACCAGCACCAGCAGCGGAGCACCACCAGCACGCCACCCGATCCGCAGGACGGAGAACGGCCATGACCACCCGGACACGCAAAGCCCCCGCCACCACCCCCGCACCCGCCGGCACACCCGCCAAGAGGGCCGCAGCGAAGAAGACCCCCGCCGCCCGTACCCCGCGCAAGCGAACCAGCAAGTACACCGGCCCCAAGCTGTCCCTGGTCAAGCCCCGCAAGCCCCTCCCCGTCCGTGACCCCAACTGGATGACCGACATCCAGGGCCACGCCACCCTCGCGGCCCGCATC
>NZ_MUKA01000610.1:0-555 GCF_002150735.1 Streptomyces africanus
GGCCCCTCGTAGCCCTGCGTGAATTCCTCCAGCGCGTCGAGGTCCTCGACGAGCCAGGAACGGGCCCGTTTGGTGTCCCGCCCCGGCCGGTCGCCGAGCCGCCAGCCGCTGGGCTCCACGCGCGCGTACAGCTCGACGAGCAGGCCGGCGGTCCGCCCGATCATGTCCGCGCCGGGTCCGCGGGCGGGCAGTTCGGGCAGGAAGGGGAAGTCCTCGAAGGTTCCGGTGGCGGTTCTGACGGCCTCCCGGGCGTCGCCCCCGGGCAGGGAGCCGACCCCCGTGGCGGCGCCGAACCTGAACTGGCNNGCGGCCCGGCCGGTCAGTTCCCCGGTCGTACCGTCAGGTCGTTGACCTCGGCGTCCCTCGGCAGGTCCAGGGCCATCAGGATCGTCGTGGCGACCGACTCGGGGTCGATCCACTTCGACGCGTCGTACTCCTTGCCCTCCTGCTGGTGGACCTTGGCCTGCATGGGGCTGGCCGTGCGGCCGGGATAGACGGAGGTGACGCGGACGCCCTTGCCGTGCTCCTCGTGACGGAGGGAGTCGGCGAGGGCCT
>NZ_MUKA01000610.1:583-806 GCF_002150735.1 Streptomyces africanus
GCGGGTCAGCTCGGCCGGGGCGACGAGGTTGACGTTGAGCTGGTGGCGCCAGGTCTTCGGGGTGAGCTCCCCGACCGGGCCGAGGTCGACGACCCCGGCGATGTGCAGCAGCGAGTCCACGCGGTCGGGCAGCGACTGGTGGGAGAAGGCCCAGGACAGCCTGTCGGGGTCGGCGAGGTCGCCGACGAGGGTCCTCGCCCCGGGGAACTCGGCCGCCAGCTCC
>NZ_MUKA01000097.1 GCF_002150735.1 Streptomyces africanus
CGCGGCCGAGGGCGCGATCATCGGCACGGGCCACGGCCGCGTCCACGCCTACCAGGCCGACGAGCGCCGACCGGCGGGCGGCACCGGCCCGCTGTTCACCTACACGGTCGCCGCCCTGGCCGCCGACACCGGCAAGGTCGAAGACACCCGCCCCGGCCGCGACGGACAGCGGCCGGACCGACAACACCTCCGGCGCCCCCTCACCCTGGTCGGCGACGCCCTGTACGTCCCGTACGGCGAGCGCTCGGTCTACACGGTCGACGTACGGAACCTGTGAGCCCGCGCGCCGACCCCACGAACACCGAAGGCCCGGACAGAGGAGAACCTCTCGTCCGGGCCTTCGGCCTGAAGAGCGGGCGACGGGAATCGAACCCGCGTAGCTAGTTTGGAAGATCGCGTATGCGTGTCAGACCTGACCTGGCGAGTCGCTGACGTGCGGGTTCTCGGTTCGTTCCCCGGTGTTCCCCGCTGCTCTCCGCCGGCCGCCACCTGATCGGGCACGCGAGAGACACGGACCGCACTCCCTGCTCTCCGCGGTGCTCTACGACTCGCCCCGCTGGGGAACGCACATCATGCGGTGGGCCGGCACGACGGGTTCGCTCGGTAGCGGATCGATTCCACGGACCCGTACGGCCACGATATCCGCGGGGATGGGGGAGAGGTCCGGAAGTCTGGTCAAACGCCACCGGAAGGCCTCTGGGACGTCTTTGGCGGGCAACTCCACCATGGCGAGGCTGACCCATCGGTCGTAGTTCGTGGGGTATATGCGAATCAATGCGCCGCATTCGGGGCAAACCGGCGGCTCGATCCATGTCACGTCATCAGGGCCGGGGTCCGGTCTGGGTGCGGCTGTGGCTCCGTCGGCTTCCGCCATCTCGTTGGCGAGGGTGTTCCAGCACCTCTCGCACAGTCGCGCCATGAGGTCGAACCGTCCGCGCTTACGCACGGTGGGGCTGACCTCCTCGCAGTGATGGCATACGAACTGGTCACGATCCTGAATCGCCCCCATGCGTCTGAGTGTGAGCGAATCTGACCGGATCCCAGTAGGTCGCGATTTGGCCTTGTTTGGCTGTCAAGTGCCCGTGAGGTCGGTGGAGCCCCGCCCGGCCTAAATGCCCATGCTCACACCGGGGCGGACGCTTACGGTGTCTTGGTGAAGAACGACCGACGCCTCCGCCGCCTCGTCGTGGACGACACCACTTGGTACTGGACGGTCCGGCAGCGGGTGAAGCCCGCCTACGAGGACTGTCGCCTGACGCTGTCCCTCTACCTCGAGGGCAAGCGGCCCCAACTGGCCCTGATCTTTCGCCCGGAGTCAGACCGGATCATCTCGAACTGCTATTTCATGTCCGGAACCGTGGTGCGCCTCCCGGACCACAGCCATCTCAATCTGTACGAGCCTGGAACGGTCCGCCGCCTTCTGGACGCGGCTGCGCCGACCCTGGGCCTCTCTGCGTCCGAGCAGGTGATCGAAGTAGACGGATGGCAGTACTTCGATGCCGTCGTGGAGGCGGTCACAGCGGCTTAGCTGGCACGGGCCCGAGATGCAAGCCAGTGCGGCGCCGTCCCCGGTTAGGCCGGCGCCCGCGCTGGATACAGACTTTGGGGTTTGGCCTCATCCTTATCAGGTCGATCACTGCGGATTCTCGACCCTGGAGGTCGGCTGCTGAGCGGCGCAGCTGCGGTCGCTGGGGTCCGCTCTGATACGCCTTCGTTCGCCGCTGTTGGTGTCAGCCTCTGGTGTCAAACATCAGCGGCCACTTGACTGCCATGGGACAGGGAACAAGGCCTCCCGAAGCCCGCTCACCATGTCCACACCTTGCGCAGGGGTAGCTCACGTCAGCGGAGCAGATCGCACCAACTCGCACGGCACCGAGATAGATGACAGCATGACTAGCAGGGGGATATCCCTCTTACGTCATGGGTGGAACGCATGGACTGCTTGGACTGTACGCGCGCATATGAGGCTGGGACCACCACCATCTCCCCGCCTACCGCAGTGGCCGCCTGCGCCCGGTGCGGGGCGGGGGTCTGCGGCAGACATGCACACGCTACCGCTGACCCGCTTCCACTGGCTTCCGGCTCAGGTACAGCGTCTCCCCCCGCACGACGCATCACCTGCGACGTTTGCCACCCAGCTGAGAGCGCTGCCGCCGCGGCTTAGAGGTCCTTGACAAGGCCGTTGGATGTGTCGCTGGGTGTCCTCTGCCCACCACTCACCCCAGCTCCCATCGTCTGCCGTCGACCCACACACCGTGGAGCGGGCGTGGTCCCTGGCGTCCAGGTGGAGCGCGCCCTGTACGAACGACCTGGACGCCAGGGGCCGCGTCTGCTCGGCTCTGCCTGGGTCGATGGCAGGCGGGATGGGAGCTCCCCGCGCACGCCACTACTCCGGCCGGCACTCGCAGACGGCGCCCCCGCCGGAGGCATGCTTTGAGCGTTGCCGCGCTCTGCGGTCTCGACTCACGACCCGGCCCGTCCCACATGTGGGCGCGCGTCGGCGCAGCCCGGGCGGAGCGGGCCGAAGGCAGGAGCGGCGCCCGGAGCGGAGCCGGGAAGCGCGCCCGGCGGAGCGGAGCGCAGCCGGGGCTTGATCGGCTGTGGAGCAAGGCGTGCAGTGATGCCGGGATCAAGGGCCTGCATTTCCATGATCTTCGGCACACGGGTAACACCCTGGCAGCGTCCACGGGGGCGAGCACGCGTGAGCTGATGGCGCGTATGGGCCACAGCACGGCCCGTGCCGCGCTGATCTATCAGCACGCGAGCGCCGAACGTGACCGGCTGATCGCCGACGCCCTGAGCGCTCTCGTCGACAAGGGCCGGAAGACCAACAAGAAGCAAGATCCAAAGCGGAAGGGGCACGCGGGGGGCACGGCGGACTGAACGCAACCCCGGGAAATGATCAGGGCCAGGCGGAGGAATGATCCTCCGACCTGGCCCTGAGCCGTAGAGAGCGGGCGACGGGAATCGAACCCGCGTAGCTAGTTTGGAAGACTAGGGCTCTACCATTGAGCTACGCCCGCACAGCGTGCGCCGCAGGTCGGGCGACCGCGGCACTGAAGGCATCGTAGCGGGTCGGGCCCGTCCGTCGCACACCGCATTCGCGCCGTGGCCGACGCGGCACCGGCCCCGTGGAAATGCGGCGGCCGCACCGCCTGGCGGCATGTACCCTACGTGTCGCACCAGACGGGGTGTGGCGCAGCTTGGTAGCGCGTCCGCTTTGGGAGCGGAAGGCCGTGGGTTCAAATCCCGCCACCCCGACCAGCCACCCGATCACCCTCGCGTGATCGTCTCCTGATCACTCGCGTGATCGCCTTTTGGGCGGTGTAGTCGCTGCCGTTACTATGCAAGCTGCACGCCCGTGTGTCTCATCGTCTGAAGTCCTCCGGGCGGCGAAATCCGCCGGGCCGCTCTGGCACCGGCAGAACCCAAGAAGTCAGCCACAAGGAGACCGAACCGTGAAGAGCGCCGTGGAGACCCTGAACCCGACTCGGGTTCGGCTCACTGTCGAGGTGCCCTTCGAGGAGCTCAAGGACAGCCTCGACGCGGCGTACAAGAAGATCAACCAGCAGGTCACGGTGAAGGGCTTCCGCAAGGGCAAGGTCCCGGCCCGGGTCATCGACCAGCGGTTCGGCCGCGGTGCGGTGCTGGAGGAGGCCGTCAACGACGCGCTGCCGAAGTTCTACACCGACGCCGTCAACGAGGCCGAGCTGAGCCCCCTGGGCCAGCCCGAGGTCGACATCACGGAGCTGAAGGACGGCGAGACGCTGAACTTCACCGCCGAGGTCGACATCCGCCCCGCGATCGAGATCCCGGACTACTCCGGCATCGAGGTCGAGGTCGACGCCGTCGAGGTCACCGAGGAGGACGTCGACAAGGCGGTCGAGGAGCTCCGTGAGCGCTTCGCCACCACCGCCCCGGTCGAGCGCGCCGCCGAGGACGGCGACGTCGTGACGATCGACCTGGAGGCCAAGGTCGAGGGCGAGGTCCTCGAGGACGGCGTCGCGGACGGCGTCTCCTACACCATCGGCTCCGGCGAGCTGCTGGACGGCATCGACGACGCCGTGAAGGGCCTGGAGGCCGGTGGCGAGGCCACCTTCACCTCCGAGCTCAAGGGCGGCTCCGCCGCCGGCAAGGAGGCCGAGGTCACCGTCAAGGTCACCCAGGTCGCCAAGCGCGAACTGCCCGAGCTGGACGACGAGTTCGCGCAGCTCGCCTCCGAGTTCGACACCATCGAGGAGCTGCGCGCCGACAGCCGCAAGCGCCTGGAGAACATGAAGCAGTACGACCAGGCCACGCAGGCGCAGGAGCGCGTCCTGGAGAAGCTGCTCGAGCTGGTCGAGGTCCCCGTCCCGGAGAAGCTGCTCGAGGACGAGGTCAACACCCGCAAGCACAACCTCGAGCACCACCAGCTCGGCCAGATGGGTCTGGACCTCGCGAAGTACCTGGAGATCCAGGGCAAGAGCGAGGAGGAGTTCGAGACCGAGACCCGCGAGGCCGCGGTCAAGGGCATCAAGACCCAGTTCGTCCTTGACGAGCTCGTCAAGCAGGAGAAGCTCAACGTCAACCAGGAGGAGCTCACCGAGCACCTCATGCGGCGTGCGGCCTCCTCGGGCATGTCCCCCGACCAGTTCGCCCAGGCCGTCGTCGAGGGCGGCCAGGTTCCGCTCCTGGTCGGCGAGGTCGCCCGCGGCAAGGCCCTGGCCGTCGTGGTCGAGAAGGCCACGGTCAAGGACACCAACGGCGAGATCGTCGACCTCGACGACGAAGAGGACGAGGAGACCACCGAGGCCTCCGCCGACGCCTCCGCCGAGGAGACCCCGGCCGAGACCGCCGAGGAGAAGGCCGAGGAGAAGACCGAGGGCTGAGCCCCCGGGCACTTCGTGACGCCGTGAGGACGGGCCCCGAGACACTCAGTGCTTCTCGGGGCCCGTCGCGTTACCGGCCCCCGAGTCGCTACGCCCCCGGCGAACACTCCCATCTCCGGGATTCCCCGAAGGGACCCGCGCGTTAGGGTCCATGAATACCAGGGCAGTGGAGTCTCCGAACGGCTCCCGCCCCGCAGGGAACACGTGAGACGGCCCGGCGCCGTCGTAAGACGAGCAGGTGGATACGTGACGAATCTGATGCCTTCAGCCGCCGGCGAGCCCTCTATCGGCGGAGGCCTCGGCGACCATGTCTACAACCGGCTGCTCAACGAGCGGATCATCTTCCTCGGCCAGCCGGTCGACGACGACATCGCGAACAAGATCACCGCACAGCTGCTGCTCCTTGCCGCCGACCCGGACAAGGACATCTACATGTACATCAACAGCCCGGGCGGTTCGATCACGGCCGGGATGGCGATCTACGACACCATGCAGTACATCAAGAACGACGTGGTGACCATCGCCATGGGCCTCGCGGCCTCGATGGGCCAGTTCCTGCTCAGCGCGGGCACCCCCGGCAAGCGCTTCGCCCTGCCGAACGCCGAGATCCTGATCCACCAGCCCTCCGCGGGCCTGGCGGGCTCGGCCTCGGACATCAAGATCCACGCCGAGCGGCTGCTGCACACCAAGAAGCGCATGGCCGAGCTCACGTCCCAGCACACAGGCCAGACGGTCGAGCAGATCACCCGGGACTCGGACCGCGACCGCTGGTTCGACGCCTTCGAGGCCAAGGACTACGGCCTCATCGACGACGTGATCCCCACGGCCGCCGGTATGCCGGGCGGCGGCGGCACCGGGGCCTGAGAGGTCCCCACGGGGCCTGTGGCGCCCCGTGAGGCCCACGGAGCCCTCCCGGGCCCCCGCGACCCCAGACAGCCCCAGCCGACCGCCTCAGCCCTTTTCAGGAGACACCGTGAACCAGTTCCCCGGCAGCGGGATCTACGACCGTATGCACGCCGTGCAGGACATGCGCGCCGCTCAGGGCGAGTACACCGGCCCGCAGGCCGAGTCCCGCTACATCATCCCGCGCTTCGTCGAGCGCACCTCCCAGGGCATCCGCGAGTACGACCCGTACGCGAAGCTCTTCGAGGAGCGCGTGATCTTCCTCGGCGTCCAGATCGACGACGCCTCCGCCAACGACGTCATGGCGCAGCTGCTGTGCCTGGAGTCGATGGACCCCGACCGCGACATCTCGGTCTACATCAACAGCCCCGGCGGCTCCTTCACGGCGCTCACGGCGATCTACGACACGATGCAGTACGTGAAGCCGGACATCCAGACGGTCTGCATGGGCCAGGCGGCCTCCGCCGCCGCTGTCCTGCTCGCCGCCGGTACGCCGGGCAAGCGCATGGCCCTGCCGAACGCGCGCGTGCTGATCCACCAGCCGTACAGCGAGACGGGCCGGGGCCAGGTCTCCGACCTGGAGATCGCCGCCAACGAGATCCTCCGGATGCGTACGCAGCTGGAGGAGATGCTGGCCAAGCACTCGACCCAGACGATCGAGAAGATCCGCGAGGACATCGAGCGCGACAAGATCCTCACGGCCGAGGACGCGCTGAGCTACGGCCTGATCGATCAGGTCATCTCCACCCGGAAGATGGACAACTCGAGCCTGCGCTGAGGCGAGAGGCTGTATCGTCTGCCGCCCCTTGGCACGGTTTGGGACGGTCCACGTCAAAGTGAACCGCGCCAAGGGGGGCCCGAACGAGGGGCCCGGCAAGGTACCGTCGGACATAAGGCAGCACCAGGAGTCCGCTTGGACGTCGGCGTCCAGGAGTCTCCCAGGCGAAGGGGAAGCACACCGTGGCACGCATCGGTGACGGCGGCGATCTGCTCAAGTGCTCGTTCTGCGGCAAGAGCCAGAAGCAGGTCAAGAAGCTCATCGCAGGGCCCGGTGTGTACATCTGCGACGAGTGCATCGACCTCTGCAACGAGATCATCGAAGAGGAGCTGGCGGAGACCAGCGAGGTCCGCTGGGAGGAGCTCCCCAAGCCCCGCGAGATCTACGAGTTCCTCGAGGGGTACGTGGTCGGCCAGGAGGCCGCCAAGAAGGCCCTCTCCGTCGCGGTCTACAACCACTACAAGCGGGTCCAGGCCGGCGAGAACGGCGGGGGGAACGGCCGCGACGACGCCATCGAGCTGGCGAAGTCCAACATCCTCCTCCTCGGCCCCACGGGCTCCGGCAAGACCCTCCTCGCGCAGACCCTCGCGCGGATGCTGAACGTCCCCTTCGCGATCGCCGACGCCACGGCCCTCACGGAGGCCGGCTACGTCGGCGAGGACGTCGAGAACATCCTGCTCAAGCTGATCCAGGCCGCGGACTACGACGTCAAGAAGGCCGAGACCGGGATCATCTACATCGACGAGATCGACAAGGTCGCGAGGAAGAGCGAGAACCCCTCGATCACGCGCGACGTGAGCGGGGAGGGGGTACAGCAGGCCCTCCTCAAGATCCTCGAGGGCACCACGGCCTCCGTCCCGCCGCAGGGCGGCCGTAAACACCCCCACCAGGAGTTCATCCAGATCGACACGACGAACGTGCTGTTCATCGTGGGTGGTGCCTTCGCCGGCCTGGAGAAGATCATCGAGTCCCGCGCCGGCGCCAAGGGCATCGGCTTCGGCGCGCAGATCCGCTCCAAGCGCGAGATGGAGTCCAAGGACCAGTTCCAGGAGGTCATGCCGGAGGACCTGGTCAAGTTCGGCATGATCCCCGAGTTCATCGGCCGCCTGCCGGTGATCACCTCGGTCCACAACCTCGACCGCGAGGCCCTGCTCCAGATCCTCGTCGAGCCGCGCAACGCGCTCGTCAAGCAGTACCAGCGCCTCTTCGAACTCGACGGCGTGGAGCTGGACTTCGAGCGCGAGGCCCTCGAAGCCATCGCGGACCAGGCCATCCTCCGCCAGACCGGCGCGCGAGGCCTGCGCGCGATCATGGAGGAAGTCCTCCAGGGCGTGATGTACGAGGTGCCGTCCCGCAAGGACGTGGCCCGGGTCGTCATCACGGCGGACGTCGTCCAGTCGAACGTGAACCCGACGCTGATCCCGCGGGATGCGCGCGGGCGGGGGCCGGGGGAGCAGAAGACGGCCTAGTCACCCACCGCATGCGAAAGGCGCCCGGCACTTCTGCCGGGCGCCTTCGTCGTTGCCGCGTCAGGCCTTGACGCGGACTTCCGTGCGGGCCTTGGTCGTGAGGTCGATCGCCACGTCCTTGGTGACGCCCTGCGCCGCGTCACCCGGCGACACGATCGCGATCGTGCTGTAGTCGGCCCACGCGCAGAACCAGTTGGTCTTCTCCGTCTTTTTCAGCCGGTCCTGCCCCTTGACCGACTGGCACTTCATGACCGCGCCGTCGAGGTCGGCCGCCTCGGGCTCGCCGATCAGCTCGGGCTTGCCGGACCCGGTGGCGGACTCCTTCTCGGCCGACTTCTTGAAGTTGGCGAAGAACAGGTCCAGCGTCGCCTCCGGGTCGGAGATCTCACCGTAGGCACCGGCCACGGACAGGGTCTTGGCCGTCGCCAGCTTCGCCGCGGACGCCGGGTCGTCGGGGTCGTAGTCGCTCGCGTCGATCGTGCTGTAGAGGCCCGTCACGGTCTTGGCGTTCTTGACGCCGCTCTGCTCCAGCTCCGCCGTCGAGTCGTCGCCGGCGGTCAGCCCGTCCTTCGTGGTGCGCTTGTAGTCGGTGAGCACGGTCGCCGGCGTCGTGAGCTTGTGCGGCCCGTCGTCCTCCAGGCCGCCACCGCCCCCGCCGATCACGAAGTACGCGCCCACGCCGATGGCCGCCACGACCGCCACCGCGCCGATGATGAGGCCGGTCTTCTTCTTGCCGCCCTCCGGCGCGGGCGGCTGGGGGGCGCCGTACGGGGCCTGGCCGTAGGGCGGCTGCTGGCCGTACGGGGGCTGCTGGCCGTAGGGGTTCGGCTGCGGCGGGACGCCCTGCGGGGGCTGCTGCGGGTAGCCGTAACCGGGCTGGGGCGGAGGGGCCTGCTGGGGGTAGCCGTAGCCGGGCTGGGGCGCCTGCGGCTGCTGGCCGTACGGACCGGGCTGGCCGTACGGTCCGGGCTGCTGGGGCTGCCCGCCGTACGGGCCCGGCTGGTTGTAGCTCATGTTCTGGGTTCCCCTCCAGATGCTTATGGGTTCGAGACATCCTGG
Source organism: Streptomyces africanus (assembly GCF_002150735.1). Lineage (GTDB taxonomy): Bacteria > Actinomycetota > Actinomycetes > Streptomycetales > Streptomycetaceae > Streptomyces > Streptomyces africanus. The sequence continues at coordinate 9,078 of NZ_MUKA01000097.1, forward strand.
CGCAGACCCGTCGTGTGCATGGCATCGGGGCCCCCACCGTTACACAGCAAACGCGTTTCGGGACGGGGTGGTGACACCCCTAAACTGACCCCCGTGACCGAGAACGCTCAGCAGCAGCCACCAGCGCCCAGCACCGACCTGCCGACCCAGTACGCGCCGGCCGACGTAGAGGGGCCGCTGTACGAGCGCTGGGTAGAGCGGGGTTACTTCGAGGCGGACGAGAAGAGCGACAAGCCGCCGTACACGATCGTCATCCCGCCGCCGAACGTCACGGGCAGCCTGCACCTCGGGCACGCCTTCGAGCACACGCTCATCGACGCCCTGACCCGCCGTAAGCGGATGCAGGGCTTCGAGACGCTGTGGCAGCCCGGCATGGACCACGCCGGTATCGCCACGCAGAACGTCGTCGAGCGCGAGCTCGCGAAGGAGAACAAGTCCCGGCACGACCTCGGCCGTGAGGCCTTCGTGGAGCGGGTCTGGCAGTGGAAGGCCGAGTCCGGCGGGCAGATCAGCGGGCAGATGCGACGCCTGGGAGACGGTGTCGCCTGGTCGCGTGAGCGGTTCACCATGGACGAGGGCCTGTCCCAGGCCGTCCAGACCATCTTCAAGCGGCTCTACGACGACGAGCTGATCTACCGCGCCGAGCGCATCATCAACTGGTGCCCCCGGTGCCTGACCGCCATCTCGGACATCGAGGTGGAGTACCAGGACGACGACGGCGAGCTCGTCTCCATGAAGTACGGCGACGGGGACGACACCATCGTCGTCGCCACCACCCGCGCCGAGACCATGCTCGGTGACACGGCCGTCGCCGTTCACCCCGAGGACGAGCGCTACAAGCACCTGGTCGGCAAGCTGGTCAAGCTGCCGCTGACCGACCGCTCCATCCCGGTCGTCGCCGACGAGCATGTCGACCCCGAGTTCGGTACGGGTGCCGTCAAGGTCACCCCGGCGCACGACCCGAACGACTTCGAGATCGGCCAGCGCCACGACCTCCCGGCCCTGACGATCATGGACGAGCACGCGGTCATCACCGCCCACGGCCCCTTCCAGGGCCAGGACCGCCTGGAGGCCCGCTCCGCGATCGTCGCCGCGCTGCGCGCCGAGGGCCGGATCGTCGCCGAGAAGCGGCCGTACGTCCACTCCGTCGGCCACTGCTCGCGCTGCAAGACGACGATCGAGCCGCGCCTGTCCATGCAGTGGTGGGTCAAGGTCGGCCCGCTGGCGAAGGCGGCCGGTGACGCCGTCCGCGACGGGCGCGTCAAGATCCACCCGCAGGAGATGGAGAAGCGGTACTTCGACTGGGTCGACAACCTCCACGACTGGTGCATCTCGCGGCAGTTGTGGTGGGGCCACCGCATCCCCGTCTGGTACGGCCCGAACGGCGAGGTCGTCTGCGTCGGCCCCGACGAGGAGCCGCCGAGCGGCGAGGGCTGGCGTCAGGACACCGACGTCCTGGACACCTGGTTCTCCTCCGGCCTCTGGCCGTTCTCCACGCTGGGCTGGCCCGAACAGACCGAGTCGCTCGCGAAGTTCTACCCGAACTCGGTCCTGGTCACCGGCTACGACATCCTCTTCTTCTGGGTCGCCCGGATGATGATGTTCGGCCTGTACGCGATGGACGGCACCCCGCCGTTCCACACCATCGCCCTGCACGGCATGGTCCGCGACCAGTTCGGCAAGAAGATGTCGAAGTCCTTCGGCAACGCGGTCAACCCGCTGGACTGGATGGACAAGTACGGCAGCGACGCCCTGCGCTTCACCCTCGCCCGCGGCGCCAACCCGGGCGTCGACGTCCCGATCGGCGAGGACTGGGTCCAGGGCTCGCGCAACTTCGCCAACAAGATCTGGAACGCGACGCGCTTCGCGATGATGAACGGCGCGACGGTGGACGGCCCGCTGCCGGACCCGTCGAGGATGTCCGCGACGGACCGCTGGATCCTCTCCCGCCTGAACACGGTCGTCGCGGAAGTCGACGCGTACTACGACGACTACCAGTTCGCGAAGCTGTCCGACGCCCTGTTCCACTTCGCGTGGGACGAGGTCTTCGACTGGTACGTCGAGCTGTCCAAGACGACGTTCCAGGCGGGCGGCGAGGCGGCCGAGGTCAGCAAGCGCGTCCTCGGTGAGGTCCTCGACGTCACGCTGAAGCTGCTGCACCCGGTGGTCCCCTTCGTCACCGAGACCCTGTGGACCACCCTCACCGGCGGCGAGTCGGTCGTCATCGCCGACTGGCCGAACGACAGTGGCTTCCGGGACGCCGCCGCCGAGCGCGAGATCGAGAGCCTCCAGTCGGTCATCACCGAGGTCCGCCGCTTCCGCGCCGACCAGGGCCTCCAGCCCGGCCAGCGGGTCCCGGCCCGGCTGACCCTGGACGGCACGCCGTTCGCGACGCACGAGGCCGCCATCCGTCAGCTGCTCCGGCTCCAGCCGGAGGGCGACGCCTTCACGGCCACGGCGACCCTGCCGGTCGCGGGCGCGGAGGTCGCCCTCGACCTCTCCGGCACGATCGACGTGGCGGCGGAGCGCAAGCGTCTCGCGAAGGACCTCGCGGCGGCGGAGAAGGAGAAGGCGCAGGCGAACGCCAAGCTCGGCAACGAGGCGTTCCTGGCGAAGGCCCCCGACCACGTCGTGGACAAGATCCGCACCCGCCTCGCCAAGGCGGAGGAGGACATCACCCGGATCCAGGCACAGCTGGAGAGGCTGCCGCAGACGTAAGGGTTCGTACGGTGCGTGAGGCCCCCGGAGCCGTCAGGCCCGGGGGCCTCAGACGTGGCTCAGGGGCACGTACCCAGGGGCGCGGGGAACTGCGCGACAAGCCACGACGAACCCGCACAAACGCCACGACACAAACCACCCACGAGCAATGTCACCCCCGCTCCGTAGACTGGCCCCGTGAGCGAGCTCCCCCCAGACCACAGCGCCGACGACCAGCCCGACCCCCTCAACACCTTCGACGAGATCATCGCGGAGGAGACCACCCGCGACCCCGACCTCGCGGTCATCGAGGCCGGCAGCCGAACCCTGCGCACCCAGGGCGGCCCGCCCGACGCCGACATCCCGACCCGGCCCGCCGACCCCGAGGTCGACAAGGCCCTGCGCGAGGTCGAGGCGGAGCTCGCCACGCGCTGGGGCGAGACCAAGCTGGAGCCCTCCGTCAGCCGGATCGCCGCGCTGATGGACGTGCTGGGGGAGCCGCAGCGGTCGTACCCGTCGATCCACATCACGGGGACCAACGGCAAGACCTCCACGGCCCGCATGATCGAGGCCCTGCTCGGCGCCTTCGAGCTGCGGACCGGCCGCTACACCTCGCCCCACGTGCAGTCGATCACCGAGCGCATCAGCCTGGACGGCGCCCCCATCTCCGCCGAGCGGTTCATCGAGACGTACCAGGACATCAAGCCGTACGTGGAGATGGTCGACGCGTCGCAGGAGTACCGGCTGTCGTTCTTCGAGGTGCTCACGGCCATGGCGTACGCGGCGTTCGCCGACGCGCCCGCCGACGTCGCCGTCGTCGAGGTCGGCATGGGCGGCTCCTGGGACGCCACGAACGTGATCGACGCCGACGTCGCCGTCGTCACGCCCATAGACCTCGACCACACCGACCGGCTCGGCACCACGCACGCGGAGATCGCCACCGAGAAGGCCGGCATCATCAAGCAGGGTGCGACGGTCATCATGGCGCAGCAGCCGGTCGACGCCGCTCAGGTGCTGCTGAAGAGGGCCGTCGAGGTGGACGCGACGGTGGCCCGGGAGGGCCTGGAGTTCGGTGTCGTGGAGCGGCAGGTGGCCGTCGGCGGTCAGCTGCTGACGCTGCGCGGCCTGGGCGGCGAGTACCCGGAGGTGTACCTGCCGCTGCACGGCGCGCACCAGGCGCACAACGCGGCCGTGGCGCTCGCCGCCGTGGAGGCGTTCTTCGGCGTCGGCGCGCAGCGGGCCGAGCCGCTCGACTTCGACACGGTCCGCAAGGCGTTCGCGGCCGTGGCCTCGCCGGGCCGGCTGGAGGTCGTGCGGCGTTCTCCGACGGTCGTGCTGGACGCGGCCCACAACCCGGCGGGTGCCCGGGCGGCGGCCGAGGCGATCGGGGAGGCCTTCCAGTTCAGCCGGCTCATCGGGGTCGTCGGCGCGAGCGGCGACAAGAACGTGCGGGGGCTGCTGGAGGCCTTCGAGCCGGTGTTCGCCGAGATCGTGGTCACGCAGAACTCCAGTCACCGCGCGATGGACGCCGACGAGCTGGCCGGCATCGCCGTCGAGGTGTTCGGCGAGGAGCGCGTCCAGGTCGAGCCGCGGCTGCCCGACGCGCTGGAGGCCGCGATCACGCTGGCCGAGGAGGAGGGCGAGTTCGCGGGCGGCGGTGTGCTCGTCACCGGTTCCGTCATCACCGTCGGCGAGGCCCGACTGCTCTTGGGGAAGGGCTGAGATCCGTGCGTACGCTGTGTTCTTCGACCCTGATCGGCGAGTTCTTCATCATCGGCTTCGCCGGTCTGGTCGCCATGAAGGATCCCGGCCTGTCCACGACGACCGTGTGGACGGTCAGCGGTGTCGCGATGTTCCTGTGCCTGGTGCTGTGCGGCCTGGTGACGCGCCCGGGCGGGGTCGCGCTCGGCTGGGCGTTGCAGATCGCGCTCATCGCGTCGGGCTTCGCCGTGCCGATGATGTTCTTCCTGGGCGTGGTCTTCGCCGCCCTGTGGTGGGCGTCCGTGCACTACGGGCGGAAGGTGGACGAGGCGAAGGCGAGATTCGCGGACCGCTCCGGCTCCTCCACACCTGACGCTGCGTAACAGACGCCCCGACACGCCGGGTAATCTCGTCCCACCGCACTACCGTGATGCATAAGGAGCCCGTCGTGAGCCAGCGCACCCTCGTCCTCCTCAAGCCCGACGCCGTCCGTCGTGGCCTGACCGGCGAGATCATCAGCCGCATCGAGCGCAAGGCGGGCTGGACGATCACCGCGCTGGAGCTGCGCACCCTGGACCAGGACACGCTGGAGCAGCACTACGGCGAGCACAAGGGCAAGCCCTTCTACGAGCCGCTGGTGGAGTTCATGGCCTCCGGCCCGGTCGTGGCGATGATCGTCGAGGGGGAGCGGGTCATCGAGGGGCTGCGCGCGCTCGCCGGCCCGACCGACCCGATCGCCGCGGCCCCGGGCTCGATCCGCGGCGACTACGGCGTCATCGTCCGGGAGAACCTGATCCACGCCTCCGATTCGGAGGAGTCCGCCGAGCGGGAAGTGAAGATCTTCTTCCCGGGTCGCGCCTAAGACGAAACGGCGAGGGAAGTCTGGGAGCCACGGCTCCCGGACTTTTCTGGCATATACGTGCCGATCGAGGGAACGATCGCCCCCGAACGCCCGTCTCCACAAGCGAACCCGCACAGCATCTGCTGACATTGGCGGAGACCCTCCCGCAGTGTTCGCGAAGGCGCGTCTACGATGGAAGCCTTCACGTCACAGCACCCACCTTTGCCTACCTGAAAAGCCCTCAAAAGCTAGTGGGAAGGCCAGACGAATCCTGATGGGGAACTCAATGTCGTTCATCGGCCGTGACATGGCTGTCGACCTCGGGACCGCCAACACGCTGGTGTACGTCAGGGGTCGCGGGATCGTACTCAACGAGCCGTCCGTCGTCGCGATCAACACCAACACCGGTGGCATCCTCGCGGTCGGTGCCGAAGCGAAGAAGATGATCGGGCGCACGCCCGGCAACATCGTTGCCGTTCGTCCGCTGAAGGACGGTGTGATCGCCGACTTCGAGATCACCGAGCGGATGCTCCGCTACTTCATCCTGAAGATCCACAAGCGGCGCTATCTTGCTCGTCCGCGGGTCGTCGTCTGCGTGCCCTCGGGTATCACGGGCGTCGAGCGCCGTGCCGTCATCGAGGCGTCGTCCCAGGCCGGCGCCCGCCAGGTGCACATCATCGAGGAGCCCATGGCCGCGGCCATCGGCTCCGGCCTGCCGGTCCACGAGGCCACGGGCAACATGGTGGTCGACATCGGCGGCGGCACCACGGAGGTCGCGGTCATCTCCCTCGGCGGCATCGTCACCGCCCAGTCCATCCGTGTCGCGGGCGACGAACTGGACAACGCGATCATCCAGCACATCAAGAAGGAGTACTCCCTCCTGCTGGGTGAGCGAACGGCCGAACAGATCAAGATCACGATCGGTTCGGCGTACGACCTCGACTCCGACGAGCACACCGAAATCCGCGGCCGGGACCTGGTCTCCGGGCTGCCGAAGACCGTCGTCATCTCCGCGGCCGAAGTCCGCAAGGCGATCGAGGAGCCGGTCAACGCGATCGTCGACGCCGTCAAGACGACCCTCGACAAGTGCCCGCCGGAGCTGTCCGGCGACATCATGGACCGAGGAATCGTTCTGACCGGCGGCGGCGCGCTGCTGCGGGGCCTGGACGAGCGGCTGCGCCGCGAGACCGGCATGCCGATCCATATCGCCGAGGATCCGCTGGACAGCGTGGCGCTCGGTTCCGGAAAGTGCGTCGAGGAGTTCGAGGCGCTCCAGCAGGTGCTGGACGCCCAGCCGCGCAGATGACGTAACTCTTCGATTCCGCCGTACGGGACGTTCTCCTCTCGTGCGGCGGATCGTTGATATAGATGCATAAGCTCCCACAATGCAGCCCCTCGGGTTTCCCTGGGGCTTCCCGAATTCCGATGAGGAAGGGCACGGCCGCCGCACGTGAGGGACACACGAGAGAGCCGGCTGCTCCTGGTGCTGCTGATCGCCATCGCGTTCGCGTTGATCACGGTGGACATTCGCGGTGGGGAGGATTCCCCGGTCGACGGTGCCCGGCAGGGAGCGGCGACGGTATTCGGCCCGATCGAGAGCGGTGTGTCGGCCGCGGTCGACCCGGTCGGCAACGCGGTCTCCGCCATCCGGGAATCCGGCGAGCGGCACGACCGGCTCGCCGTACTGGAGGAGGAGAACGCGGCCCTGAAGGCGCGGCTCGGCAGCGACGACCGCAGCCGCAGCCGCCTCAAGCAGCTCGACAAGATGCTGAAGATCGCCGGCCAGGGGCAGTACGGCATCAAGGGCGCCGAGGTCATCGCCATCGGAGCCGCTCAGGGCTTCTCCTGGACCATCACCATCGACGTCGGCGCCAATGACGGCGTCAAACGCGACATGACCGTCCTGAACGGGGACGGGCTCGTCGGCCGGGTCACCACTGTCGGACCCAACACCGCCACGGTCCTGCTCGCCAGCGACCCCGACTTCACCGTCGGCACCCGGATGGAGGCCAGCGACGAGCTCGGCTTCGCCTCCGGGCAGGGCGACCGCCCGCTGCGCGTGGAACTCCTCAACGGCAAGGCGGAGGTGAAGAAGGGCGACCGCCTGGTCACCTTCGGCTCGCAGGCCGACCGGCCGTTCGTGCCCGGCGTGCCCGTCGGTGTGGTCTCCCGCGTCGACCCGTCCGGCGGCGGCCTCACCCGCACGCTCTACGTCACGCCGTACGCCGCCTTCACCAAGCTCGACATCGTCGGCGTCGTCGTCGAGGCCCCGAAGAAGGACCCGCGCGACACAGTGCTTCCGCCCAAGCCCAAGCCGACTCCCAGGCCGACGGTGACGGTGACCGTGACGCCGTCCGCCGAGGCACCCGCAGACGGCCAGAACCAGCAAGAGCAGTAGGAGCTGTCACCTCATGCGCGTCAACCGGATCCTGCTCTCCTCCGCCCTGGTCGTCGTCGCCCTGGTGATCCAGGTGAGCGTCCTCGCCCGCCTCCACCTGCCGGGCGCCGTGCCTGACCTGATGCTCCTCACCGTCCTCGGCCTCGCCCTCGTGTACGGCCATGTGGGCGGCGCCCTCGTCGGTTTCGGCGCGGGCCTGCTCGCCGATCTGGCCCCGCCCGCCGACCACGCCGCCGGGCGCTACGCGCTCGTGCTGTGCGTCATCGGCTACCTCGCGGGCCTGGTGAAACCGGAGACGGGCCAGCTGAAGTCCGCGACCGGCCCCATGGTCGTGGTGGTCGGCGCCGCCCTCGGCTCGACCCTGCTGTACGCCGGGGTCGGTGCCCTCGTCGGGGACACCGCCGCCCGCCATGTGGGCCTGGGCAGTCTGCTGTTCACGGCCGCCCTGTACGACCTGCTGCTCGCCCCGTTCGTGGTGCCGGGGGTGATGGCGCTGGCCAGGCGCGCCGAGAACGATCCGCTCGCCGAGACCGGCTCCGGCGCCAAGGCCACCGACATCTCCTCCGGCTGGCTCTCCGGCGGCACCGGCCTGAAGATCGGCAGCCAGCGGAACGGGCTGCGCGTGAAGGCGGCCCGGGCGCGGATGGCGCGGGCCGGGCGGATCAAGGGGGTCAAGCGGCTGTGAACGCAGGGAAGTTCACCCGAACGGACTCCTCCGGAAGGAACGCCGGCTCGTGGGCCCGTCGTTCCTCACTCGTATCCGCACGCACGTGCCCGGACAGACGCCCGCACCCTGGCCCGGCTCCGCACCGGGGCCAGGCGTCGCGCCCTGGCCCGGCTTCGTACCCGCACATCCGTACGCGCACTGAGAGGGGGAGGCAGCCGCAGTGACCAACATCCCCGAGACCGGGCGGAACCCACGGGTCCAGATCCGGCTCGTCGTCATCCAGGTTCTCGTCCTGTCCCTCCTGCTCACCCTCGGCGGCCGCCTGTGGTACCTCCAGATCCGTGAGGGCGCGGCCTACGCCAAGGAGGCGTCGGGGAACCACGTCCAGCAGGTCGTCCAGCCCGCCGTCCGCGGCTCCATCCTGGACGCGCGCGGAGTGGCCCTCGCCGACAACGAGACGCGACTGGTCGTCTCCGCCTCCCGCACGGACCTGCTGAAGATGCCGGACGACGGCAAGGACGTCCTCACCAAGCTCGCCGGAGTCCTGGGCATGACGCCCAAGGAGGTCCAGGAGAAGGTCCGGCTCTGCGACGCCAAGACCCCCCAGCCCTGCTGGAACGGCTCGCCGTACCAGCCCATCCCCATCACCGACGAGGCCACCCCCAAGCAAGCCCTCCAGATCCGTGAGCGCGCCGAGGACTTCCCAGGCATCACCGCCGAGCCCGAGGCCGTGCGCCGCTACCCGAGCCCGGGCAAGGCCAACACCGCCCAGGTCCTCGGCTACCTCTCGCCGGTCACCGACGAGGAGATCAAGAAGGCCCAGAACACCAACTCGCCGTATCTGCGCTCCGACCAGGTCGGCCGCTCCGGCCTGGAGCGCCAGTACGACAAGCAGCTGCGCGGCAAGGCCGGCGTCACGCGCTACGAGGTCGACAACCTCGGCCGCGTCATCGGCCAGGCCGAGGCCGACCCGGCCCAACCCGGCGACAACCTCGTCACCAGCATCGACGCCCGCGTCCAGCGGATCGCCGAGTACCAGCTGAACGAGGCCATGAAGGAAGCCCGCAGGCAGCACGACCGGAACACCGGCACCAACTACAAGGCCGACTCCGGCGCCGTCGTCGTCATGGAGGCCAAGACCGGCCGCGTCGTCGCCATGGCCTCCAACCCCAACTACGACCCGAACGCCTGGGTGGGCGGCATCTCCGCCAAGGACTACGCGCGGCTCACCGGCAAGAGCTCCAACTACCCGCTGCTCAACCGCGCGATCCAGGGCCAGTCCGCGCCCGGCTCGATCTTCAAGGTCATCCCGACGGCCGCCGCGATCAACGCCGGTTACTCCTTCGACGGCCCCTACCAGTGCTCCAGCTCGTACTCCCTGGGCGGCCAGGTCTTCAAGAACTTCGAATCCAAGGGATACGGCCCGATCAGCCTCGGCCGCGCCCTGGAGGTCTCCTGCGACACGGTCTTCTACCGGCTCTCCCACGAGGAGTGGAAGAAGGACGGCGGCGGCAAGCCGAAGAAACACCCCAACGACTGGTTCTACAAGACCGCGCACCAGTTCGGCCTCGGCAAGGAGACCGGCATCGACCTGCCCAACGAGGTCACCGGCCGCGTCCCCGACCGCAAGTGGAAGCTGGACTACTGGAAGGCCAACAAGGACGCCTGGTGCCGCACCGGCAAGCGCAACGGTAGCTACGCCGAGAAGATCGCCTACGAGAACTGCCTCGAAGGCAACCGGATGCGCGCCGGTGACTCCGTCAACTACTCCATCGGCCAGGGCGACACCCTCGTCACACCCATCCAGATGGCCACCATCTACTCGGCCATCTCCAACGGCGGCACCCTCTACAACCCCTCCGTCGGCAAGGCCGTCATCAGCGCCGACGGCAGGACCGTCACGCCGATCAAGCCCCGGTCGCACGGCAAGCTGCCGATGACGCGGCAGACGCGCGACCGCATAGACGAAGCCCTCGAGGGAGTCGCCACCCGCGGTACGGCCGCCTGGCGGTTCGGCGGCTGGCCGCAGGACAAGATCCCGATGCACGCCAAGACGGGTACGGCGGAGGTCTACGGCAAGCAGACCACCTCCTGGTTCGCCACGTACACCAAGGACTACTCGATCGTCATGACGATCTCCCAGGGTGGTACGGGCTCCGGCGCCTCGGGCCCCGCCGTCCGCAACATCTACAACGCGCTGTACGGCGTCTCCGAGGACGGCGACATCGACGCGAAGAAGGCCCTGCTGCCCACCCCGGAAAAGACCCTGCCGAAGGTCAAGACGGACGGCACCATCGCCTCCCCGAAGGTGCCCAAGGACCCGGCCAAGGACCAGCAGGCGAAAAAGAAGGACCCGAACGCCCCGGCCGACCCGCTCCAGCCGGCCACGTCGGCCCCGCCGTCGCCGGAGAACCGTGACACCCGAAGGCGCCGGCGCCGTCGGGGAAGCCGGAGGTTGCCGACATGACCGGCGGTGTGAACAGTTTCCAGGTCTCCGGCTACGGCCCCGAGCGCTCCGGCTGGACCAGGCTCCTCGCCCGCGACTCGGTGGCGCGGCGGCTCGACTGGCCGATCCTGCTGTCGGCGATGGCCCTGTCGCTGCTCGGCACGCTCCTCGTCTACTCGGCGACCCGCAACCGCACGGAGCTCAACCAGGGCGACCAGTACTTCTTCCTCATCCGGCACCTGCTCAACACCGGCATCGGCCTCGCCCTGATGGCCGGCACGATCTGGCTGGGCCACCGCGGCCTGCGCACGGCCGTGCCGGTCCTGTACGGCTTCTCGCTCCTGCTGATCCTGCTGGTGCTCACCCCGCTCGGCTCCACGATCAACGGCGCCCACTCGTGGATCAAGCTCCCCGGCGGCTTCTCCCTCCAGCCCTCGGAGTTCGTGAAGGTCACGATCATCCTGGGCATGGCGATGCTGCTGGCGGCCAGAGTCGACGCCGGCGACCGGCAGTACCCCGACCACCGCACGGTCCTTCAGGCACTGGGCCTGGCCGCCGTGCCCATGCTGATCGTGATGCTCATGCCCGACCTCGGGTCGGTCATGGTCATGGTCATCATCGTGCTCGGCGTGCTACTCGCCTCCGGGGCGTCCAACCGCTGGGTGTTCGGCCTGCTCGGCGCGGGCACCCTCGGCGCGGTCACCGTCTGGCAGATCGGCGTGCTCGACGAGTACCAGATCAACCGCTTCGCCGCCTTCGCCAACCCCGAGCTCGACCCGGCCGGCGTCGGCTACAACACCAACCAGGCCCGGATCGCCATCGGCTCCGGCGGCCTCACCGGCTCCGGCCTCTTCCACGGCTCGCAGACCACCGGCCAGTTCGTACCCGAGCAGCAGACGGACTTCGTCTTCACCGTGGCGGGAGAGGAACTGGGCTTCGTCGGCGGCGGCCTGATCATCCTGCTGCTCGGCGTCGTCCTGTGGCGGGCCTGCCGTATCGCCCGGGAGACCACCGACCTGTACGGCACGGTCGTCGCCGCCGGCATCGTCGCCTGGTTCGCCTTCCAGACCTTCGAGAACGTGGGGATGACGCTCGGCATCATGCCGGTCACCGGCCTGCCGCTGCCGTTCGTGTCGTACGGTGGTTCGTCGATGTTCGCCGTGTGGATAGCGGTCGGCCTGTTGCAGTCGATCCGGGTACAACGACCGATGTCGGCCTAACGGGTAGTAACGGGGGAGTGGAATGTCCGGGGAGTACGTGGCCCTGTGCCCGGTGACCGAGGATCTGGTGAGTCAGCTCCTCGCGCTGGCGGAGCTGGACCTGACCGACGACGACGCCATCGAGGCGCGGATGCGCGAGGGCGGCTGGCCCGACTGGTCGCAGGCGGTGCAGGGACCGGCGTACGAGGACACACCCGATGTCCCCGAAGCCACCCACGTCACCCCGCAGGGCCACTTCGTCACCTGCGACGGCGACGGCTCGCTCTACCTGCCGTTCGCCTACCTCTACTCGGTCGACGGCGGCCTGCTCGACGAGGACTGCTGGGGCCCCCTCCCCGGCTGGACCAGTGAGCAAGGCGCCTGGCGGCCGGAGTTCGACGCGCACTTCGGCACCGTGGTGCGGCGCTTCACCGACCGGCTGGGCCTGCCGAACCACGACATCCGGCAGCCCAGGTACGACACCCGGTACGTCAGCTGGCGCCTGGAGCACAACGTACTGATCGTCGGACAGGGCCCGGAGCCGCTGTCGTACCACCAGTTCGAGGACGCCCACGTGTACCTCGTCTCCCGGACGGTGAAGGACGCGCCGTTCCCGGACGGCGAGGAGATGCGGGCCCTGCTGACGACCTGAACGCGACGCCCTGGATGAGGGCGCCCACCACTGCCGCCCCGGCCGGTCAGCCACTAGATTCCATGGCATGGCGGAGACGAAGCGCGAGGTCGAGCGCAAGTACGAATCCGACGAGAGCGGGCTTCCCGACCTGACCGGTGTCGCCGGCGTCGCGACCGTGCTCGACCAGGGCGTCGCCCACCTCGACGCCACCTACTACGACACCGCCGACGAACGCCTCGCCGCGTCGTCCGTCACCCTGCGCCGCCGCACCGGCGGCTCGGACGCGGGCTGGCATCTGAAGTTCCCCGTCGCCCCCGGCGTCCGCGACGAGATCCGCGCCCCGCTCTCCGACACCCTCCCGGGCGACCTCGCCGGGCTCGTCCGCTCCCGCGTCCGCGGCGGCGAACTGCTGCCCGTCGTCCGGCTGCGCTCCGACCGCGACGTACGCCACCTCGTCGACGCCGACGGCAAGCTGCTCGCCGAGGTCAGCGTCGACGCCGTACGGGCCGACCGGCTCACGGCCGGCGGCGGTGAGGCGCAGTGGACGGAGATCGAGGTGGAACTCGCCGACGGGGGAGACCCGGCCTTCCTCGACAAGGTCGAGAAGCGGCTGCGCAAGGCGGGCGTACGGCCGTCGGCCTCGCCGTCGAAACTGGCGCGGGCCCTCGCGGAGACGGCGCCGCACCGGCAGCCCGCGTCCGCCCCCGCCGCGCGGCCGGTGACCGCCGCAGACCACGTCCTGGCGTACGTGCGCGCCCAGCGGGACGCCGTCGTCGAACTCGACCCGGCCGTGCGGCGGGATGCCGAGGACGCCGTGCACAGCCTGCGCGTCGCCACCCGCAGACTGCGCAGCACCCTCAAGACGTACGGCGAGCTCCTCGACCGGACCGTCACCGACCCGGTCGGCGACGAGCTGAAGTGGCTGGCCGGTGAGCTGGGCCTGGACCGGGACCGCGAAGTGCTGACCGCACGGCTGACGACGGCCCTCGACGAGGTGCCGGCCACCCTGGTCCGCGGCCCGGTCCGCGAGCGGCTGCACACCTGGGCGAGCGCCGAGCACGGCGGAACCCGCGGGCGGCTCATCGGAGTCCTGGACTCCGGCCGCTACCTCGCCCTGCTCGACGCTCTGGACGCGCTGATCGCCGACCCGCCCCTCAAGAAGGCGGCCGGCAAAAAGCCCCACAAGAAGATCGCCAAGGCCGTCACGAGGGACGTCCGCAAGGTCGCCGGGCTGGTCGAGCGGGCTGTGGAACTGGAGCCCGGCACCGACCGCGACGTCGCGATCCACGAGGCCCGCAAGAAGACCAAGCGCGCCCGCTACGCGGCGGAGGCCGCCCGGCCGGCCCTCGGCAAGCCGGCCAAGGACCTGGTCAAGACCATGAAAGCGCTCCAGATCCTGCTCGGCGAGCACCAGGACAGCGTGATGGCCCGGCAGGCCCTGCGCGAGCTGGCGGCGGTCGCCCACGCGGCCGGGGAGAACACCTTCACCTACGGCGTGCTCCACGAGCGCGAGGAGCAGCGGGCGGTGCGCGTGGAGACCGAACTGCCCGGTTTCTGGAACGCGATCAAGGACGGGGCTGCGGGTCTGTGATCTCCCGCTGATCCTCCTCTGATCTTCCGCGCGTACGAAGGCGCGTCCGGGTCGCGTTAGTCTGGATGGTCACCCTGTCCGTTCAGTCCAGCCCACGAAGGTGCGCGACATGTCTGCCGAAGTCGCTGCGTCGGTGTTCCCGCAGCTCGAAGCTCTGCTCCCGCACGTGCAGAAGCCGATCCAGTACGTCGGCGGAGAACTCAACTCCACGGTCAAGGACTGGGACTCCTGTGACGTCCGCTGGGCGCTCATGTACCCGGACGCCTACGAGGTCGGCCTGCCCAACCAGGGCGTCCAGATCCTCTACGAGGTGCTGAACGAGCAGCAGGGCGTCCTCGCCGAGCGCACCTACAGCGTCTGGCCGGACCTGGAGGAGCTGATGCGGGAGCACGGCGTCCCTCAGTTCACGGTGGACAGCCACCGGCCCGTGAAGGCCTTCGACGTGCTGGGCCTGTCCTTCTCCACGGAGCTGGGCTACACCAACATGCTGGCGGCCCTGGACCTCTCCGGGATCCCCCTGGAGGCCAAGGACCGCGGCCTGGACGACCCGATCGTCATGGCCGGCGGCCACGCCGCGTTCAACCCCGAGCCGATCGCGGACTTCATCGACTGCGCGGTGATCGGTGACGGCGAGCAGGCCGTCCTGGAGGTCACCGCGATCATCCGCGCCTGGAAGGCGGAGGGCCGCCCCGGCGGCCGCGAGGAACTCCTCTTCCGCCTGGCGAAGACGGGCGGGGTGTACATCCCCGGCTTCTACGACGTCGAGTACCTGCCCGACGGCCGTATCGCCCGCGTCGTGCCCAACCGCTCCGGCGTCCCCTGGCGTGTCTCCAAGCACACGGTGATGGACCTCGACGAGTGGCCGTACCCCAAGCAGCCCCTGGTCCCGCTGGCCGAGACGGTTCACGAGCGCATGTCGGTGGAGATCTTCCGCGGCTGCACCCGCGGCTGCCGGTTCTGCCAGGCCGGCATGATCACCCGCCCGGTCCGCGAACGCTCCATCACGGGCATCGGCGACATGGTCGAGCAGGGCCTGAAGGCGACGGGCTTCGAGGAGGTGGGCCTGCTCTCCCTCTCCTCGGCGGACCACTCGGAGATCGGCGACATCGCCAAGGGCCTCGCCGACCGCTACGAGGACGACAAGATCGGCCTCTCCCTCCCGTCCACCCGCGTGGACGCCTTCAACATCGACCTGGCGAACGAGCTGACCCGCAACGGCCGCCGCTCCGGTCTCACCTTCGCCCCCGAGGGCGGCTCGGAACGCATCCGCAAGGTCATCAACAAGATGGTCTCGGAAGACGACCTGATCCGCACGGTCGCCACCGCCTACGGCAACGGCTGGCGTCAGGTGAAGCTGTACTTCATGTGCGGCCTGCCGACGGAGACCGACGACGACGTCCTCCAGATCGCCGACATGGCGACGAGGGTCATCGCCAAGGGCCGCGAGGTGTCGAAGTCCAACGACATCCGCTGCACGGTCTCGATCGGCGGCTTCGTCCCCAAGCCCCACACGCCCTTCCAGTGGGCGCCGCAGCTGTCGGCGGAGGAGACGGACGCCCGCCTGGAGAAGCTGCGCAACAAGATCCGCGGCGACAAGAAGTACGGCCGCTCCATCGGCTTCCGCTACCACGACGGCAAGCCCGGCATCGTCGAGGGCCTGCTGTCCCGCGGCGACCGCCGGATCGGCGCCGTCATCCGCGCGGTCTACGACGACGGCGGCCGCTTCGACGGCTGGCGCGAGCACTTCTCCTACGACCGCTGGATGCGGTGCGCCGAGAAGGCCCTGGCCCCCTTCGGCGTCGACGTCGACTGGTACACGACGCGTGAGCGCACGTACGAGGAGGTCCTCCCCTGGGACCACCTGGACTCCGGCCTCGACAAGGACTGGCTCTGGGAGGACTGGCAGGACGCCCTCGACGAGACGGAGGTCGAGGACTGCCGCTGGACGCCGTGCTTCGACTGTGGGGTGTGTCCGCAGATGGACACGTCCATCCAGATCGGCCCGACGGGCAAGAAGCTGCTGCCCCTGACGGTCAAGAACGCCGCGCCGGCACCGAGCGGGCACGCGCACTGAGGGGCGGGCGCCGGGAGGCCGGCGGCATGGACGGCTGATGCCGCCGGTCCACACAATGCGGGGATGGAGAACTTGGTCGGCGAGGCTCTCGGTGAACGCGAGGGCTTGCGATTCCCGCGTACGCCCGGTGCGGCTTTGCGGAGTCGCCCCGGCTGCTGCACACGCGGGTCGCCGGCGCGTGAGCCGTATGATCATGCCGCCGGATGGAGGAACTCCGGACGTGCTGGATCCGGACGGGCCGCTGAGGCGTCTACGACGGTATGGATCTGGAGAAGCCGGCCCGTGAGGGCTCCGAGACGCGAGTCGATCTGCGTGAACGGGTGCCCGGACCGGCCGCGCCGCCGGTGCGTGAGGCGGCGCCCGAGGGGTGTCTCGCCGTCGCGATCCGGATTCCCGTGCGCATCGTCGTGCTCGTGCTGGTCGTCCCCGTGCGGATGGTGTGGGACGGGCTCGTCGTGGCCGGGCGGTTCCTGAACGACGTGCTGTTCCGGCCGCTGGGCCGGGCGCTGCTGTGGCTCGGGCGGGCGGTGTTCGTCTGGCCGTTCGTGGGGCTGTGGCGGTATGTCGTCGTGCCGGTGGCCAAGGCGCTCGGGTGGCTGGGGAACGTCCTCCTCGTCGTGCCGCTGGTGTGGCTCTACCGGCATGTGCTGACGCCGGTGGGGCACGCGGTCGCATGGGCCGTCACTTCGCTCGCCAAGGCCATCGGGGCCGTGCTCGGCTGGGTGTACTCGACTCTGCTCACGCCGGTCGGGCGTGCCGTGCTGTGGGTGCTGAAGGGGCTCGGCGCCGTGCTCGCCGCGGTCGGGGCCGGGGTGTACGCGGTCGTGGCCTGGCTCGCCCGGTATCTCGTCGTCGTACCCGCCGTGTGGCTGTACACGTGGGTCCTCGCGCCCGTCGGTCGGGCGATCGCCTGGTGCGCCAAGGGGCTGGTGTGGCTGATGAGCATGGTCGTCACCGGCATCGGGACGGGTCTGTACTGGATCGCGCGGATCCTGCTCGTCCTTCCCGCGCTCGCCGTGTGGCGCTGGATCCTCACGCCGGTCGGGCGGGTCCTCGCCGTCATCGGGCGGGAGGTCCGGGACGCCCTCGGGCACGCGTGGCGGATCGCCGGGCACATCTCGCTCGCCGTCGGGCGGTTCCTCGCGACGCTCTTGAGGTGGATCTTCGTCGAGCCGGTGCGGTGGGTGTACCGGAGCGTGCTGACGCCCGTCGGACACGTCGTGCGGGACGCCGTCCTGCGGCCCGCCGCCGAGGCCGCGCGCAGTGTGGGACGGGCCACGCGACAGGCGCTGGCCGCCGCCCGGGAGTCCGTACGGCAGGCGCGCGCCGACTTCCGGCGGATGCTCTTCGGAGCGCCCGCGCAGCCGCAGCCGGTCGACCTCGGGGAACCTTCGGGCCGCGAGGCACGTACTCTTGGTAGCAGTACGACCGCTCTCACGAAGGACTGAACGACACTGGGCAAGCGACAGCCCGAAGGCCCGCCGCCCGCACCCGCGGTGCAGCGCATCCGACTGCGCTACACCAAGCGCGGCCGCCTCCGGTTCACCAGCCACCGTGACTTCCAGCGCGCCTTCGAGCGTGCGTTGCGCCGTGCCGAGGTGCCGATGGCCTACTCGGCGGGCTTCACACCGCACCCGAAGGTGTCGTACGCCAATGCCGCACCCACCGGCACGGGCAGTGAGGCGGAGTACCTGGAGATCGCGCTCACCGCGCCGCGCGACCCGGAGCAGCTCAGGATCCTTCTCGACGAGTCGCTGCCCACCGGGCTCGACATCATCGAGGCGGTCGAGGCCCGCACCCCGGGCCTCGCCGACCGGCTGACGGCTTCCGTGTGGGAGCTGAGGCTGGACGGCGTGCCGCAGGAGGAGGCCCGCCGGGCGGCGGACGCCTTCAACGCGGCCGAGACCGTCGAGGTCCAGCGCCTCGCCAAGAACGGGGTACGCACCTTCGACGCCCGCTCCGCCGTCGCGAGCCTGGAGATCCCCGACCTCACAGAAACGCACAGTTCGCAGGCTGATAGGCCGACCGACCAGCCCTGTGCGATACTGCGGCTGGTTGTTCGGCACGTGACGCCTGCCGTACGACCCGACGACGTCCTGTCCGGTCTCCGCGCCGTGGCCGACCTGGCGCCGCCGGTCCCCGCAGCGGTGACCAGGCTGGCGCAGGGGCTGTTCGATGAAGAGACCGGCACGGTGACCGACCCGCTCGCGCCCGACCGCGAGGCAGCGGAGGCCCACTCAACGGCCGAACCGTCTGCCACCGCGACGGCGCCGGCGTAGGTTCCGCGAAGGGACGGACGTCGTAGCGCCGCCCTCGGACTCGGGAGCCACCTGGGTCGGGCAGCGCACCGACCAGAAGACTTTCGCCAGGCCGTACGCATTCGGCGTACGGAACCGGCGAGACAGGACACGGAGAGCTCCCGTGCGGCGCCCGCGCCCCGGACGGCGGCGACGCGCACAGCGCGAGCCGCGGACGTCACCGGCACAGCCGGACCAGGTGCGGCGCCCGGGAGCCTGACGGGAGAAAAGCCCGCATGCTCGAACCGACCGAACCCACAGAGTCCGCCACGGACTCCGAACAGAACACTCCCAGCGACACCCTGCCGCCCCGTCGGCGGCGCCGTGCCGCGTCCCGGCCGGCGGGTCCGCCCGTCGGTGCCTCCTCCGACGCTCCCGTGGAGACCGTCACGCCGGCCATACCGGCCGCGGAGCCCGACGACCTCGCGGCCGACGCCGTAGAGGCCGGCGAGGCCGAGGAGACCGCCGCCGAAGAGACCGTCGCGGCGGCGCAGGAGATCCCCGAGGCCGCCGAGAGCGCCGAGGAGGCCGCGCCCGCCGCTCCGAAGCGGCGCCGCGTGGTGCGTCGTGCCGCCGCGCCCGCAGGGGCTCCGGCGAGCGCTGAGGCCGCCGAGACCGTGGTGCCGGCGACCGCGTCCGCTCCCGCCGCCTCCGAGGCGCCGGAGCAGACCGAGGCCGCCGCGTCCGCCGAGGTGTCCGAGGACGCCGCTCCCCGGCGCACCCGGCGTCGTGCGACGCGCACGGTGACCTCGCCCGCCGCGGCTCCGGCCGAGGCCGTGGAGCCGGCGGCGCCCGCTGCCGCCGCCGCACAGGCCGAGCCGAGCGCCCCCGAGTCCGCCGCTGCCGCCGACGGCGCCGAGACCGCGGAGGTGGCCGAGGAGGCTGCTCCGCGCAGGACCCGGCGGCGTGCCACGCGACGGGTGACCGCGCCCACCGCAGCACCTGCCGCCGCCGAGGCGGCGGAGACAACCGCCGACGCGGGCCGGTCCGGCTCCGTCGCCATGACCGACGCGCCCGCCGAGGCCGCCGCTGCCGTGACCGGTGCGCCCGCCGAGGCCCCCGCCGGCACGCCCGCCGAGGAGGCGAAGGCACCTGTGACCGAATCCCCTGCCGCCGAGTCCGACGGAGCCGACGAGGCCGCTGCCGCCGAGGCCCCCGCCGAAGCCGCCGTCCAGGCGTCCGAGCCCGCCGAGGATGCCGCTCCGCGGCGCCGCCGCCGGGTCGTCCGCCGGGCCGCCAGTGGTTTCGCCGAGCCCGCGCAGCCCTCCCGGGCGTCCCGGGGCGCGAAGTCCGCGCGGGGCGCCGCCGGTG
>NZ_MUKA01000098.1 GCF_002150735.1 Streptomyces africanus
CGCCAGCCCACCCCACCGAGCCGGGCCGCACCGAGACCCATCTGGCCGCCCCGGCCGTGCAGAACCACGCCGCCAACCTCACGGTCCTGCCCGGCGGCGACGTCGGCTGCGTCTGGTTCGGCGGTACCCAGGAAGGCGTCGCCGACATCTCGGTGTGGTTCTCCCGCCTCGCCCCGGACGCCGGCACCTGGTCCGTCCCCGTGCGCCTCTCCGCCGACGACACCCGCTCCGAGCAGAACCCGCTGCTGTTCCCCGCCCCCTCGGGCGACCTCTGGCTCCTGCACACCGCACAGCGCGCCGGACACCAGGACACGGCCGAGGTCCGGCTGCGCGTCAGCCACGACGAGGGCGCCACCTGGGGCCCGGCCCGCGTCCTGTTCCCGGCGACCGAGCAGGGCGGCGTCTTCGTCCGCCAGCCCATCGTCCAAGTCCCCGGCGGCGAACGGCTGTTGCTGCCCGTCTTCCGCTGCGTCGCCCCACCCGGCACACCGTGGTCGGGCGACCGGGACACCAGCTCCGTCATGATCAGCGACGACGGCGGACGCACCTGGCGCGAACGCCCCGTCCCGGGCAGCACCGGCCTCGTCCACATGAACATCCGCCCGCTGCCGGGCGGTTCACTCCTGGCCCTCTTCCGCAGCCGTCGCGCGGACGCCGTGCACAGCAGCGCCTCGTACGACGGCGGCGAGACCTGGACCGAGCCACACCCCCTGGACCTGCCGAACAACAACTCCTCGATCCAGTACACCGTCCTCGCCGACGGCAGGCTCGCCCTCGTCTACAACCACAGCAGCGCGGCGGACGCCGTGGCCCGCAGGGCGTCGCTGTACGACGAGATCGACGACGGGGGAGTGGCGGGGACACTCCCCTCGGCGAACGCCCCCACGGGCGACGCGTTCTGGGGCGCCCCCCGCGCCCCGCTCTCCCTGGCCCTCTCCGCGGACGGCGGACGCACCTGGCCACTGCGCCACGACCTCGAAACCGGCGACGGCCACTGCCTGACCAACAACTCCCGCGACGGCCTCAACCGCGAGTTGTCCTACCCCTCCCTCGCCCAGACACCGGACGGCACCCTCCACGTCGCCTACACCCACCACCGCCGCACCATCAAGCACATCCGCCTGGAGGGCGACTGGCTGAAGAGCGAGTTCCCCGCCTGACCCGGCCCCCGCTCCTAAAGTGACCCCCATCCGACCGGAAGCACCGGCACACCGGAAACAGGGGGAACGCATGAGTGAGGACACCCGCAGCGCGGCACGCGCGATCATCGACCGGAACCTGTACATGGTGCTGGCCACCGTCGGCCAGGACGGCGCCCCCTGGGCCTCGCCCGTCTTCTACTCCACCGAGGACGGACGGGACCTGTACTGGGTCTCGTCCCCCGAGGTCACGCACTCCCGCAACATCGCCCACGAGCCCCGGATCGGCATCGTCCTCCACGACTCCCGGGCCCCGGTGGGCACGGCGAGTCCCCTCGCCCTGTATCTGAAGGCCACGGCGGAGGAACTCCACGGGGAGGCGGCCCTGGAGGGCCTGCGGGTGATCCCCCGCCCCGCCGGACGCGGCGGCCGCTCCCTCGAACCGGAGGAGGTTCGTCCGCCTGCCCCGTGGCGGGTGTACCGGGCCCGGGTCGGCGAGTACTCGATGATCTGCCCCCGCGGTGAGGGACGTTGCGCCGAACACGGGCTGGACTACGAGCACCGCACCACAGTCCTCCTGTGACGAGCGGGCGGGAAAAACGTTCCAAGCCCGGTCACGTTATACTTGCGGCGCCCATGAAGGCCACGGTCGTGCCTGGTCGCACGGCTGCAACAGCGAGGGGGTGGACGCCGTTCCGGCACGCCCCGCCCGCATCCAGGACGTCGCGGCCGCCGCCGGCGTCTCGGTGTCCACGGTGTCGAACGTGCTCAACCGGCCCGAGCGCGTCACCGCACAGACCGCCGAGCGCGTCCGCGTCGCCGTCGCCGCGCTCGACTACGTCCCCCACCCAGGAGCCGCCGGACTGCGCACGGGGCGCGCCTCGGCCATCGGCCTGGTGCTGCCCGACGTGACCAACTCCTTCTACGCGCGCATCGCCCGGGGCGCCGCGGACGCGGCCTACGAGCACGGCTACTCCCTGGTCCTCTGTCACAGCGGAGACGACCCGGAACGGGAGCAGGGCTACTTCAGCATGCTCGTCGAGCAGCGGGCCGTGGGCGTCGTCGTCGTGCCGCTCAGCGCCGACCCGGGCCGGCTCGCCCGGCTGCGCGAGCGGGGCATCCCGCTCGTCCTGGCCGACCGCGCGATGCCCGACCGGGAGGGCTGCTCCGCCTCCGTCGACGACATCGCCGGCGGCCGGATCGCCGTACAGCACCTCCTCGACAGCGGCGCGCGCGACATCCTCGTCGTCAACGGCGAGCGCGGCATACGCCAGTGCGCCGACCGCTACCAGGGCGCCCGGCAGGCCGTGCGCAGCCGGCGCGAGGCACGGCTGGACCAGGTCGTCGCCGAGCGGATGACCGTCGCGTACGGCACACGGATCGCGCACGGCCTCGGGGACCTGCCCGACGGGGTCTTCTGCACCAACGACTTCCTCGCGGCGGGCGTGTGCCGCGGGCTGACCGACCGGGGCGTGCGCATCCCCGAGGAGGTCCAGGTGGTCGGCTACGGCGATCTGGACATCGCGACCTTCGGCGCGATCACCCTGACGACGGTCCGGCAGCCGGTCGAGGACCTCGGCCGGGCGGCCGTGGAGATGCTCCTCGACGAGATCGAGGCCCGCGCGGACCACGTCCACGAGACCCGCGTCTTCGCCCCCGGCCTCGTCGTGCGCGACTCCACCCGACCGCCCGCCGAGGACTAGATCCCGCCGTCCGATGCGGACGGGATCCGCAGCGTCACCGGCCCCAGCAGCCCCGACGACAGCTGGGACTCGAACGCCCAGGCCGTCGGCGTGGCCTCGGCGAGATACGGCGCCAGCGTGCCCCGGACGGTGACCTCCAGCCGCACGGTACGCCCGGCGGCACCGCGCAACGGGAAACGGTACGGCGCGCAGAACGCCTCACCGGCCGGCTCCCCGTCGACCGACACCTCCGCACTGCCCCGCACCCGCCCGAGATCCAGCACGGGATCGGGCCCCGACGGCACGTCCAGGACCCGCGCGTACGTCACGCCTCCGCTCCAACCGCCCAGCCCCAGCTCCCGCCAGTCCCCCAGGGGCAGCGGCGCCGGCACGGCACGCACACGCACCGGCCCCCGCCAGGCGGAGCCGCCCCGCAGGACCGCCGCCGGCTCGGTGACCACCTCGACCGAGGTGGGCTCCGGGAGCGGCCGGCGAAGTGTCAGCCGATCGTCCCCCAGGGGGAGTTCCGGCCCGTCCCCGACGCGCACGCTCGCGCGCAGCGCCAACGGCAGGCCGAGCGACACCGTTCCGGCCGGCACCGTGAACCGGAAGCGCTGCGGGATCGCGCGGACCTCGTCGGTGGACCGCGACGGCCATACGGTGCCGCCGAGCACCGGCCGGCCGGTGAGCCACCCCGTGTCCGGCAGCGGGTGCGGCCGTACCGTCGCGTGGCAGTGCTGCACCTCGCCCCGCCTGCGCTCGTCCTCGACCGTCGGCCCCCGCCAGTCACCCGCCGCGGCTTCCCAGCCGGCGCCGCTGACCAGGGCCGTCACCCCGGCTCCGGAGCGCACCACCAGGTCGACGAACACCGCGTCCCGGGCGTCGGCAGCGTCGGCCACGACCTCCAGCGTGTGCGCGCCCGCCCCGAGCACCGGTTCGTGCCGGAAGAACATCGGCACGGCGCCCCAGTCCGCCTCGTAGTACTCCACCTTCTCCTGCCGCGCCACGACCTCCCCGTCGAGCAGCACGGTGACCGCCGAGGCGGCACCCACGACGAGCACGGCCCGGGCGTCGTCGCCAGGGACCCGCAGCCGCGCCCGGTAGGTGACGCGGCCGTCCGGCCGCACTCCGTCCGGGGGCCGCATGAACCGCGGACGCGGCCCGAGCCCGCCCGGCTCCGACAGACAGAAGAAGCTGCCCAGGGGCGTGCCGTCGGCGGCCGAGATCGTCGAGGGGCGGCTCTGGGCGCCGGACAGTTCGTACTCGAGCACGTTGCGATCCCGGGCCACCGTGACCCGGGCGGAGGCCAGGTAGCCGCCGCCGTCCGGTTCCAGCGGCTCGCCGTTCCACCACACGCGCTTGGCGCACTCCGCGCCGACGTGCAGTTCGCCGGGCCCCCGGTGGCCGGTCTCCACGATCGCCCGGACCCGGGCGGCCGTCCCGCCGACCGGCACCGGGACGCGGACGAACTCCTCGTTCACCAGCCCCTTGAGGCCCAGCAGGCCGCCCGGGTCCGGGATGCCCCGGCTCGACGAGTACACGGCGACGTCCCAGCCCGCGCCCGGTGGCACGAGCGGCAGTTCACCGGCCAGGACGCGCTCCACGGACGCGGCGTCCAGCGGCTCGGGCACTCGGCCGAGCGGCACCGGCGGCAGGACACGGACCCGGTTGCCGTAGGTGACCCGCGTCCGCTGCCAAGCCCCGCCCTCGGTCCACTCCATGGTCCAGATCTGCGGCTCGTCCACCGGCGAACCCGGGGGCAGCGCCAGATCGCCCCAGGTGTTGTCCATGGTGGGGACCAGGCGGCCGTGCCAGCCGGTCGAGACGTCGAGCACCCGGGCGGGCGCCTCCCGTCGAGGGGCCGTGGGCGCCGGCCGCCCCTCGCGCCACACGACCAGGACCGCGGGGGCACCGTCCAGCGGCACGTCGATGGTCGAGACGTCGCCGTCGCGGTCGCCGGAGACGGTGACGTGCGCGGGCGCGCGGGAACCGGTCGCCGGGTTCCACACCTCGGCCTCCGCGACGGCGGCGCGCACGGTGACGGACGAGGTGCCGGCCGCGTCGCCCGGCGGGGAGGACCCGGGCCGCAGCGGATGTGCGCCGATCTCGGGGAAGGCCGCCGTCACCAGCGCCACCGCCTCGTTCCCCGTCCGCCGCACGAGCAGCGGCACCTCGCCCGTGGCGTGACCGGCCGCGTCGGTCACGGCCGCCGCGCCGGCCTCCGGGTCGCGCACCCGCTCCAGCCGGGGATGCGCCAGCAGGGCAGCCACCATCGCGTCGTCACCGGCCCGGCCGGCGGCCGTGGCGGGAGGCCGGCCCACGACGACGACGCGGCCGCCCACGTCGAGCAGTTCGGTCAGCCGCCGCGCCGTCTCCTCCTCCAGCACACTCGCCGAGGGCAGCAGCACCGCGCGGTACGCCAGGTCCCTGACCCGCAGGGCGCCGTCCGCGGCCTTGGCACGCTGCACCGAGTCGTCGTCGACGACGTCGAAGGAGATGCCGCGCCGGTCCAGGGCGCCGGCGTGCGGGGCGAGCCAGTTGTTCGTGCCGCACAGGTCGAGGTAGTGGGCTTGCGTCTCGTCGGCCTCGGCGTGGCCGTCGCCCAGCCGGCCGTCGCCGAAGTGCCGCACGGGCGCGTCCAGCGGGACGAGGGCCTGCATGGTCGCGGTCGGGTGCAGGACCGCCACGTCGGCGGCGTAACCGCCCCAGGACATGATCGAGCAGATCCGCGCCACGGCCCGGGAGAACGCCGGATACTGCTTCCAGTACGGCTGGCGCCAGTCGGTGGACGGCGGCGCCCACTCGAACCAGCCACCGGCCGTGCCGAAGTAACTGGCGTGCGGGTTGTACAGGTTGGCGCCGCTGCGCAGGAAGGGCAGCAGCCAATGGTAGGTGTCCTCCAGCGTGCCGCCCCAGCCTGAGGAGTGGAACGCCTCGATCCAGACCCGCTCGTGGCCGTAGAGGTGCGCCATGGAGGAGTGCACCTTGGCGTCGCCGTGGTGGTCGCTGCCGGCGGCGCCGTACCAGCGGTGGGTGCGGAAATAGTCGGTGTAGATCTGCGTCGACTGGGCCGGGTAGCCGGCGCGGGCGGGGTGGCTCTGGTCGCTGCCCAGCAGCATCCCGCGCTCCCGGTGCCATGCGGCCAGCGGCCGGAAGAGGGCCTCTTCGGTGAGTTCCGCGCGGACCGCGTAGTAGTCGGCGCGGATCTTCGTCTCCGGGACGGCGGCGTCCGTGCCGAACAGGGCCGGCAGGTGGTCGAGCAGGTCGTAGCCGCGCCGGGCGCGGAACTCCTCGGCGAAGCGGTGGCTCCAGGCGTTCGTGCCCGGCAGTTCGTCCTGGAAGCTGCCCGCGACGACGGTGCCCAGGTACTCGGGCACGCGGCGGTCGTACTCGTGGTGCACGGTGTCCATCAACAGCCCGACGGCCTGCGGGTCCAGATAGTCGAACGCCGTGGGCACGGTGGTGACGAGCCGTACGCCGGTTCCGTCGGCGGCGGCGACGGACAGTTCGCCCGGGCCGTCCACGGCGACGTCGAGGCGCCGGCCCCGCGGCGAGTACGCGGCCAGCGGGGTCTCGGCGTCCCGCAGGGCCACCGTGCCCCGGGAGACGGTGACGTCGCGAGAGCGCAGCGCACCACCCCTGGCCTCGGGGTGACGCCGTGTCACACCGCCCTGCACATTGGCGCCGGAGAACCCGATCTGGTCGTAGAACCACAGGCGTGTGCCCAACTCCGCGGCGATCTCGCAGGCGTCGGTGAAGCGCGCCCACCACTCCTCGCCGAACCACGCCGGATCGTCCGCCCGGGCGCCGAACGTCGGACCGGCCGGGGCCAGGTTGATCACGACGAGGTTGTGGACACCCCCCTCGGCGAACGCCCGCAGCTGCCAGGCGAGTCGCTCGCGGGTGACCTTCGCACCCGACCACCACCACAGGGGAGCCGGGCCGAAATCGCGGGGCGGGTCCTCGAACAACTGCCGGAGCGCGGGGGAGATCACGGACGCGGTCCTTCCCCTGAAACGTTTTTAGGCCACCTTCACCGTAGGCGACCTGGAACGGTCACGCCATATCCCCGGACGGCACGGCGGACGGCGACACGCTGAAGCCGATGTCTGCGCGACACCTTGTTGCAACGTTTTTCCCGCCCTATATTCGCTGCGACCAGGCCCCCGGAACCGCGATGTCACCAGACGACGGAGTCGCATGATGGCCGGTACCCGCCCCATCCCCACACCGCTCTGGAAGGCCGCCGCCCTGTCGGGCATGGCCTCCTACCTCGACGCCGGGCTGATCGTCAGCATCTCCGTCAACCTGGCCATCTACCGCGACAGTTACGACATGGGCGTGTGGATGGCCGGTGCCATCAGCGCGATCGTCACCGGCTGCATCGCCGTCGGCTCCCTCGTCGGCGGCCGGCTCGCCGACCTCTTCGGCCGCCGCCGCGTCTACAACTGGGACATCTTCTGCTTCGCGCTCGGGGCGATCGTCATCACGCTGGCGCCCGACGACATCACGCTGCTGATCGGCGTCCTCGTCGCGGGACTCGCGGCCGGCGCCGACCTGCCGACGTCCCTGGCCGTGGTCTCGGACGCCGCGCCCTCCTGGGCCCGCGGCAGGCTCATCGCCTTCACGCAGGTCATGTGGATGCTGGGCATCACCGTCGCCATCTTCCTCGGCTTCGTCCTGTCCACCACGGGCATGACCGGGGCCCGGCTCATCACCGGACAGCTCGCCGTCGCCGCACTCGTCACCTGGGCCCTGCGCTCCCGCCTGAAGCTGTCCGCGGAGCACGACACGGCCGAGCCGGCGACGGAGGCCGCCCCGCAGCGCGTCGCCCTGAAGAAGATCTGGACGCGCGCAGCCCTGCTGCCCATGACCGCGACGTTCGTCTTCTACGTCACCTGGGGCCTCGGGGCCAACACCTTCGGCCAGTTCGGCACCTATCTGCTCGTCACCGTCAGCGACGCCTCACAGAGCCTGGCCACCGGGATCAACCTGGCCTTCATCCCGATCGGCGTGCTGCTGACCTTCGCCTTCGTCCGGGTCGCCGACAGCCCCTGGCGCGACCGGCTGTTCCACGTGGCCGCGGTGGTGCAGATCCTCGCCTTCGTCATCGCGTCCCTGACCGCGGGCGCGCTCGTCGGCATGCTCGTCTTCTTCGTGCTCTACCAGCTCTCCAACCCCTTCGCCGGAGAGGCGAACTACAAGGTGTGGTCGCAGCTCACGCTGCCCGCGGACACCCGCGGCACCACCCAGGGCCTCACCTACGCCCTGTCCCGCGGGGTCTTCGCGGTCGCCGCGTTCTTCACTCCCGCCCTGGCCGACCACAGCCCGTCCGTCCTGCTCTGGACGATCACCGCCTGCATGACGGTGGCCGCGTTCGCGGGCGTGTTCATCATCCGCGTCCTGGTCCGCCGTACCACCGGCGCCGTGCGGGACAGAGCCGACCTGCGTGTCCCCAGCACCTGAGCCGCAGCAGACCCGACAAGGAGCACCGACCATGGCAACGACCGCGGACCGCACCGCCGTACGGGCCGCCGCCCTGCACGACCTGCTCCCGCCGGTCACCCGGCGCCGTACCCGGATCGGACTGGTCGCCGGCGGACTCGGCACGTACTGGCCGCAGTTCCCCGGGCTCCTCCCGCAGCTGCAGGAGTCGGCCGCCTACGTCGCCGAGCGCTTCCGGGACATGGACGCGGAGGTGACCGACGCCGGGTTCGTCTCCGACGCCCGGGAAGGAGCGCGCGCCGCCGAGCAGTTGCGCAAGGCCGACTGCGACCTGATCGTGCTGTTCCTGACGACGTACCTCACCTCGTCGATGGTGCTGCCGATCGCGCAGCGCTCGCACACGCCGGTCCTGGTCATCGACCTCCAGCCGACCGAGAGGATGGACCACGCCTCCTTCGACACCGGCGCCTGGCTGGCCTACTGCGGCCAGTGCCCCGTCCCCGAGGTCGGCAACGTCTTCCGGCGCGCCGGCATCCCCTTCCGGTCGGTCTCGGGCTGGCTGCGGCAGGAGTCCGCCTGGCGGCGCATCGAACAGTGGATCCGGGCCGCGCACATCCGCGCCGCGCTCCGGCACGCCCGGCACGGCCTCATGGGACACGTGTACCCCGGCATGCTCGACGTGCAGACCGATCCGACGCTGCTGTCCACGACGTTCGGCTCGCACGTGGAGGTGCTGGAGTTCGACGACCTGCGGCACCGGGTGGAGCGCGTGACCGAGCAGGAGACCCGGGAGCGGATGGCGCTCGCCCGGCAGGTCTTCACCCTCGACGACAGTGTCGTGGAGGAGGACTTCGCCTGGGGCGCGACCGTTTCGGTCGCCCTCGACCGGCTCGTGGCGGACTTCCAGCTCGACAGCCTCGCGTACTACCACCGGGGCCTCGACGGGGAGCTGCACGAGCGGCTCGGTGCCGGCATGATCCTGGGTGCCTCCCTGCTCACGGCCCGGGGCGTGCCGGCGGCCGGGGAGTACGAACTGCGCACCAGCGTCGCCCAGCTCGCCTCCCAGAGCGTCGGTGCCGGAGGCTCCTTCACCGAGATCCAGGCCCTGAACTTCGAGGACGGCGTCGTGGAGATGGGCCACGACGGACCCGCCCACCTCGCGGTCAGCGCCCGCGACCCCCTGCTGCGCGGGCTCGGCGTCTACCACGGCAAACGCGGCTGGGGCGTGAGCGTCGAGTTCGACGTCCAGCACGGGCCCGTCACCCTGCTCGGCCTCGGCCAGGACGCCGACGGCAGTCTGTCCTTCGTCACCTCCGAGGGCACCGTCGTACCGGGACCCCTGCTGGAGATCGGCAACACCACCAGCCGCGTCGACTTCGGCCGCGACCCCGGGGAATGGGTGGACGCGTGGAGCGCCACGGGTGTCGGCCACCACTGGTCCCTCGCGGTCGGCCACCACGCGGCCGACTTCAGGGCGGCGGCGAGCCTGCTGGGCATCGACCACCGCCACGTGTGACAGGGAGCGGGGTGCCACCCCCGTGATGGGCGTCGCCCCCCCCAGTGACGGGTGCCGCCCGCTGTGACCGGTGCCGCGCCCGTGACAGGCCTCCCGTGATGGGTGCCCCTCCCGTGACGGGGGCCGTCCCCGAGACGGGTGTCGCCCCGTGACGGGTGTCGCTCCGTGATGGGTGTCGCCCCGTGATGGGTGTCTCCCTGTAACCGGTGCCGTCCGCCTGTCTGTTGTCGTCCCCGTGACGTGTCCTCCCGGTGACGGGTGCCGCCCCGTGACGGGCCCCGTGATGGGTGTCGCCCCCGCCCCCAAATGGGTGCGGGCACCGATGGTGACGGGCCCGGGGCCCGTGTGAGGCTGGCAACGTCGGCGAGGATCGGGCCGGTTGTCATGACCGGGGCCTCGGCCGGCGCCGAGACGCGCACGACGCCGTCCGACCCAGCCCCACGAAGGAGGAGCCCTTATCCATCCCCGCACGGTGAAACGATCCGCCCCCTGCGCGCCCGCGAAGGCGGTGACCCGTGGGACACGCTGACAGCCTCCTCGCCATGGGCGGTGCCTTCCTGGCCGCCGCCTTCCTCGCCCGCCTCGGCGGCAGGATCGGACTCCCGACGATTCCGCTGTTCATGCTCGCGGGCATCCTGCTCGGCCCGCACACCCCGGGCCTGGTCATCGTCGAGGACGCACACGACTTCGAGATGCTCTCCGCGCTCGGCCTGGTGCTGCTGCTGTTCTACCTGGGCCTGGAGTTCCACCTCGACGACCTCAGGAGCGGCGGCCGCCGTCTGCTGACGGCCGGCGGCATCTATCTGCTGCTCAACGTCGGCGCGGGTCTGGTCTTTGGGTTCGCCCTGGGCTGGGGCCTGAGGGAGGCGCTGGTGCTCGCCGGTGTCCTGGGGATCTCCTCGTCCGCCATCGTCACCAAGATCCTCATCGACCAGGGCCGCATCGGCCGCCCGGAGACCCGCCTCATCCTGGGCGTCATCGTGGTCGAGGACATCTTCCTGGCCCTCTACCTCGCCGCGCTCCAGCCGGTCATCAGCGGCGCCCAGGGCGTCGGCGACATGGTCCTCCAGGGCGCCAAGGCCTTCGGATTCCTGCTGCTGCTCGCTGCCGCGGCCCGCTACGGCAGCCGGCTGGTCGGGCGCCTCATCGCCACCCGCGACAACGAGCTGCTCGTCATCAGCTTCCTCGGCGCGGCCGTCCTCGTTGCGGGAGTCGCCGAGGTCCTCGGAGTGGCCGACGCCATCGGCGCGTTCATGGTCGGCCTGATCCTGGCCGGCACGCCCTCCGGCCCGCGCATCCGGGAGCTCGTGCATCCGCTGCGCGACGCCTTCGCGGCGATCTTCTTCTTCGCCTTCGGGCTCTCCATCGACCCCGGCGACATCGTCTCCGTCGTCGGCCCGGTCACCGCGGCAGCGGTCCTGACCGTCGTCATGAACGTGGCCGCGGGACTCCTCGTCGCCCGCGTGTACCGCTACGGCACCGAGCCCGCCGCCGAGATCGCCACCACCCTCGTGGCCCGCGGAGAGTTCGCGCTGATCCTGGCCGCCATGGCCGCCAGCGCCGGACTCGACGCCCGGCTCGCCCCGTTCATCGCCGGGTACGTCCTCGTCCTCGCGATCCTCGGCCCCATCGCCGCCGGCCAGGCGCATCTGCTCGCCCGCGCGCTCCGGGCGGCCCAGGACCTCCTGCCCGGCCGCACGGCCCCGTCGTACGACACGGAGCCGCGCTCCCCGTACGACAGCACACCGTCGTCCGCCACCGCCGCTCTGCCGGCCGAGGCCGAGCGGTAGGGGTGTCCCGGCACACCCTCGTCCGCACGCGCGGCTCTCGTCGTGGCTGGTCGCGCAGTTCCCCGCGCCCCCTGAAGGGGCGCGGCGTTCGTACGGGGCGGCCACCGGGAAGGATGGGTGTGGGCCCCATGACGGACGCCGCTGGAGGGGAAAGCCGAAGCCCTGGTGAGACCGGCCGCGCCGCGAAGGAGAAGCCGTGCCCCAGTCCGAAGACGCGCGTCTCGTCGACCTCGAAGCACGCCTCGAGCGGGAGGATCCCAGGTTCACCCGGGCCATGAGAGCCGGCCGCCCGGCCCGGCCCCGGGAGTACCGGCGTACCGGAGCCTGGTGGGCCCTGGCCCTCGGCGTGGCCGTCCTGGGCTCCGGCATCGCCCTGGCACAGGGGCTGCTCATCGCCACCGGGCTGGTTCTCGTCGGCATGGCGGCCCAGCTGGTCGACCCGGACCCGAGCCGCCTGGGCCGGCAGAGGCGGAGGCGATGGTGACGCGCGGCGGAGTGTCCCCGACCGGGGCGAATGCCGCCGTCAGGGTGGGGTTGTAACCCGTGTGAACGCCCTGGATGGTGGGACGGCCCCGCGTGACTGACGGTGGTTCACGTCAAGGCCGGTCTCGTGAGCTGGCGAGGCGTCAGCGCCCGGCCCGCGACGGAAGGACTCACCGATGCGCTCTGCCCGCATGCTGCTCGCGACGGCCACGGCCACGGCCGCCCTCGCGATCGCCGCACCCGCCGCCTACGCCCAGGCGATGGGTGACTGGGACCACGACAACACTTCTAACAGCAGGGAGCACCACAAGGACGGCAAACACGACGAGCCGCGCGGCGGTATGCACACGGGTGGCGGAGCCCTGGCCGCGGTGACCGCGGACGACGGGGACGACCCGGACCACCGCAAGGACGGCGAGCACGGCAAGCATGAGGAGCACGCCAAGGACGAGGACCACGGGAAGGACTCCGAGCACGGCGACAAGCACCACAAGCCGCACGGCGGGATGGACACGGGCAGCGGAGCCCTGGCCGCGGTGAACTCCGACGACGACTGGGACCAGGACTCCCTCGGGGACGACGAGCGCGGCGAGGACTCCTGGGGCGACAAGCAGGACGAGGACCCCTGGGGCGACAAGCAGGAGGACCACGGCAAGGAGGAGGACCACGGCAAGCACGACAACGGCTCGTGGCAGGGCGACAAGCACGACAAGCCGCACGGGGGCATGCACACCGGTGGCGGCGCACTGGCCGCGGGACCGGCCGTGACGGCCGGCGGTCTCGCGGTACTGGCGGTGGCCGGCACCGGCCTGTACGCACTGCGCCGCCAGAAGGCCTCCCGGGGCGCGGTATGACCGAGGCCTGACCTCGTAGCCGCCGTGGCCGCCGCACGTGCTCCTCGCGTCGCGGCGGCCCGGCTCGTCCCCCCCCGCGTGCCGTCTCCGTTCCGCTGCCGTGCCCGAATGAGGTGGTCTCCGATGGCAGCCAGCCCCCTTCTCCCTGCCGAGCCCGGCCTCCCGCCGTCGAGGCGGCGATTCCGTACCGTCATGACGGTCCTGTGGAGTCTCGCCGCCCTGGTCCTGACCGTGAGCATGGTCGCCGGCCGTGGTGAGTCGTCGTCCGACACCGGCGGCCCGCCGCACGCCCCGCCGGCCGTCTCGCAGGCCGCACCCGCCGTGCCCGACGCGCCGCCCTCGTCCCCAGCACCGCACCGGACCGACGCGTCCGGGGCCGGACCCCATCTGCCACGGTCCCGGCCGGTCCGCCTGTACATCCCCAAGATCTCCGTGAACGCGCCCTTCACCGACCTCGTCATCGGCCGTTCAGGTCAGCTCCAACCGCCTCCGGCCCACGACACCAACCTCGTCGGCTGGTACGCCAAGGGCGTCTCGCCCGGCGAGGCCGGAACCGCGATCATCGCCGGGCACGTGGACACCGCGACGTCACCGGCCGTGTTCGCGGGGCTCAGCGAGCTGAGGAAGGGCGACCGGTTCCACGTGGCGCGAGCCGACGGCAGCAGGGCGACCTTCGTGGTCGACGACGCGGAATCCTTCGAGAAGGACGAGTTCCCCAGCGAGCGCGTGTACCGCGACACCCCGGACGCCCAGGTCCGGCTCATCACATGCTCGGGCCCCTACGACCGTCAGGCCCGGGACTACACCGAGAACCTGGTCGTCTTCGCCCACCTCGTGTGACTTCCGGGTCCCCGGCCCTGACGTGGTGTTTTAAAGTGTCTGCCACCAGTTCAGGCGACTGAGGGACCTGTGAGGTATTCGCGAACCATGACGACCGAAACGTTTGAGTTCCAGGTAGAGGCACGTCAGCTGCTCCAGCTGATGATCCACTCGGTCTACTCGAACAAGGATGTCTTCCTGCGGGAGCTCGTCTCCAACGCCTCCGACGCGCTGGACAAGCTGCGCCTGGAGAAGCTGCGGGACGACTCGCTCGACGCCGACGTGTCCGACCTGCACATCGAGATCGACGTCGACAAGGACGCCCGGACCCTCACCGTGCGGGACAACGGCATCGGGATGTCGTACGACGAGGTCGGACAGCTCATCGGCACCATCGCCAACTCGGGCACGGCCCGTTTCCTGAAGGAGCTGCGGGAGGCCCAGGACGGGGCCGGCGCCGAGGGGCTCATCGGCCAGTTCGGCGTCGGCTTCTACTCCGGCTTCATGGTGGCGGACGAGGTGACGCTGCTGACCCGGCGCGCCGGCGAGAGCCAGGGGACGCGCTGGACGTCGCGCGGCGAGTCGACGTACACGCTGGACAAGGTCGAGGACGCCCCGCAGGGCACCTCCGTGACGCTCCACCTCAAGCCCGCCGACCCGGAGAACCAGCTCCACGACTACACCTCGCCGTGGACGATCAGGGAGATCGTCAAGCGGTACTCGGACTTCATCACCTGGCCCATCCGGATGGTCCCGGAGAAGGGCGACGGCGAGGACGCGCCCGAGCCCGAGACGCTGAACTCCATGAAGGCCCTGTGGGCGCGGTCGCGCTACGAGGTGTCCGACGACGAGTACCACGAGCTCTACAAGCACATCAGCCACGACTGGCGCGAGCCGCTGGAGACGATCCGGCTCCAGGCCGAGGGCACCTTCGAGTACCAGGCCCTGCTCTTCGTGCCCTCGCACGCCCCGCACGACCTGTTCACGCGGGACTTCAAGCGCGGCGTCCAGCTGTACGTGAAGCGCGTCTTCATCATGGACGACTGCGAGGCGCTGCTGCCGCCCTACCTCCGCTTCGTCAAGGGCGTCGTCGACGCGCAGGACCTCTCGCTCAACGTCTCCCGCGAGATCCTCCAGCAGGACCGGCACATCCGGATGATGCAGCGCCGGCTGACGAAGAAGGTCCTCTCCACGGTCAAGGAGATCAAGACCAAGGACGCCGACCGCTACGCCACGTTCTGGCGGGAGTTCGGCACCGTCCTGAAGGAGGGCCTGGTCACCGACTCCGAGAACCGGGACGCCATCCTCGCCGTCGCGTCGTTCGCCACCACGCACGCCGAGGACGAGCCGACCACCCTCGCGCAGTACGTGGAGCGGATGAAGGACGGCCAGGAGGACATCTACTACATCACCGGCGAGTCCCGGCAGAGCATCGAGAACTCCCCGCACATGGAGGCGTTCCGGGACAAGGGCATCGAGGTCCTGCTGCTCACCGACGCGGTCGACGAGGTGTGGGTCGACGCCGTCGGCGAGTACGAGGGCAAGAAGCTGCGCTCCGTCGCCAAGGGCGAGATCGACCTCGACGGCGAGAAGGACGAGAAGGCCGGCGGGGAGCGGGAGAAGCAGGCCGAGGAGTACGCCGGACTGCTCGGCTGGATGCGTGAGCAGCTGGACGAGGACATCAAGGAGGTGCGCCTGTCGGCGCGGCTCACCGTCTCCCCGGCCTGTGTCGTCTCGGACGCGCACGACCTGACCCCGGCCCTGGAGAACATGTACCGGGCGATGGGCCAGGAGGTGCCGCGCACCAAGCGGATCCTCGAACTCAACCCCGGCCACCCGCTGGTGAAGAACCTGAACCAGGCGTACCAGGAGCGCGAGGACCGCTCGGGCCTCGTGGAGTCCGCCGAGCTGCTCCACACGCTGGCGGTGCTCGCCGAGGGCGGCCAGCCCAAGGATCCCGCGCGCTTCGTCAAGCTGGTGGCCGACCGCCTGGAGCGCACGCTGTAGGCAGGGAGAGGATCAGCGGGGGTCCGGGGCGTCCGCAGCCCGCGCGCCGGGCGGGACGATCTCGCCCTGGACCACCCGTGGCGCGGGGGCCGTCCCGGCCTCCTCGTCCTTCGCGGCGCGTGCCTCGGCCTTGAGGATGCGGGCGGACTTGCCGGCCGACCGGGCCAGCTCGGGCAGCTTCTTCGCCCCGATCACGGCTATGACGACGATGAGGAGGATCGCGAGCTCGCTCAGTCCGAACATGATGTCCTGTCCTTTCTCGCCCGGGCCGGGCACGGCCTGAGCGTATAGGGCGGGGAGCCCCCTTGTGATCCCCGCCCTCGGTAGGTCCCCAGCCCTCATCCCGGTCCGACGCAAGATCATCCGTGCGCCCGATGCCGCCTTCCAGGGGCGGGAGCGACCATGCTGGTGGAGACCTGCCGAAGGAGCGCATCATGTCGTACCCCGAGTACCCGGAGTCCCGCTACCACGGCGACAAGGGCGAGGTGAACGCGGTTTTCCGCCCGGCCGACACCCCGCCGGACATCTCCTCGCCCGGCGGCGCCACCCACTACCTCGCCACCACCGAGTCGACGGGCGGCGAATTCGGCCTGTACAAGGTGGAGTTGGGTGCACGGTCCGCTGGAGCCAAGACGCACTTCCACAAGGCGATGTCGGAGTCCTTCTACATCCTCTCCGGCGAACTGCAGCTGTACAACGGCGAAAGGTGGGTCACGGGCCGCGCGGGTGACTTCCTGTACGTACCGGTCGGCGGCCTGCACGCCTTCAAGAACGTGACCGACGAGCCCATGTCCATGCTCCTGCTCTTCTCCCCGGGCGCCCCACGCGAGGAGTACTTCCAGCGGGTCGCGGAGATGACACAGCGCGGTGGCGAGGAACTCAAGCAGTTCCGCATCCGGCACGACAGCTACTTCGTGGAGGACTTCGAGCCCGGGGCGGAGTAGTTCGTCCCGCAGGCCGGTTGCGGAGGAGAACCGCTCGCTCCTCCGCAACCGCCTCCGGTCGGTGTGCGGTTCAGCCCACGACCCGGCCCAGCTCGATCCGGTCGATGTTCGGCGCCCAGGCGCTCGCGTTGCCGAACGTCACCTTGTTCGCGCCCTTCGCCAGATCGACCGGGACCCCGACGGTCCAGTAGTCGTCCCAGCTCCAGGTGTTCTTGAAGGTGACCTTCACCGGGTCCGCCGTCCCGACCGTGATGTCCGCCGTACGGGACATGATGTCCGTGTTGTAGGCGTGGCCGTTGTCCCTGCGGTCGTTGTGCGCGTAGTGGACGACCAGCAGATAGCGGCCGGACCGGGGCGCGTTCACCGTGAACTCGGCGGTGCTGGAGGGGCTGTTGCCGAGCGAGCCGATGTACGAGCCGGCCGACGCGTGCGGGGAGTCGACGAGCTCGGCCCCGCCGGCCAGCGTGGCCTTGGCGCCCTCGTAGGAGAGGGTGCCGACGGCCGAGCCGTCGCCGGAGACGTCGAGCGAGCGGACGGCGGAGTGGCTGGACGTCATCGCGATCCGGTTGTTGCCCGCGACCAGGTAGAGCCGCAGCGGGCGGCCGGGCGCGGCCGTGACCGTCTCCCCGTGCAGCGAGAGCTTCACGGCCGCCGAGGTGCGCGGCACCACGGTGTAGTAGCCGTCGCGCGGGGCGTAGACGTCGAACACGGCCTTGTCACCGGAGCGCAGGACCAGGGATCCCGTGCCCACACCGGCCGACGAGGTGTAGTCGTAGGACGGCTTGCCGCTGATGTCCGCCAGCGTGGCCTCGTAGGACGCGGCGGGCGTGCCCGTCAGCGCGGTCAGGTCGATCCGGTCCAGGGTGACCTCGGCGTCGCCCTTGGACAGGGTCAACTGATGTGTGCCCGCCTTCAGTTGGACACGGACGTCCTTCTTGGCGCGGTACGTCCAGTTCTCCGTGGAGGGGTAGGTGACCGTCACCGGGTCGCCGCCGTCGACCGACAGCTTCTGCGTGGCCGGGCCGCCGGACTGGTTGCCGTACAGGATCGCCAGGTCGTACGTGCCGTCCTTCGGCACCGTCACCGAGAAGGCGACCTTGCTGCCGGGCTGGTTGAGCGAGCCGACGTCCTTGGTGCCGGAGGCCGCGTAGCCGTTGGCGTTCTGGACCGTGCCCTGCGTGTACACCTTGCCGTCGGTGATGGCCGCGTCCTCGGCCTCGTACGACGCCGACCACGGGACGTTGGCGGCGGACGGGGTGCCGGCGCCGCCGGGGGTGAGGACGATCCGGTACGCCGACATCTTGTGCAGGCCGCGCAGCGGCACGGTCACCGAGCCGTCGTCCGCGACCTTCACCTTCGTGCGCGCGAGGACCCGCGGCGCCGCGTGCTGCCCCTCGTACCCGGACCAGGCGGCCTCGGCGACGGTCGCGGTGACCGTGCGGCCGAACACCGACCGGGGGACATCGCGCACGACCACGTCCGAGTCGCCCGTGGAGCCGCCGAGCAGGACCTGCGCCTGGCGGCGGGAGGTGTCGAGGGAGGCCAGCCCCTGGAGCGTGTCGATGGTGTTCGGCTGCGGCGGCGTCACCTTCACGGTGTCGCCGGTCATGCCCGCGTACCAGCGGAACAGCCACCAGCCGCCGTTGGGGATGTTCGAGCGCACCACCTGGCCGCTGAGATTGCCGGCGGCGTCCCAGTAGGCCATGTTCGCGTACACCTTGTTGCGCTCGAACATCGACACCCACTGCACGAGCTGTCCGGGCACGGACAGGTCGCGGCGGTTGGCGTACTCGTCGATGTTGATCTTCAGCGGGGCGATGCCCGCCTCACGCTCCAGCGTGCGGTAGTCGTCGTAGTGCGCCTGGAAGTCGCGCAGCGAGCCGGAGCCCAGCTCGTGCCAGGTCATCACCTGGGGCAGCACGTTCTCCCGCTTGGCGAAGGCCAGGAAATCCTTCAACAGACGGTTGTGGTAAGCGGCTTCGTTGGGTCCGGCGATCCTCGCGTCCGGGTCGATCGCGCGGATCCGCTGGTACACCGTCTTCCAGTCCCGGAAGAACCGGTCGCGGTTCTTCTCGTACTGCGCCTGGTCGGCGACGTCGAGCTTGTACCAGATCTGGTCCGGCTCGTTGAACGGGATGTAGACGAAGCGGTCGCTGTTCGGGTCGGCCGAGACCTCCTTGACGATCTTGTCGACCTTGGGGAGGTAGTCGTCGATGCCGAGGTCCTCGTACGGCCACTTGGCGTAGATGTCCTGCATCATCACGTTGATCTCGCCGCCGCCGGCGCGGAAGAACGACTTCGAGACCGTGAGGGCGTCGCCGTTGGGGTGCTGGGCGCCGCCCTCCGGCTTCTGCGAGACGCTGGTGATCTTCAGCGGCTCCATCGCGGCGTCGCTGGGCACGCCGTCGTCGCTGAGGCCGTACAGCGCGCCGTTGGCGCCGAGCATCACCGGGCCCTCGGAGGACTTGAGGTCGACGGTGAGGCGTTGGGGGTCCGCTGCTGCCGCGTTGCCGGCTGCGGGGAGAGTGGCTGCCATGGCGGCTGCTCCAAGTAGTGCTGTCATCAAGGCGGTTCTGGTACGAGATCTCGTACGGGCTCTCGTGCGGGCGGGGGTGATCACGCTGCTGGACCTCCAGTCACTTCACGGCTCCACTGGTGATTCCGGACACGATCTTTCGCTGGCCGACGAGGAACACGGCGACCATGGGCAGGCTCATCACCACGACGTACGCGAAGACGAGATGCCAGTTGTTGAGGTAGAGCTGGGCGCTGGCGACCTGGTAGAGGTTGAGCGGCAGGGTCGCCCGCTCTCCGCCGCCGAGGACGAAGAACGCGTAGAAGATGTCGCTCCAGGCGTAGAGCATCACCATGATCGTCGCGGTGGCGATCACCGGCCGGAGCAGCGGCAAAACGATCCGCCAGAAGATGCGGGACGGACTCGCCCCGTCCATCCGGGCCGCCTCCTCCAACTCCACGGGGATGGCGCGGATGAAGCCCGTCATGAAGAAGACCGACGTGGACAGGTACATCCCGGTGTAGACGGCGATCATGCCGGGGCGGGTGTTGGACAGCCCCAGTTGCCGCAGCTCCATCACGATCGTGATGACGGCGGGCGGCAGCAGCAGTCCGCTGATGCACAGCGCGTACGCCGCCGAGACCAGCTTCGACTTCCGGCGGGCGAAGACCCAGGCCGCGCCCGCGCCCAGGATCAGCACCAGTACCACCGAAGGCACCACGACCAGCAGCGAGTTGAGGAAACCGCGCAGCATCTCGCCCTGGCCGACGGCGTCCGCATAGTTGCTCGCGGGCTGCCAGTGCCGGGGCAGGTCCAGGTTCGGTTTGATCGCCTCGGCCTGCGGCTTGGCCGAGGTGACGGCGACCAGCCACAGCGGCACGCCCACGGCCAGTGCGGCGAGCAGGACGAC
Source organism: Streptomyces africanus (assembly GCF_002150735.1). Taxonomy (GTDB): domain Bacteria; phylum Actinomycetota; class Actinomycetes; order Streptomycetales; family Streptomycetaceae; genus Streptomyces; species Streptomyces africanus. Next base: position 20,105 of record NZ_MUKA01000098.1, read on the forward strand.
GAGGGCCGGGCGGCCGTACCGCCACACCGCGGTCACAGCATCTGCTCCCTTCGCCGGAGCCCCACGACCAGCGGGATCGCCACGGCGACCACCACCAGGAACAACACGAGGCTCATCGCGGAGGCCTGCGCGTACAGGCCCTGCCCGAAGATCCGGAACATGTAGATGTTGAAGACCTCCGTGGAGGCCGCGGGGCCGCCGCCCGTGGTGGCCTGCACGATGTCGAAGGTGTTCATCGAACCGATCAGCGCGGTGGTGACGTTGAAGGTGACGGCCGGCGCGAGCATCGGCCAGCGCACGGACCAGAAGGTCCGCCAGGGCCCCGCGCCGTCGCACTTCGCGGCCTCCAGCATCTCGCCGAGAATGCCCTTGAGCCCGGCCAGATAGATCAGCATCGACAGGCCCATCCACTTCCAGCCGTGGATGAGCGTGACGATCACCAGCGTCCAGGTCGTCGAGCCCAGCCACGGGACGTCCGTGCCCAGAACGGAGTTGACGGCCCCGTCCTGGTCGAGCAGCGCCTGGAAGACATAACCGGTCGCGAGGGCCGAGATCAGCACCGGCAGGAAGAAGACGGCACGGAAGAAACGGTTGAAGCGGCTGTCGTCCTCCAGCAGCAGCGCCAGCACGAGCCCGAAGCCGTTCTGGAACAGCGCCGCCAGCAGCGCGTACACCAGGGTCGTGCGGATCGCCCGCAGCAGCGAGCCGTCCTCGGCGATGGTCCGGAAGTTGTCCAGGCCCGTGAAGGCGATGTCCGCGTGGTACGAGGACCAGTTGGTGAACGGGTAGTAGAAGTTCAGCAGGTTGGGCACCAGGAAGAAGCCCGCGAAGACGACGATCGCGGGGAGCGCGAACCACCAGGGGTGGTGCACGGCTGCGCGTGGCAGCCGTCCCACGCCCTTGGGTGCGCCGTGTGCAGCCGGCTGCTTGCGCGTACGTACGACCGTGTCCGCCATGGTCAGAACCCGGGAGCGCCCTGGGCCTTGGCCACCTGCGCGAACTGGTCCTGGATCGCCTGCGCGACCTGCTGCGGGCTCTTCTTGCCGAAGATCATGTCGGCCAGGTAGAGGTGGGTGTCGGGGGCGACGATCGCCTTGGCCTGGAAGACGCCGATGGCCTTGGGCAGGGCCGCCAGCTGGTCCTTGGACGTCTCGGGCAGTCCGTCGGGGGTGGGAACGGACGGCTGCACGGACGGGATCTTCATCGTCCTGATGTAGTCCGGGTAGTCCGGTCCGAGCCAGAAGGCGAGGAACTGCCGGGCCGCGTTCTGCCGCTTGTCGTCACCGGTCTTGAAGGCGACGACACCGTTGGTCTGGTCGGGGGAGTACAGGCCGGTGGCCGAGGAGTTGGCGACCGGGAACCAGCCGATCTTCTTGTCGAGTTCGGCGGTGGAGTACTTGGCCTGCAACTGGCTCTGGAAGGACGTGACGTTGAGGACCATGCCGGCGTCGCCCTTCCACAGCGCGTCGGCCTGCCCGGTGAAGGTGCCCGTCCGGTAGTTCTTCTGGGCCAGCCCGGCGTCGAGCAGCTTCTCCTTGTACTTCTTGATCGCGCCGACGACGACCGGGTCGGTCCACTTCTTCCTGCCCGCGTTCAGATCGGCCCACCACTGCCGGTCGAGGTCGGTGAGCTGGACCTGCATCTGCCACTGCAGCGGCCACTTGTCGCCGCCGGCCTCGTAGAAGGCGGCCGCGTCGGTCTTGTCGACGACCTTGTGGCCGAGGGCGAGCAGGTCGTCGTAGGACTTCGGGAAGTCCTTCTCGCTCAGCCCGGCCTGCTTGAAGACGTCCTTGTTGTAGTAGACGCCGAGCATGGCGGGGCTGGTGACGATCGCCGCGTACCGCTTGCCGTCGATGACGCCGAGGGACTTCTCGGTGTCGCCGAGCTTGGAGACCCACGGCTCCTTGTCGAGGGTCAGGAGGTTCTGCTTCGGCTGGACGAACGGCAGCGTGGAGATGGACGGCTGCCAGAACATCAGGTCGGGGCGGTCGCCGGAGGCCAGCTTCGTCGGCACGTTCTGCTCGTAGAGGTCCGGGATCGCCTGGGTGTCGACCTTGGCGCCGGTGGCCTTCTCGAAGGCGTCGATGACCTGCTTGGGCGCGGTCACCGTGTTCTGCGCGGTCCACATGGTCAGCTTGACGCCGTCCAGCCGGGCGGTCGGATTCACCGCCGCCTGCTTGGCATCCGAACCGTCCGAACCGGAGTCCCCGGCGGTGGGGTCGCTGCACGCGGTGGCGGCCAGGCCGACGGCGCATATCAGCGCCAGGGCGGGGAGAGCTCTTCTCTTCATCTCGTGCCTTTCGGAGCAGGCGGTTCGGTTCAGAAAGCGGGACTCACAACTTCTGGGGTCGTCCGGGCGGTTCGGGCGTCGCGGTTCAGGTGCCGGCGGGCGGTGGCCCCGAGCTCTCCCGCACCACCAGTTCCGGCACGGACACGGGATGCGGGGCGACCGGCGCCGACTCCTCCAGCACGCCGTGCAGCAGGGCGAAGGCGGACCGCCCGAGGCCGGTGAAGTCCAGGCGTACGGTCGTCAGCGACGGAGTGAGGAAGGCGGAGTGCGGGGCGTCGTCAAAACCGGCCACGCTGACCTCCCCCGGCACCGGGCGGCCGGTCTCGTGCAGGGCGCGCAGCACGCCGAGGGCGAGGTCGTCGTTGCCGCACAGGATGGCGGTGACGGACGGGTCCCTCGCCAGCTTCAGCCCGGCCGCGTGCCCGCCCGCCGGTCCCCAACTGCTCTGCACGGGGCGGGGTTCCGGGGCGCCGGCCTCCTTCAGCGCCTGCCGCCAGCCGCCGGTGCGGGCGCTGGTGCGGCGGGTGCTGGACGGGATCGCCACGTAGTGCACGGTCTCGTGGCCGAGCGAGAGCAGATGGCGGGTCGCCTGGTAGGCGGCCTCCCGGTCGTCGGCCCACACCCACGGGCGGTCGCCGCCGGGCGGAGTCGCCGGGGTCTCGACCACGCCCACCACCGGCAGCCCGGCGGGCACGGCCGCCAGCGCCCGGACACCGGCCGGATCGTAGGCGATCACGACGATCCCGCCGCCCGCGTCCGCCGCGCGCTGCACCTCGGCCGCGACGGCCGCGTCCTCGGCGGACTCCAGCACTCCGATCCCGACCGCGTACGACGCCGCGCGGGCGGCCTCCTCGATGCCCTGGAGGATCGAGGCGTAGCCGTAGTGGGTGGTGTTCGCGGTGAGCACGGTCACGGCCCGGCTGCGCCCGCTGGCCAGGGCGAGGGCGGTCGCGTTGCGGCGGAAGCCCAGTTCCTCGATGGCGGCGAGCACCCGCTCCCGGGTGGACGGCCGGACGCTGGGATGGCCGTTGATCACCCGCGAGACCGTCTGGTACGAGACCCCCGCGGCGGTCGCGACGTCCCTGATGCTCGCCGGGCGCCTTGTGTGACCGGTCACATTCATGCGAGGATTGTGACCGGTCACACTTGGGTCGTCAAGAGACCGTAACGAGGGATTCACACGGACCTCCGCTCCCCGAGGACGGGACGGGGTCAGGAGGGGGAGCACCTTGACCGGCACGGCGGATGCGGCGCACATGGCCTCCAACCAGCGGCGGGACGAGTTCACTTGGGGGCATCAGACCCTCCGGGCCGACTTCGCCGTCGCCGCCGACGGGACGCTGCGGCTGGTCCGGCTGGCCCACCCCGACGACGACCGCCCCGCCGCCCCGCACTCCGCGCTGCCGCTCGTGGAGCTCACCGCCCTCGGCCACGGCAGCGGCTGGTCCGGCCCCCGCTTCACCGGCACGGCCTTCGGCGCCCGGCTCGCCTACCGGACCCACCGCACGGACAGACGCGACGGCTGGGAGTCGCTGACCGTCGAACTCCACGACCCGGACACCGGGTTGACGGCGTTCGTCGACCTCACCTCACCCACCGGCGTGTCCGTCCTCCGCTCCCGCGTCCGGCTGCGCAACGAGGGCCGCGAGCCGCTGGTCGTCCAGTCCGTCAGCAGCCTCCTGCTCGGCGGCCTGCCCGCCCCGGACGCCCTCGACGTCCACCGGGCCCGCAACGACTGGCTCGCCGAGTGCCGCTGGTACACCGAGCCGCTGCGCGCCGCCGTCGCCGACATCCACGTCGACGTCCACCAGCACGACAGCCGGGCCGCCCTCGCCCTCACCGGGCGCGGCAGCTGGCCCACCGACGGGCATCTGGCCATGGGCGCGCTGACGGAGCGCGGCGGCGGCCGGGCCTGGGCCTGGCAGGTCGAGTCCCCGGCCGGCTGGCGCTGGGACGTGGGCGAACACGCGCACGGCAGCCACCTGGCGCTGAACGGCCCCACCGACGCCGAACACCAGTGGCGGGTCCGGCTCGCCCCGGGCGAGGAGTTCACCACCGTGTACGGGGCCCTGGCCCTCGGCTCCGGCCTCGACGCGGCGATCGGCGCCCTGACCTCCTACCGCCGGGCGATCCGCCGCCCGCACCCGGACCACACCGCCCTCCCCGTCGTCTTCAACGACTACATGAACACCCTGATGGGCGACCCGACCACGGCCAAGCTGCTGCCGCTGATCGACGCCGCCGCGGACGCCGGCGCCGAGTACTTCTGCATCGACTCGGGCTGGTACGACGACGCCACCCAGGGCTGGTGGGACAGCGTCGGCGCCTGGCAGCCCTCGCCGCGCCGCTTCCCCGACGGCGGCATCCAGGCCGTCCTGGACCGGATCCGGGAGCGCGGGATGGTGCCCGGGCTGTGGCTGGAGCCGGAGGTCGTCGGGGTACGCAGCCCCGTCGCGGCCGAACTGCCCGACGAGGCGTTCTTCCAGCGCGACGGCGTGCGCCTGGCCGAACAGGGCCGCCACCAGCTCGACCTGCGGCACCCGGCCGCCCGCGCCCACCTCGACAAGACCGTGGACCGCATCGTCGGCGACTGGGGCGTGGGCTACCTCAAGCTGGACTACAACATCGTGGTCGACCCCGGCACCCAGGCACCCGGCGACCTCGCACCGGGAGCCGGGCTGCTGGGACACGCCCACGCCTATCTGGACTGGCTGTCCGGCGTGCTGGACCGCCACCCCGGACTCGTCGTGGAGAACTGCGCCTCGGGCGGCATGCGCATGGACGGCGCCACCCTGGCCGTCGCCCAGCTCCAGTCCACCAGCGACCAGCAGGACCCCCTGCGCTACCCGCCCATCGCCGCCGCCGCACCGACCGCGGTCCCGCCCGAACAGGGCGCCGTCTGGGCCTATCCGCAGCCCGGCTTCGACGACGACCTGATCACCACGACCCTCGGCGGGGCCCTGCTCGGCCGGATCCACCTCTCGGGCCACCTCGACCGCATGTCGGACCACCAGCTGGCCCTCGTACGGGATGCCGTCACTGTCTACAAGTCGATCCGCGGGGACCTCGCGCGGGCCCTGCCGTTCTGGCCGCTCGGCCTGCCCGGCTGGACGGACGAGTGGCTCGCTCTGGGACTGAAGGTCCCCGGGGACCGCACGGCGTACCTGTCGGTGTGGCGGCGCGGCGGACCGGCCGAACTCCGCGTCCCCGTCGGGCACCTGGCGGGCCGGACCGTCCGCGCGGACGTCCTGCACCCGTCCTCGGCGGAGGCGGGCCGGGCCGTCTGGGACGGGGACGGGCTGACGGTGTCCGTGCCGCGCACGCCCGGCGCGCTGCTGATCCGGCTCACGCAGGACGGGTAGGCGGGGCGCCGGGCGGTCGGCGGGCGCCGGGCGTCACCCGCGTGCGGCGCTCCCCTCGCGGACGGCATTCCGGTCCCGCGCCTGCTGATGTGCGTCCCGGCGGAACGCCCACGCCATGTCGGGCTCCATCACCCAGCGGAACAACCGCCGCACCGGTGGGGTGCACAGCGCAGTCACGAGCACCGCGGCGAAGACCGTCACGACGACCACGCCCACGGGCCGGTGGACCCACGCCGGCTCGTACCAGCCCCAGAACTTGGACCCCTGGGCGACGAAGCCGTGCAGCAGGTAGCCGTACAGCGTCCCCCCGCCCAGCACCGTGAACCACGCCCGGCGCCCGGGCACCCACGCGAGGAAACAGGCCACCAGGACCAGCGAACAGCCGAAGGTCACCAGCGTCATCACGGGCCCGTACCAGGCGGGCGCGCCGAGTTCCCCGGCGCTGTCGCGGTGGTAGAACCAGGCGCCGCTCATCCGCGGGACCGCCCAGTAGGCCACGACGAAGGCGGCGGCGAAGACCGGCACGGCCAGCACCCGCGCCGAGCGGCGGCGCACCAGCCGGAAGTGCTCCGGCTTCAGCAGCAGACCGAGGACGAAGTAAGGCAGGAACTGCAGGGTGCGCTGCAGGTCGAGGTCGTTGCCGACGGGCGAGAGCGTCGCCAGCATCGCGATGACGAGGGCGACCGGCAGCGGCCACCGCACGCGCCGCCACACCGGCGTGGTCAGCCGCCAGACGAACAGCGCCGCCAGGAACCACGTCAGATACAGCGGATCCAGCAGGCTGACGGGCCGGTCCGGCTCCTGGTCCGTCCAGCGCGTGAACAGCGTGTACGCCGTCTCGAAGACGACGTACGGCACGGCGAGCCCGGTGACCAGACGCCTGATCCGCCCCGGGCTCGCGTCGAAGGAGCGGGAGAAGTAGCCGGAGATGACGATGAACGCCGGCATGTGGAAGGCGTAGACGGCCATGTAGAGCGCGCTGACCGTCCGGCTGCCGTCCCGCAACGGCTCCCAGGCGTGCCCGATCGCCACCAGCACGATCGCCAGGTACTTGGCGTTGTCGAAGAACGCGTCGCGCTGCCCGGCCTGCCGCGGCGGTGCGGCGGCCTCGCGTGCGGTGCCCGCGCCGGTCTCGCCGCTCCTGCCCGGCACGGCCCGCATGCGCAGGGTGTCCTCGCTCATCGCACCTCCCGGGCACGGTGCGGGGAACACGGACGAGCGGGTACACGTCTTGCCGGGATGGTGGCGGTGGGGTGCCGGTGCGACATCCCCGCCGCCTCACCACTCCGGCCTGGCGTAAACCGCTTTCTGGTGTGGATGTTGCGCGGATCACACCCAGGGGGGTGATGCCGCCCGGTCAGCTCACCGAGCAGACCGCGCCGTTCAGCGTGAACGCCGTCGGGCTGGGGTTCGCCGTCGCCCGGGAGGCCGTGAAGCCCAGGGTGACCGAGCCCGACGCGGGGATCGTCGCGGTGTACGGGGCGGCCGCCACGCTGACCTCGGAGCCGCTCTGCGTCGCCGTGCCGCCCCACAGGTTGGTGATGCGCTGGCTGTCCGGGAAGGCCCAGCGCAGCGTCCAGCCGTTGATCGCCGACGTGCCGGTGTTGCGCAGGGTGATCTCGCCCTGGAAGCCGCCCGGCCAGCTGCTCGTCACCCGGTACCCGACGCCGCAGGACGACGACGAGCCGCCGGAGGAGGTCGTGAACGTCACCGTGGCCGAGCGCGGCGAACGGTTGCCGGCGGCGTCACGGGCGTAGACCGCGAAGGTGTAGGCGGTGGCGGGGGACAGGCCGGTGAGGGTGGCGGTCGTGGTGGCCGTGCTGGTGGCGACCGTCTCGCTGCCCCCGCTGATCCGGACGACGTCGTAGCCCGTGACTCCGGTCGCGTCGGTGGCGGCGGCCCAGGCCAGCTTCACGGATGACGAGGTCACCTCCGAGGCGGTCGGTGTGCCGGGAGCGGTCGGGGGAGTGGTGTCGCCGCCGCCCGAGGAGTAGACGGCGGCCTCCTTCGAGGTGGCGGCGATGCCGTTGGCGCCGTTGAAGACGCGCTGACCCCAGGAGCTGAGCCGGGTGCGGTCGAACTCGATCGCCAGGTCGAGGATCGGGTCGGTGTTGCCGCTCCAGGACCAGGCCAGGTAGCCGAGCCGCAGCTGTTGGGCGACGGCCATCATGGTGTCCTCGTCCGGGTCGCCGTACTGGTCGGCCGGGCCTCCGAACTCGCCGATGAGAATGGGCAGTTTGGCGTTGACGAAGGCGTTCAGATAGTCGGTGATCTCCTGGGCGGTGTCGTAGACGCTGTACATGTGGATCGAGAAGATCAGGTTGCCGGTGGGGTCGGCGTTGTAGACGGACTTGGCGTTGGCGCGCATGACGCCTTGCCAGTCCTGGCCCCAGTTGGGCGCGTCCACCATGATCGTGTGCGCGAATCCGGCGTTGCGCAGCTTCTTGACGGCGGCGATGGTGGGATCGGTCCACCCTGCGGGATCGGTGTTGCCCCAGGGCTCGTTGCCGATGTTGATGATGACGTAGTCCTCTTGACCGGTGAGCACCTCTTTCAGGCCGATCCAGTAGTCGGCCGCGTGGTCGAGGGTCCCGGCCGCGGCTTCCTCTCCGTAGCCGGTGGTGTCGTGCACCTCCAGCACGCAGATGAGCCGGTTGGCCTTGCACTGGGCGATGACGCCGGCCACGTCCTGCGCGCTGTTCTTGGTCCAGCGGTGGCCGTCGGAGAGGACGACGCGGACGGTGTTGGCGCCCAGCGCCTTGATGTCGGCCAGCGACTGCGTCTCGCCCGGGTACCAGGTGTGGGCGTGGTTGACGCCCCGCATCACGAAGTCGTTCCCGGAGGCCTCCAGCAGTCGGCCGTTCTCGATGCGGAAGCCGGTGGGGGCGGCCTGTGCCGGTGTGCTGAAGGAGAGTAAGGAGAGCAGGAGTCCCAGGAGGGCGGCGGCCACGCCGACCACGCGGGGGACGGATGCGGTACGGGATCTCATAGCGGCTCCAGAGGGGGAGTTGACGGAGAGTCGGGCCCGCGCCGGGTGTCAGGCGGGCGGGGTCTTCGCCATGCACGTGACGGTCGCCGCCGGGGCGCCGGCCGTTGCCGGGGCGGTGGCGACAAAGCCGAACGTGGCGCTCGCGCCGGGCGCCAGCGCCCCGTTCCACGCCGCGTTCGTGACCGTGGCCGTACCGTCCGCGGCCGTGGCGAGGGTGCCGTTCCAGAGCTGGCCGATGCGCGCGCCGCCCGCCGGTACGACCGTCGCGGTCCAGCCCGAGGCGGCGGAGGCGGAGGTGTTCGTCACCGTCACCTCACCCTGGTAGCCGCCCTGCCACGTGGAGACGGCCCGGAACCGCGCGGTGCAGGCCGCGGGCTCGCCCGGGTCACCCGGGTCGCCGGGGTCCTGCGGGACGCCCGCGTCGAGGACGGCCTTCAGGGCCGGAAACCAGCGGGCGGCGATCTTGTCGTCACCCGAGGCGTTGGGGTGCACCCCGTCGTAGGTGTCCGTGGCCGTGCTGAAACCCGTCCACTGGTCGACCACGGTGATCGGGGAGCGCTCGGTGCTCGTCGCCCGGGCCCAGTCGGGGATCCGCGCGTTGAAGTCGACGACGCGCTGCGCACAGGCCGCGCAACTGGCCGGGTTCATGGGGATGAGCTGTGCGACGAGGATCCGCATGTCCGGATTCGAGGCCCTCATCTGCGCCACGAGCTTGGTGTAGGCGGCGAGGATGCGGTCGGGGGCGATGCTGCTCCAGACGTCGTTCGTGCCGAAGTGCATGACAACGATGTCCGGACGGGTGGCCGCGAGCCTGCCCGGCAGCAGGTTCTGGTCGGCCACGTTGGTCACCAGCTCACCGCCGTGACCCTCGTTGTCGCCGTCGTGCGCCTGTCCGCAGCCCTGCGGCGGGAGGGTGCCGACGAAGTCGATGTCCGTGTACCCGCTGTTCTGCAGCCGGTTCCACAGCACCGCCCGCCAGCAGCCCGGCGAGCCGGTGATCGAGTCGCCGAGCGGCATGATGCGGACGGGGTCGGCCGCCGCCGGTGCGGCTGTGGCCCGGGGCGCGAAGGTGATGCCGAGGGGGAGGAGCAGGGCGGCCAGGAGACCGAGGACCGGGACGATCCGTAAGCGTGGGGACGAGCGGCGGGCTCTGCGCATGGGATTCCCTTCCCTGGATGAGGTGGGAGCGCTCCCATGCATCAAGCCATTGTTGTCATTGACGCGTCAAGGGGGGCGGGGCATCTCGTGCGTCAGGAGCCGGAGGGCGATCGCGTACGTCCCCGCCGCCGGCAGGCTCCACGCATCCGCTGAGCCGGCGACTCCTTGCTGACAGCGGCGGTAGAGACTGCCCATGCCGATTCCGGCTCGACGGGCGCCGGGTGCGTGTCACCCATGGCGAAGCATTCTTCCCTACCTGCGTGCCACGCCCAGTCCACCGTCGACGGTGAGGATCTGGCCGGTGACAAAGCCGGCCTCGCCGCCGACGAGCATCGCGATCGCCCGGGCCACGTCCTCCGGTTCCGCGACCCGCCCCAGCGGGGTGTTCTCCGCCAAGCGCCGCTGGAGCTCCTGCGGTACCCCGGCGCTGCCCTCGGTGCGGACGAAGCCCGGTGCCACGACGTTGACGTTGATGCCGAGCGGACCGGCCTCGTGGGCGACGAAGCGGGCGAAGGTGTTCAGGGCGGCCTTGGCGGTGCCGTGGTGAGCCATGCCCGGGACGGACGGACCGTCGGCCACGGCGCTGGAGACGTACACGATCCGGCCCTGTCCCTGGGCGCCCATGATCGCCAGCGCCTGCTGGGTCAGGGTGTAGACGGAGGCCAGTTCGCCGGTCAGCTTCGCGTGGAAGTCGTCCCAGGCGAGAGTCTGGACCGGTGTCGGGGTGAAGTGGGGGGCGGCGTTGCAGACCAGGACGTCGAGGCGTCCCTCGACCGCGGTGCGTCGCAGCAGTTCGACGGCCTGCGCGGGGTCGCGCACATCGCCCTGCAGGGCGAAGGCCTCGCCGCCGTCGGCCTCGATGTCCTTGACCACCTGGTCGGCCGACTGGCGGTCCGAGAAGTAGTTCACGGTCACGCGGTATCCGCGAGCCGCGAGCTCCCGCGAAGTCGCCGCGCCGATTCCCCGGCCGCCGCCGGTCACCAGGGCCGTCGGCCTGGGCGTCGCCTTCATGTGTCCTCCGAGTAGCGGAACGATGTGTATTACATCGAAGCTATCGGAGCGGAGCGCTCCGTTCAAAATCGGTTTGCGACTCCGGCCGCCTGCGGCGCAGAGCTCACGTCACAGGCGGCCGGAGGCGGACACCGACGTCTCAGCCGATACGCGCCGGCGTGTGCAGAACCCTCGTGTGCCCGACGCGGCGCGTCGGTCCGGTGAGGTGGAGGCTGCCGGTGAGCCTGATGTCGGTGCTGGACGTACCGAGCATGACGGTGATCTCCCCGGGTTCGACGATGCGGTGCAGGTCGGGCCCGGTGTAGGCGAGGCGGTCGGCGTGCAGGCGGAAGGCAACCCTGCGCTGTTCGCCGGGGGCGAGGGGGACACGAGTGAAACCGGTCAACTGGGTCACCGGGCGGGGGAGTTGGGCGACCGGGTCGGAGGTGTAGAGCTGGACGACTTCGGAGCCGGGGAGGTCGCCGGTGTTGCGGACCAGGCAGCTGATCTCGACCTCGCCGTCGGTGGGAATCTCCGCGGCGCTCAGTTCGAACCCGTCGTACGCGAACGTCGTGTAGGACAGTCCGTGACCGAAGGGGTAGGCCGGAGTGGGGTCGAGGTTGCTCACGCCCTGGGTGTTGCCGCCGAGCGGGGCGTGCAGGTAGGTGCCGGGCTGGCCGCCCGCCGTCCGGGGGATCTGCACCGGCAGCTTGCCCGACGGATTGATCCGCCCGGAGAGCACTCCGGCGAGGGCGGGGCCGCCCTCCTCGCCGGGGAAGAAGGCCTGGACGACGGCGGCCGCCCGGTCGGCGTAGGCCCCCAGCGCGTACGGACGGCCGGAGACCACGAGAAGGACGACCGGGGTGCCGGTGGCCAGCAGGGCCTCGACGAGGTCGTCCTGGACGCCCGGGAGGGAGAGATCCTCCGCGTCGCAGCCTTCGCCGGAGGTGCCGAGGCCGAAGAGGGCGGCGCGGTCGCCGACCACGGCGATGCAGACGTCCGCCTGCCGGGCCGCCTCCACCGCCGCGCCGAACCCGTCGCGGTCGATGTCCTTGACGGGACAGCCCTGTTCGTGCGCGATACGGGTGCCGGGAAGCTCCGTGGCCAGGGCGTCCAGCAGGGTGCGCGCCTCGATGCCGTTGTCGTGGCCGGGATGGTGGGGGAGGACGTGGTTGGGGAAGGAGTAGCAGCCGAAGAAGGCATTGGCGTCGTCGGCGCACGGCCCGATGAGGGCGATGGATCCGGTGTCCGGGGCCAGGGGGAGGTGCCCCTCGCGGTTGTCCAGGAGCACGATGCTCTGCTCGGCCAGTTCGCGGGCTATGGCCCGGTGCGCGGGCGGGTCCAGGTCGATGGGGCCCTCGCCGGTCGGGTCCGGATCGAAGTCGGCGTCCAGCAGACCCAGTTCGATCTTCTGGCGCAGCACGCGTCGTACGGCCCGGTCGACGAGGTCCTCGGAGACGCTTCCCTCGCGGACGAGTTCGGCGAGGGGTTCGCCGTAGCAGAGGGTGTCGGGGAGTTCGACGTCGATGCCCGCGGCGAGGGCGCGGGCGCCGGCCTCGCCCTCGGTGGCGGCGATGCGGTGCATGGTGCGCAGGAAGGCGATGGACCAGTAGTCGGAGACGACCGTGCCCTCGAATCCCCACTCCTCGCGCAGCAGGTGGGTGAGCAGGGAGGCGTCGGCACCGGCCGGCATGCCGTCCACGTCGGCGTACGAGTTCATGACCGAGCGGGCGCCGCCTTCCCGTATCGCCGTCTCGAACGGCGGCAGGATCACATCGGCGAACTCCCGCGGGCCCATGGAGACGGGCGCGTGGTTGCGGGCGGCCTTCGAGGCGGAGTAGCCGGCGAAGTGCTTGAGGGTGGCGATGATCCCGGCGCTCTCCAGGCCGCGCACATAGGCGGTACCGGTGGTGGCGACGAGGTAGGGGTCCTCGCCCAGGGTTTCCTCGACGCGGCCCCAGCGGTAGTCGCGTACGACGTCGAGAACGGGGGAGAGGCCCTGGTGGACGCCGACTTGGCGCATGCTCGTGCCGATGGCGTGGGCCATGCGTTCGACGAGTTCGGCGTTGAAGGCCGCCGCCCAGGCAAGTGCGGTGGGGAAGACGCTGGCGTGGTGGGTGGTGAAACCCGTCAGGCATTCCTCGTGGGCGATGGCCGGGAGGCCGAGCCGGGTGCTGTCCATCAACTCCCGTTGCAGGGAGGCGAGTTGCCGAGCTCCCTCGCTCGGCTCGACCGGCTTGGTGCCGAACGGGCGGGTGAGGTGGCCGAGTCCGTCCTTCCTGGCCTCGGTGAAGTCGGTGTGGCGGGCGAAGACGTCCTGCATCGGGGCGACGTTGCCGCTGACGCGCTCGACGCCGGGCCAGGCGCTCCCGAGCTGTGCGAGCTTCTCCTCCAGGGTCATCTCCGCGAGCAGGGCCTCGACCCTGTCGTCACGAGGGCAGGCCGGATCGGCCCAAGGTGTCGTCATGGTGCGTTCCTCGGGTGGTGTAAGGCGCGGCGGATTCAGGAGTGGGCGGACGGTGGGGCGGTCGAGGCCCGCACCACCAACTGGGTGGCCAGCTCCACCCGGTGGCTGTCCAGGGGCTCGCCGGCGACGAGGCGGAGCAGCGTGCGCAGCGCGGCACGGCCGATCTCGATGAACGGCTGCCGGACGGTGGTGAGGGCAGGGGCGGAGGTGCGGGCCGCGGCGGTGTCGTCGAAGCCGACGACGCTGACGTCGTCCGGCACCCGCAGCCCGTGGACGCGGGCGGCCTCGATGACGCCGAACGCCTCCAGATCGTTGCCGGCGAACACGGCGGTGGGCGGTTCGTCCAGGGCGAAGAGTTCCAGGGCTGCCTGGTAGGCGGGTTCGAACCGGAAGGCCCCCCGCTTGATGAGCCGGGGATCGGGGGTGAGGCCGGCGCTGGTGAGCGCGGCCTGGTAGCCGTGCAGGCGGGCGGTGTTGCAGACGGCGTCGTGCCGGCCCTCGATCATCGCGATCCGCCGGTGGCCGAGCTGCAGGAGGTGCTCGGTCGCCGCCATGCCGCCGCTGAAGTTCGTCGCGCCGATGCTCGGCACGCTCTCGTCCGGCACGTTCATCGGGTCGATGAGCACGAGCGGGATGTCGTGCTGGGCGAACTGCGCCCGCTGCCGGGCGGTCAGCTCGGACGTCACCAGGATGACGCCCTCCCGCCCGGCGTTCGTGATCTTCCGGGCCCAGGTGGCGCCCAGCGGGTCGTCGGGCGCCGTACCGATGACGACATCGACGCCGGCCTCGGCCGCGGCCTGAGTCACACCCTGCGTGATCACCAGGTTGTTGGGGTTGACCAGCTGGTCGAAGGTCAGGTCGATCGTGCGCACCGGTGACTGTGCTCCGCCCGGACCACGGGCCACGTAGTCGTGCTCGACCAGCAGCCGCTCGACGCGTGCCCGGGTCTCGGGCGAGACGTCGCTGCGGCCGTTGACCACCTTGGAGACGGTGGCCACGGAGACCCCGGCCGCCTCGGCGATGCCGGTCAGGGTGGTCCGCTCGACGGCTCTCTTCGCCATGCTGATCCTTTCGCTGGTTTATGGGGAAGGTAGCGCAACGTTTCGCTGGGTTCCAGTACTGGGCGAACGTAAAAACTTCTGGGTCTCGACCTCTTGACCGGCGACGACCCCGCACCTAATTTGTCGGCCAGAAAACGCAGAGGTTTCGAAAAGTTTCGAGCCGCGCTCACCGCATTCGAAGAGCCCGACGAGCCCGACGAGCCGTCCGGCGCGATCGAACCTCTGAAGAGCCGAAGGAGCTCACGATGACCCCGAGAATGCCCTCCCGTGTCCTGATCACCGCCTCGGCAGCAGCTCTCACCCTCACCCTCTCCGCGTGTGGCAGCGGCGGACGCACCCCCGGCGGCGGCAGCGGAGACGGAACGCTGGCCTGGGCGCTGACCCAGGGGTCGGAGGCGACCTTCCGGGCCTCGGCCACCGAGTGGAACAAGGAACACCCGGACAGCGAGATCAACTACCAGTACTTCCAGAACGACCCCTACAAGCAGAAGCTGCGTACCGCGGTCGGCGCCGGCAACGGTCCCGTGCTCTTCGAGAACTGGGGCGGCGGCGGGCTGAAGAGCTACGTGGACGCGGGCAAGGTCACCGACCTCACCCCGGATCTCGACGCCGACCCCGAGTGGAAGAACCGCATCTTCCCCTCGGTGCTCAAGTCCGCGACCTTCGACGGGAAGGTCTACGGCATACCCGTCAACGGCGTGCAGCCCGTGGTGCTCTACTACAACAAGGAACTGCTCGAGAAGGTCGGTGCCCAGGCGCCGAAGACCTGGGACGACCTGCTCGCCCTGGTGAAGAAGCTGAAGGCCGAGGGCATCGCCCCCCTCTCCATGGGCGGCGCGTCCAAGTGGCCGGACCTGATGTGGCTGGAGTACCTCGTCGACCGCGTCGGCGGACCCGAGACCTTCGCGGACATCGCCGCCGGCAAGCAGGGCGCGTGGTCCGACCCGGCCGTCCTCAAGGCGGCCCGGATGATCAAGCAGCTGGTGGACGCGGGCGGCTTCGCCAAGGGCTTCACCTCCGTCTCCGCCGACACCGGCCAGGCCGAGGCCCAGCTGTACACCGGCAAGGCCGCGATGATCCTCCAGGGCAGCTGGGGGTACGGCACCATCACCACCG
The DNA here is from genome assembly GCF_002150735.1 of Streptomyces africanus. Classification (GTDB taxonomy): domain Bacteria; phylum Actinomycetota; class Actinomycetes; order Streptomycetales; family Streptomycetaceae; genus Streptomyces; species Streptomyces africanus. The sequence goes on from NZ_MUKA01000098.1 coordinate 35,538, forward strand.
GCTCGCCGAAGTTCGCCTCCGAGGGCCACCTGGGCTGGACCGGCTTCCCGGCCGTCGCCGGCGGCAAGGGCGACGCGACGAACATCGTCGGCAACACGGCCAACTTCTTCTCGCTGTCCGCGCAGGCGAGCGCCAAGGAGAAGAAGACGGCGGTGTCGTACCTCAAGGACGGCGTCTACAACGACACCTACGTCGACAACCTCCTCAAGAACGGCGACGTGCCGCCGGTGAAGGACCTGGACGCCAAGCTCAAGGCCGCGGACAACGCCGACTGGACGACGTACGTCTACCACCTCGCCCGCGACGCCAGGAGCTTCCAGCTCTCCTGGGACCAGGCCCTCGCCCCGGAACTCGGCAACGACCTGCTCACCCACCTCGACCAGCTCTTCCTCGGCCAGATCAGCCCCGAGCAGTTCTGCGCGCAGATGGACAAGGCGGCGGCGAAGTGAGCAGCGCCGGCGCCTCCAAGGCGCCACCCCACGCATCCCGGGCCGGCGGACCGCCCTTCCTCATGGCCCTGCCCGCCCTGCTGCTCTTCGCCCTCTTCGCGCTCGTACCGATGGCGATCGTCGTCTACCTCAGCTTCACCCGCTGGGACGGACTCGGAAGCCCGGCGTGGGCGGGAACCGACAACTGGCGTACGGCTCTGACCAGTGACGTCACCCGGCACGCCCTCTGGCTCACCGCCAAGATGATGGTGTTCTCCTGGGTCGTGCAGACTCCGATCAGTCTGCTGCTGGGTGTCTTCGTCTCCGGAAAGCAGCGCTACCGTGCCCTGCTCGGCGTCTTCTACTTCGTCCCGCTGCTGATCTCCACGGCGGCGATCGCCGTCATCTTCAAGAACCTGCTCGACCCCAACTTCGGCCTCGGCGCGGCCCTCGACCTGCCGATCCTCGGACAGGACTGGCTGGGCGACCCCCAACTCGCCTTCTACGCCGTCGTGTTCGTCATCGCCTGGCAGTTCGTGCCCTTCCACACGCTGCTCTACCAAGCCGGAGCACGACAGATCCCGGCGTCCCTGTACGAGGCCGCGTCGATCGACGGCGCGGGCCGGCTCAAGCAGTTCTGGCACATCACGCTGCCCCAGCTGCGCTACACCATCGTCACGTCGTCGACGCTGATGGTCGTCGGCTCGCTCACCTACTTCGACCTGGTCTTCGTGCTCACCGGCGGCGGCCCCGGCTACGCCACCCGCATCCTGCCCCTCGACATGTACATCACCGGCTTCCAGAGCAACGAGATGGGCCTCGCCAGCGCCATCTCCGTGGTGCTCGTCCTGGCAGGACTTCTGCTCTCCCTCGCCCTTCTCCGGTTCTCCGGCTTCAACCGGATGCGCAGCCAGCAGGCAGGAATGTGATGTCCGCGCTCTCCCACGCCCCGTCCACCGACTCCCAGGCCCGCCGGACACCGACGACCGCGGGGACACCCGGCCGCCTGGCCCGTCTGCGCCGCACCAACCCCCTCGGCGCTCTGGGCGGTGCGCTCTGGCTGGTGGTCGTCCTCGTCCCGGTCTACTGGGTCGTCGTCACCAGCCTGCGCACCCGCGAGGGCTTCTTCGACGCCAACCCGCTCGCCCTGCCGACCAGCCCCACCCTGGAGAACTACCGCCTGGTCCTCGACAGCGGCTTCACCCACTACCTCCTCAACAGCGCCCTGGTCACCGTCGGCGCGACGCTGCTGACCCTCGTGGTGTCGTTCCTGGCCGCGTATGCCATCGTCCGCGGCACGAGCCGGGCGCTGCGCTGGGCGTTCAGCGTCTTCCTGCTGGGACTCGCCATCCCACTGCAGGCCACGATCATCCCGGTGTACTACCTGATCGCCAAGGCGCAGATGTACGACACCCTGCTCGCGATCGTGCTCCCCTCGGCGGCGTTCGCGATCCCGCTCACGGTGATCATCTTGGTCAACTTCCTGCGGGACGTCCCGGACGAGCTGTACGAGTCCATGCGCGCGGACGGCGCCGGGCACTGGCGGATGCTCTGGAGCCTGGCCGCGCCGCTGTCGCGCCCCGCCCTGATCACGGTCACGATCTACGACGCCCTGAACGTCTGGAACGGCTTCCTCTTCCCGCTGATCCTCACCCAGAGCCCGGACAAGCGGGTCCTGCCGCTGTTCGTGTGGAGCTTCCAGGGCGAGTTCACGATCAACATCCCGGCGATCCTGGCAGCGGTGGTCCTCTCCACGCTGCCGATCCTCGTCCTTTACGTTCTCGGCCGCCGCCAGCTCATCAGCGGGCTCACGGCAGGCTTCGGCAAGTGAGGGGCCGCTCGAAGCGATCGGCCTGGGCAAGGCAAGGACGAGTCGGTGCTGATCCACGGTGCCGCTGGAGGAGTAGGCCTGGTGGCCGTGCAGCCGGCGATCGCGCGTGGCGCCGCCACTGTGAACGACCGGCAGCCCGCGTAGCGGTATGGCCCGAGGCACTGCCCGGCGCCGACGACCGGGAGTACGCGGAGGGCATGCGCGCACCTGGACGACGAGGCACGGTAGGTTGCCCGCCATGACCGGATTAGGACCCGTCGCCTGGCCCCCTGCCCCGATGAAGACCGAACGGCTCGTGCTCCGCGAGTCCGAGGCCCGGGACCGTGCCGCGTTCATCGAACTGTTCGCCTCGCCGGAGGTGGGCACCTACCTCGGTGGCCCTCGAGCACGCGCCGAACTCGAACGCGCGGTGCCCCAGGTGCCCGGGAGGCGTCCCGGCCTGTTCGTGATCGACCTCGACGGAGCGATGATCGGCACGGTCACGCTCGACCGGCGTGACGCGGAACGCCCGGGTCGCGTCCGTCCGGAAGGCGGAGAAGCCGAACTCGGCTACATGTTCCTGCCGCAGGCGTGGGGCCGCGGGTACGCCGCCGAGGCGTGCGCGGCCGCACTCGACTGGTTCGCCGACGCGTTGCCCGGTGAGCCGGTGGTGCTCTGCACCCAGACCGCCAACAACCGCTCGATGCGGCTGGCGGCGAAGCTGGGCTTCACCGAGGTGGAGCGGTTCGAGGAGTTCGGCGCCGAGCAGTGGTTCGGCGTGTGGTCCTAGAGGGGCACCTTCCAGGCCTCCGTACGTTTGCCGTGGCATGAGGCATTCGTGATCTGACCTGGGTGTCGGCGCCCCGCCCTCGGACAACGGCATCCTCGGCCCGGTCGTCCCGGCCGACGCGCTCACCGTGACCGTCGGCGTCGGCGCCTCCCTCTTCGACGACCGCTACGGACTCGCCGAGGCGAAGCCACGCCGGCTCACGCCCATGCGCACCTTCCCCGACGACGACCTCGACCCCGCCGAGTGCCACGGCGACCTGTCCCTCCAGATCTGCGCGGCCCGGCAGGACACCGTGCTGCACGCGCTGCGCGACATCGCCAAGCACACCCGGGGCGCGATGCAGATCCGCTGGCGCGTCGACGGCTTCCGGAACGCGCCCCGGCCCAGCGGCGCCCAGCGCAACCTGCTGGGCTTCAAGGACGGCATAGCCGACCGGGACGTCGCGTCGGCCCGCGAGATGGACCACCTCGTGTGGGTCGGCGACGGGCAGGGCGAACCCGGCTGGGCGACCGTGGGCAGCTACCAGGTCGTCCGGATCATCCGGATGCTCGTGGAGTTCTGGGACCGGGTCTCGCTGACCGAGCAGGAGCAGATGTTCGGCCGGCGCAAGGACACCGGTGCCCCGCTGGACGGCGCCAAGGAGACCGACAGCCCGGACTACGCCAAGGACCCGCACGGCACGGCCATCGCGCTCGACGCCCATATCCGCCTCGCGAACCCGCGGCGCGGGGCGAAACCGGCAACTCCCGCATCCTGCACCGGGGTCACAACTACGACCGGGGCGCCGACAGCGTCGGAAACCTCGACATGGGCCTGGTCTTCTGCTGCTACCAGCAGGACGTGCGGCGCCAGTTCGATGCCACGCAGACCCGGCTGATCGACGAACCCCTCGTCGACTACATCTCCCCGACCGGCGGCGGCTACTTCTTCGTCCTGCCCGGCGTGCGCTCGTCCTCCGACCGGTTCGGCCGGGGGCTGCTCTCGGTCTGAAGTCCCGTCGTTGTCAGAAGTGTTGACCGCGCAGTGAAAACGTTTTAACTTCCCTTCACCGGACACGCCGAGGTGAGGGGGAGCCGTGGCAACTGCCTTACGGGAACAAGCAGGTACGAAGGGGGTGGGCCCAAGGCGACGCCATCCTGATGGGGTGACGCGTCAGCGTAAAGGTTTTCAGAGCCGGACGCTGTTTCTGCTGATGCTGCCCGGCGTCGCCTACTTCCTGCTGTTCCACTACGGCGCACTCGTCGGCAACGTCATCGCGTTCAAGGAGTACGTGCCGTTCGACGGCCTGTGGGGCAGCCCCTGGGTGGGTCCCGGCAACTTCCAGCGCATGTTCGAGGACGCGGCGTTCTGGGACTCCGTCCTCAACACCCTCTGGATCGCCGTCCTCCAGCTGGTCTTCTACTTCCCGGTGCCGCTCGGCCTCGCCCTGCTGCTGCACACCCTCACCTGGAGCTCGGTGCGCCGGTTCGTGCAGTCGGTGGCGTATCTGCCGCACTTCATCTCGTGGGTGATCGTCGTCGCGCTGTTCCAGCAGGTGCTGGGGGACACCGGCCTGCTCAACAGCGGCCTGAGCGGGGCCGGTCTGCACACCGTCGACATCATCGGCGACCCGGACGCCTTCAGGCCGCTCGTCGTCGCCCAGGTCATCTGGAAGGACGCCGGCTGGGGCACGATCATCTTCCTCGCCGCGCTCGCCCAGGTCGACGAGCAGCAGTACGAGGCCGCCGCCATCGACGGCGCCGGGCCCTGGCGGCGCTTCTGGCACGTCACCCTGCCCGCCATCCGCCCGGTGGTCGTGCTGCTGCTCATCATGCGGCTCGGCGACATCCTCTCCGTCGGCTTCGAGCAGATGCTGCTGCAACGCGACGCGGTCGGACCGGAGACCGCCGAGGTCATCGACACCTTCGTCTACTACCAGGGCATCGTCGGCGGCGACTACGGATTCGCCGCGGCCGCGGGCCTGTTCAAGGGTGTCGTCGGCGCCCTCCTCGTCTACGCGGCCAACAAGGTCGCCCACCGCCTCGGCGAACAGGGGGTCTACAAGTGAGCGCGTCCGCCCGGCCCGGCTGGATGGAGAAACCCCGGCCGCTCACCCAGACCGCGAAGGCCCTCGCCCTCGCCGCGGTCGTGCTGCTGGTGTGCGTGCCGTTCCTGGTGATCGTGTCGACCTCGCTGGCGTCCACCCGGGAGGTCGTCGACAATGGCGGCTGGGTGCTGTGGCCCACCGAGCCCACGCTCGACGCCTACCGCGACATCTTCGACGGCGGCATCGTCACCCACGCCCTCGGCGTCAGCGCCGGTGTCACGATCGCGGGCACCCTGCTGAGCCTCGCCTGCACGGTGGCCCTGGCCTACGCGCTGTCCCGCCCGGGCGTCTTCGGCGGCAAACCCGTCCTGCTGCTGGTGCTGTTCACGTTCCTCTTCCCGCCCGGCATGATCCCGAGCTTCCTGCTCGTCAAGGAACTCGGCCTGCTCGACTCGTACGCCTCCCTCGTCCTGCCCGTCCTGGTCAACGTGTTCAACCTGGTCGTCCTGCGCGGCTTCTTCCAGTCGGTCCCCGAGGAGCTGTACGAGGCGGCCCGGCTGGACGGGGCGGGGGACTGGCGGGTGCTGGTGTCGGTGGTGCTTCCGCTGTCCAAGGCCGCGCTCGCCGTCGTCGGCCTGTTCTACGCCGTCGCCTACTGGAACTCCTGGTTCTACGCCTCGCTGTATCTGGAGAGCGACCACTGGCCGCTCCAGCAGGTGCTGCGCACCTACGTGGTGGCCGGTGCCGGACTGACCGACGCGACCACCGGCGAGGCCACCGTCACCGCTCCGCAGACCGTGCAGATGGCCGTGCTCGTGATCGCCACCGTGCCGATCCTGCTCGTCTACCCCTTCCTGCAGAAGTACTTCACCAAAGGCGTGCTCACCGGCGCCATCAAGAGCTGACACGAGGTGGTTCACCCATGCCCCGCATGTCCCGACGCACCCTCCTGCGCTCCATGGCAGTGGGCGGTGCCGCCGTCTCCGTCCCCGGTCTGCTGACCGCCTGCTCCTCGGACTCCGGCGACAGCGACGTCTCCAACGCCGGCAAGAAGCTGGCCCCCTGGCCGGCCTACCGCCCGGCAACCGGGCCCAAGCCGGACCTCGCCCCTACCGAGGAAGGCGTCCAGGCCGGCTACACCTCCTACCCGTCCGACCTGGTCAAGTCCGTCACCCGCACCCCGGGCGACGGCTCCACCGTCCGCGTCATGACCGTGTCCTTCGGCACCCCGCCCAAGCCCGCCTCGCAGAACCGCTTCTGGGCGGCCGTCGAGAAGGCCCTCGGCGTGAAGATCGAGTACACGATCATCTCCCAGGCCGACTACCAGAAGAAGATGGCGACGGTCATGGCCGGCGACGCCGACGCCCTGCCCGACATCATCAACCTGTTCTCCGGCTTCACCCTGCCCCGCGAGGCACAGTTCGTGCAGCGCCGCGCCCAGGACCTCACGCCGTACCTGTCCGGCGACGCGATCGCCGACTACCCCAACCTCGCGGGCATCCCCACCCACGCCTGGCGGGACATGGGCCGTGTCGGCGGCCGTATCTACGGCATCCCGCTGGAACGCCCGCTGCCCGGCTCGACCCTCTGGATCAACCAGGACCTGTTCGCCGACGCGGGCATGAAGGAGGGCTGGACCGCCGAGGACTTCACCGCCGTGGCCCGGCGGGGCACCCGCGGCAGGACGTACATGCTCGGCGCCGCCAACGGATCCCTGTTCGGCAACGGCTACCACTCCGCCGCCCACAACGCGCCCCAGCGCTGGGCCGTCACCAAGGACGGCACCTTCCTGCCGGCCGCCGCCGACGAGCGCTACAAGGCGTCCGTCGCCTTCCAGGCACAACTGCGCAAGAACGGCTCCTACCACCCCGACGCCACGTCCATCTCCCAGATCGACCTGACGACCCTCTACTACAACGGCACCGTCGGCTCCATGCAGGACGGGTTCGGCGCCTACCTGCCCAAGTACCGGGAATCCCAGGGCAAGATGAGCCCCGCCGCGGCCCTGCCGTACAGCGTCGGCGGCGAGCCCGGCGGCATCGTCGCCGCCCGCCGCTCCTTCGGCTACACCGTCCTGAAGCAGGCCAAGAAGGAGCGCATCGAACTGCTGCTGCGCATCCTCGACTACCTCGCCGCGCCCTTCGGCAGCCAGGAGTGGGAACTCGTCCACTACGGCGTCGAGGGCGTCCACTTCACCCGCGGCAAGGACGGCTCGCCCGAGTTCACCAAGCTCGGCGAGGTGGAGAACAACACCAACCTGCCGCTGAAGTACCTCGCCGAAGGCCCGCAGGTGCTGTTCGTGCCCGGCATGCCCGACGCCGTGCGCGCCCTGCACGCCTGGCAGCGCAAGGTCGTACCGCACGCCATCCGCGACGCCTCCTTCGGGCTTCAGTCCGCGACGAACAACTCCCAGGGCGCCACCCTCAAGACGTTCCTGGACGACACCATCACCGGGATCATCGCCGGGCGCCTGCCCATGTCCGAGTGGGACGCGGCCGTGAAGAAGTGGCGGAGCCGGGGCGGCGACAGAATGGCCGAGGAATACGCCAAGGACTACGCGGCCAACACCTGAACAGCGGTGGGCGGAAGAGGAGACGCGGGGGATGGGGAACGACATGGGGTCCAGGGGACGGGTCACGATCCGCGAGGTCGCCGAGCGGGCGGGCGTGTCCACGGCCACCGCCTCCCGCGCGCTCAGCGGCAACCACCCGGTGCCCCCGGCGACCCGGGCCCGGGTCCTGCGCGCGGCCCGCGACCTCGACTACGTGGCCAACGCGCACGCCCGCGCCCTCGTCGGCGGCGGCCGCAAGATGGCCGCCGTCGTCGTCCGCCAGGTCACCAGCCCCTTCTACGCCCAGGTCGCCGAGGGCGTGGAGGCCGAGGCCGCCGACCGCGGCTGGCTCTGCGTGGTCGGCGCCACCGGCGGCGACGCACAGCGCGAGATGGAGTTCGTGCAGCTCATGCGGGAGGAGGGCGCCCGGCTGGTGATCCTGGTCGGCGGGGTGGTCGAGGACGACGCCTACCGCGAGCGCGTCGCCCACTACGCCCACGCCCTCGACTCCTCCGGAGCCCGGCTCGTGCTCTGCGGCCGGCCCGCGCCCGACCCGGAGATCCCGGCGCTCGTCGTCGAGTTCGACAACGAGGCCGGGGCCCGCGCCATCACCGCCCATCTCCTGTCGGCCGGCCACCGTGGGATCGTCTTCCTCGGCGGACTGCCCGGCAACACCGCCCTCGACGCCCGCGTCGCCGGCTACCGGGCCGCCCTCGCCGAGCACGGGCTGCCGCCCGAGGCCGCACACGTCGTCGACTGCGGCCTGGGCCGGGCCGCAGGCCACCGCGCGATGACCGAACTCCTCAAATCCACACGGGAGTTCACCGCCGTCTTCGCCGGGGACGACATGGTCGCCGCCGGCGCCCTGCGCGCCATCGCCGACACCGGACTGCGCGTGCCCGGCGACATCTCCGTCGTCGGCTNNCCGCGGAGGAACTCGGCCGCGCCGCCGTGCGCATCGCGCTGCGCGACCCCGAGCACGCCGCCGGGGCCCACCACCTGCTCGGCACCCACATCGTCGTACGCGACAGCGTCGGCGCGCCCCCGCCCGGGCGCGCCCTGTGACCAACGGAGGAACCGCACCCGCATGAGCGCGCCGCACGTGTCGCTCCCCGACCCGACGCACCTCCCCAACC
>NZ_MUKA01000611.1:0-405 GCF_002150735.1 Streptomyces africanus
GGCTGCCGGGCCTGCGGCCGTGATGGCTCTGGTCGGCGTGATGGTCGCTGTGGTGGGTGAGGTGCCCGCCGTGATCGGCGTGGTGACCGCGTCTGCACGCGGCCGTCCGCCAGGGTCGCCGCCGGCAGCCCCGCCTCGTCGGATCGCTCGTCCATAGGCCGTGCATCGCCTGTCGCCCCCCTCACAGTCCGAAGTGTCCGTCCCCTGGCGCCGAACGGTCCGCGGCGCAGCCCCTGTTCGGGACGATACACCAGTCTCGTCACTCAGGGACATAGGTTCTCTACTCTGCGTGACGATCACCAGTTATATGAGTACCCACCGCGCCCGAAGGATTGCGGACAGTACTCAAGTTCGGATCAGCCGGTTGGTGCACCCGTCGTAAGGATCACGTTGCGCAGCGGCTCC
>NZ_MUKA01000611.1:444-688 GCF_002150735.1 Streptomyces africanus
CTCGGTGAGCGGCGTGGACAGGATGACGACGTCCGCTTCCGGCAGCAGAGCCGGGAGTTCGGTGAGCGGATGCACCGGCCCGCGCGCCGTGGTGCGCTCGGAGCGCGCGACGCGCGCCACCCGCGCCACCTCGAACGGAACGAGCCGGTCCTCGATGGCCTCTCCGATCGACCCGTACCCGACGATGAGGACGTTCTTGTCGGCGAGCGCGGGCCGGAACCCGGCGAGCCACTCCCCCCGGTCC
>NZ_MUKA01000612.1 GCF_002150735.1 Streptomyces africanus
GCGACCTGCGCGACGATGTCGCAGCCGCGATCACCGACGGCGACATACGTCCGGACACCGAGCCCGACGATGTCGCCGTCGCGGTCGTCGGACAGTTGCGCGGCATCGGACTGCAACGCCTCCTCGACCCCCATGCCGTCGACACCGCACGGCTGCGTCACACCGTCACCGATCACTGGCGGCAGGCATTGCGCGCCCCCTAGAGGTGGGACAGAGGAGGGTGGGACAGAGGAGGTGGACCGGGCTTCGGCTGTGGTGGAGAAGGCGACTCAGCCCGCGGTGGCCGGGGACGGCCGGGCAGCGGAGCGGTCCGGTCGTACAGAGAAGGCGGTGTCACCCGCCACCGCCACGATCGCGTCGTCGACGAGCAGCACGCTCGGGGTGGTGTTCTCCACCGAGCCTCCGGGATTGTCCAGCGCGGTCGTGTGCCACGTCGGTGCGCCGGTGTCGCGGTCCAGCGCCAGCAGCCGGCCGTGGCGGTTGGTGAAGTAGAGCTCGCCGTACGTCCTGGACTCCACCGGTGCCGACAGGTTCTCGCCGTCCGTCGACTTCTGCCACAGCCGCTTGCCGGTGGCCGCCCGCACGGCGGTGACCGTTCCGTTGGGCCGTACGAAGTACACGACCCCGCCGATGAGTGTGGCGCTGCCGCGCGTCGCGACCGCCGGCGCGGTCCGCTCGACGGCACCGCTGCTCGGGTCGACGCTCAACAACTGCTTGTACGGCTCGTCCTCTCCGCTGTCCGACACGTACTTCCCGTCCTGCGGCACCAGCAGCAGCGGCTG
>NZ_MUKA01000613.1 GCF_002150735.1 Streptomyces africanus
CCGGTCAAGTGAGACGGCCAGTCCGATGCCGACCCTTGATCTTGAATGTGGCACCCTGACGTGGCGCACCGCAACGACCGCACCAACAGCGGCCCCATCGGCGATGGTTGTGGCGTGGTCAAGCCCGTATGAACCGTTCCTGGCGCGGCACTCATGTGACAGATGACAACAGAGTGGCGATGTAATCCCCGGTTCCTCGGCCCGTGCGACGTGACGGGAGTCCTGGGCAGCACGCTCGCCACGCGATGCCCGACCCGAGGGGATCAGTCCTCCTTGGCGTCACAAGAAACGCGCCATGACCCGTCGCCCAGACCTTCATCTCCGGTCGACAGGCTGTCGGCCATGCCGCGCCACACGTCGAACGTCAGGTTGCCCCTCCACGGCTCGGGCCGGCCGGGCGACCCCCGCCAGGGGGCCGGTTCCGCGACGAACCCGGACGCACCTCGGCACCGCTCGACCCGCCGAACGGTGCTCATCACGGGGGGAGTTGTCATCGCGGTCGCCGCCGGGGGGTGTGGCCCTCGTCCCGCGCTGGACCGATGCCGCCCGGTCCCCCTCCCCCGTCGAAGGCCGCGACTGCGTCGGTGAGCTCGGCGGTCGTGCGGCGCACCGATCTGTCCGACTCGGTGTCCCTCGACGGGACGCTCGACTACGGCAGCCCCCGTGCGATCAGCGGCCCCTCGGCCGGGACCGTGACCTGGCTGCCGGCGATCGGGGCCACCCTCACCCGCGGCCACCAGCTCTACCGGGTCGAAAACCGGCCGACCGTGGTGTTCTACGGATCCACCCCTCTGTACCGGCGCCTGGACACGGCGGGCATGGTCGGCCCGGACGTGCGGGTGGTGGCTGACTCTCTCCGGGCGCTGG
>NZ_MUKA01000614.1 GCF_002150735.1 Streptomyces africanus
CGATGCCCCCGCCGCTCTCGACGACCCGGTGACAGGGCACCACCACCGGCAGCGGATTGGCGCCCATCGCCGTGCCCACGGCCTGGGCGGCGCCCGGCTGGCCCACCCGCCCGGCCAGATCGCCGTACCCGACGACCGTGCCGTACGGCACTCCGGATGCCAGCTCGCGCAGGACCTCGCGAGGGAAGCCGGAGATCAGCGACCAGTCCAGCGGCAGGTCGAAGGCGCGGCGCTCACCCGCGAAATACGCCTGGACCTGACGTATCGCCTCGGCCAGCAGCGGGGAGCCGGGCGCCTCGGCGGGCTCGGTGCCGAGCCGTGACGCCAGCCGCTCGACCGCCCGGTCCCGCACCGCGTCCGTGGCGTGGAACACGACGTTCACCAGGCCCTCGCGGGTCGCCGCCAGCAGCAGCGGGCCGATGCCGCTGTCGACGACGGCCCACACGACCCGCTGCTCAACCTGCCCGTGGCTGTCCATGCGCCCACCGTACGACCCACCACTGACAACGCCGCCCCGGCCGGACGCACCGCCCACCGGCAACCTGTCTGCCTCACCCGCCCACGGCCTCCCGCACCACATCCGGCTTGTTCGTGATGATCCCGTCGACCCCGTACCCGGCCACCCGCCGGGCCCTCGCCGCGTCGTCGACCGTCCAGGTGAGGACCTGCAAGGGCCTGCCGTGCGGTCCGGTGAACGCCTGGACGGAGGAGACGTACGCCGTGGAGAGCGAGCCGTACGACGGGTTGATCTGGTCGGCGAAGCCGGCGTAGAGCGGCAGGGCCGACACGGGCGGCGTGCCCAGCAGGCCGGTCTTCACGGCGGGCTTCAGCTCGTGCACCGTCCGCACGCTGTCCGCGCTGAAACTCTGCACGATCAGCCGTCCCGTCACGTGCGACCGGTCCAGCCAGCCCTCGTTGCCGAGGACCTTGAGCGTCTGCCGCTCGATGCCCGGATACAGCTCAGGGTTCTTGATCTCCAGAAGCAGCTTCTGGTGATGCCGCTCGACGCGGTGCACGAACTGCTCCAGCGTCGGCACGCGCGCGTCCGCGAACGCGGGGCCGAACCAGCTGCCCGCGTCGAGACGGGCGATCTCGGCGGCGGTGAAGTCCTTCACCTTCCAGGGATCCCGGTCGGGGTAGACCTCCTCGACGTCGGTGGTACGCCGCAGGTTGTCGTCGTGGACGACGACGAGCTCACCGTCCCTGGTCCGCTGCACGTCGTTCTCCACCCAGGTGGTGCCCAGCTCGGCCGCCTTGTCGACGGCGGCCAGCGTGTTCTCGGGCGCGTACGCGGAGGCTCCCCGGTGCGCGATGACCAGCGGTCCGCCGCCGCGGCCGGCGGCCTGCGCGGGGGAGACGGGGAACAGCAGGGCGGCGGTCCCCAGGAGCGCGGTGGTCGAGGCGGCAACAGCGCGCGCGTGCATACGTACTCCTCGCGTCGAGCGATCACGGCATCACAGACAGCTCAACTGTGACAGCAGAGAGTCAACGAGAGAGGGGTACAGGATGGCCACAGGTTGAACGGAGAGGACCCAACTCCGCACACCGGTAGCGCACAACTGGGGCAAGGACGTGTTTCTTTGCCGGAAAGTCGTTCGACCATTCCGGTGGGGGTCATACTCTCTGCGTCAACCCTGACCGCTGCCGCGGTCCTGGGAGGGGGCGCTGATCGGGAATTCCGGGACGCAAAGGGCGGAAGGGCAGCCGCGCATGCAGGGCACGGTCGACGGATTCAGCTACGGTCTGGTCACACCCCTGGTGGCCTACCTCATGGCCTGCCTCGGAGGCGCCCTGGGCCTGCGCTGCACCACCAGATCCATGCTCGTCGCCCAGTCCTGGCGCCCCGGCTGGCTCGCCCTCGGCTCGGCCGCCATCGGCTCCGGCATATGGACCATGCACTTCATCGCGATGATGGGATTCACGGTCCGGGGCGCCACGATCCACTACGACAAGCCGATGACCTTCGCGAGCCTGGCCGTCGCGATCGTGATGGTCGGCATCGGGATCTTCATCGTCGGCTACAAGGGGGCCCGCGGAACGGCCCTTTTCACCGGCGGCACCATCACCGGCNNAGCTGGAGTACGACACCCTCAGCGTCGGCATCTCCGTCGCGATCGCCATGGCCGCCGCCACCGCCGCCCTGTGGGCGGCCGGCCAGGTCAGGGGCCTGATGTGGAGCGTGGGCGCCAGTCTCGTCATGGGACTCGCCGTCAGCGGCATGCACTACACCGGCAT
>NZ_MUKA01000099.1 GCF_002150735.1 Streptomyces africanus
GGTCTTCTTCTTCGTCGCCGGGATCGAGCTCAAGCGCGAGCTCGTCGCGGGTGATCTGCGCGACCCCAAGGCCGCCGCGCTGCCGGTCGTCGCCGCGCTGTGCGGGATGGCCGTACCGGCGCTGGTCTACGTCCTCACCAACGTCGTCGGTGGCGGCTCGCTCTCCGGCTGGGCCGTGCCGACCGCCACGGACATCGCGTTCGCGCTCGCCGTGCTCGCGGTCATCGGCACCTCCCTGCCGAGCGCGCTGCGGGCCTTCCTGCTCACGCTCGCCGTCGTCGACGACCTCTTCGCGATCCTGATCATCGCGGTGTTCTTCACCGACAGCCTGAACTTCGCCGCGCTCGGCGGCGCGGTCGCGGGCCTGGCCGTCTTCTGGCTGCTGCTGCGGGGCGGCGTGCGCGGCTGGTACGTGTACGTGCCGCTCGCGCTCGTCATCTGGGCGCTGATGTACAACAGCGGCGTCCACGCCACGATCGCCGGCGTCGCCATGGGCCTGATGCTGCGCTGCCACCGGCACGAGGGCGAGGCGCACTCCCCCGGCGAGCGCATCGAGCACCTCGTGCGGCCCCTGTCGGCAGGGCTGGCCGTACCGCTGTTCGCGCTGTTCAGCGCCGGTGTCGTCGTCTCCGGCGGCGCGGTCGCCGATGTGTTCACCCGGCCCGAGACCCTCGGTGTCGTCCTCGGCCTGGTCGTCGGCAAGGCGCTCGGCATCTTCGGCGGGACCTGGCTGACGGCCCGTTTCACCCGGGCGTCGCTCAGCGACGACCTCGCCTGGGCGGACGTGTTCGCGGTGGCGAGTCTCGCCGGCATCGGCTTCACCGTGTCGCTGCTGATCGGGGAACTCGCCTTCGAGGGCGACCAGACGATGACCGACGAGATCAAGGCCTCGGTGCTGCTGGGCTCCCTCATCGCCGCGACACTCGCGACCGTGCTGCTGAAGATGCGCAACGCCAAGTACCGTCGCCTGTGGGAGAACGAGGAGCGCGACGAGGACGCCGACGGCATCCCGGACGTCTACGAGGAGGACGACCCGGCCTACCACGAGCGGCTGGCCGACCTCTACGAACGCAAGGCCGCCGAGCACCGCCGGATCGCCCGGGAGAAGGCGGCCGCGCGCCACGGGCTTGCCGAAGTACCGGGCGGGGCAGGCGATGACCACCACCGTCCGGCATGATCTGACGAGACGGTACAAAAGACGGGACCGTACGCAGTCAGGCCGTACGCAGTGGGACGACTGTGGCGAGTCAGGCCAAGACGCGGACATCGGACCGTACGCAGAAGAGGGAGACCGCGATGAGCGCACCCGACGGCAGCCCGGTCGGCGCCGAACGCACCATCGGCCAGCTGTTCGCCTCGGCGACGGCGGAAATGTCGGCGCTGGTGCACGACGAGATCGCGCTGGCCAAGGCGCAGCTCAAGCAGGACGTGAAGCGCGGCGCGACCAGCGGCGGCGCCTTCTCGATGGCGGGGGCGGTACTGCTGTTCTCCCTGCCGATGCTGAACTTCGCGCTGGCATACGGCATCCGCACCTGGTCCGACTGGAACCTGGCGATCTGCTTCCTGCTGTCCTTCGCGGCGAACGTCCTCGTCGCGGTCGTGCTCGCGCTGATCGGCGTGGTCTTCGCGAAGAAGGCCAAGAAGAGCCAGGGCCCGCAGAAGGTCGCCGCCTCGATGAAGGAGACCGCGGGCGTGTTCCAGAAGGCCAAGCCGCACCCGCGGCCCGAGCTCCCGAAGGACCGGGCCCCCGAGGCCATCGAGGCTGTGGCACGCTCGTCGTCATGACCGATCCCGCCACACCTTCGGCACAACCGGCTTCGGCCGTGCGGCTGGACGGACCCTGGAGCCACCGCGACGTCGCCGCCAACGGCGCCCGCTTCCACATCGCCGAGCTGGGCGACGGACCGCTGGTCCTGCTGCTGCACGGCTTCCCGCAGTTCTGGTGGACCTGGCGGCACCAGCTGGTGGCGCTCGCCGACGCCGGCTTCCGGGCCGTCGCCATGGACCTGCGGGGCGTCGGGGGCAGCGACCGTACGCCGCGCGGCTACGACCCCGCCAACCTCGCGCTCGACGTCACCGGCGTGATCCGCTCGCTCGGCGAGCCGGATGCCGCGCTGGTCGGCCACGACCTGGGCGGGTACCTGGCGTGGACGGCGGCCGCGATGCGCCCCAAGCTCGTGCGGCGGCTGGCGGTCGCGTCCATGCCACATCCGCGGCGCTGGCGCGCGGCGATGCTGCGGGACGTGAAGCAGACCCGCGCCGGTTCACACATCTGGGGGTTCCAGCGGCCCTGGATCCCGGAGCGGCAGCTCACCGCCGACGACGGGGCGCTCGTGGCCGAGCTGATCCAGGACTGGTCCGGGCCTCGCCCGCCGGAGGACGAGGCGCTGGAGAACTACCGCCGGGCCATGTGCATCCCCTCCGCGGCACACTGCGCGGTCGAGCCGTACCGCTGGATGGTGCGCTCCCTGGCCCGCCCGGACGGCATCCAGTTCAACCGCCGGATGAAGCGGCCCGTGCGCGTGCCGACGCTCCATCTGCACGGCTCGCTCGACCCCGTGATGCGCACGCGCAGCGCGGCCGGGTCCGGCGAGTACGTCGAAGCCCCGTACCGCTGGCGGCTGTTCGACGGCCTCGGACACTTCCCGCACGAGGAGGATCCGGTCGCGTTCTCCTCGGAGCTCATCAACTGGCTGAAGGATCCCGAACCCGATCGGTGACCGGACGACCGCGGCCGGTGTCCACGCGTGAACGCTTGTCCGAAGGACGGCCAATTGCCTGGCGCATAGGCCAATTGGGCGCTCCGGGGGCGGTTATCGACCATGGGGCAGGGGCACACGTCGGGGTATGGGCTGGACGCACGACTACAGTGACGCAAGCCGCAATCGCCGCTCGGCGGGCGGTGCGAACCCCCACCAGCGGAGCGGTGCACCGCAGATGGCGACCGCGGACCCCAGGGTCGGGATCCCGCGCATCCTCCGCCGCCGGGCCCGCTGGGTCTCCGTACGTCTGCGCCACACACGCGACTGAGGCGTCACTCGCGCGAGTGACGCCCCGGCCTGCTCGCCCCCAGGGCCGCTCCTAGAGCGCGCAGCTGTCGCTGCCCACCTGCTGGTTGGCGGTGCGCCCCTTGGTGATGTCCTGCTGGATCTCGTCCACCGTGAGCGCGTAACCCGTCTCGGCGTCGTCGAGGGACTTGGCGAAGACCACGCCGTAGACCCTGCCGTCGGGGGTGAGCAGCGGGCCACCGGAGTTGCCCTGGCGGACGTTCGCGTAGAGGGAGTAGACGTCGCGGCGGACCGTGCCGCGGTGGTAGATGTCCGGGCCGTTGGCCGTGATGCGTCCCCGTACGCGCGCGGCCCGCACGTCGTACGCCCCGTTCTCCGGGAAGCCCGCGACGATCGCGCCGTCGCCGCTGCCCGCGTCCTTGGTGGTGAAGCGCAGTACGGGCGCCTTGAGGTCCGGCACGTCGAGGACGGCGATGTCGCGACGCCAGTCGTAGAGCACGACCGTGGCGTCGTACTTCCTGCCCTCGCCGCCTATCTGCACGGTCGGCTCGTCGACGCCGCCCACCACGTGCGCGTTGGTCATGACGCGGCGGTCGTCGAAGACGAAGCCGGTGCCCTCCAGGACCTTGCCGCAGCTCGGGGCCGTGCCCATGACCTTGACGATGGAGCGCTGGGCGCGGGTCGCCACCGGGCTGTTCGCCAGGGCCGGGTCCGGGGGCTGGACGTCGGTGATCGGCTCGTTCGAGAACGGGCTGAAGACCTGCGGGAAGCCGTTCTGCGCGAGGACCGAGGAGAAGTCCGCGAACCAGGTGGCGGCCTGGTCCGGCAGCGCCTGGGAGACGCCGAGCAGCACCTTGGAGTTGCGGACCTCCTTGCCGAGCGTCGGCAGGGTGGTGCCCGCGAGGGCCGAGCCGATCAGCCAGGCGACCAGGAGCATCGCCACGACGTTGACCAGGGCGCCGCCGGTGGCGTCCAGGGCCCGGGCCGGGGACCAGGTGATGTGCCGGCGCAGCTTGTTGCCGAGGTGGGTGGTGAGGGCCTGGCCGACGGAGGCGCAGACGATGACGACGACGACCGCGACGACGGCCGCGGTCGTGTTCACCTCCGCGTTGTCCGTGATCGCGTCCCAGATGACGGGCAGCGCGTAGACCGCGACGAGACCGCCGCCCAGGAAGCCGGTCACCGACAGGATGCCGACGACGAACCCCTGGCGGTACCCCACGACCGCGAACCACACGGCGGCGACCAGCAACAAGATGTCCAGCACGTTCACGGAGGCCACCCTGTCATGCGCGCCAGTCGAGCGGGACCTGCTTCTCGCGGTCCCAGGGCCGCTCCCAGCCCGCGTAGTGCAGCAGCCGGTCGATGATTCCGGCCGTGAAACCCCAGACAAGTGCCGATTCGACCAGAAATGCCGGGCCTCGGTGGCCGCTGGGGTGGACGGTGGTGGCGCGGTTGGCGGGATCCGTGAGATCCACCACGGGGACGGTGAAGACCCTGGCGGTCTCGTTCGGATCGACGACCCCGACCGGGCTGGGCTCACGCCACCAGCCCAGCACCGGGGTGACGACGAAGCCGCTGACCGGGATGTAGAGCCTGGGCAGGACGCCGAACAGCTGGACGCCCGAGGGGTCGAGGCCGGTCTCCTCCTCGGCCTCGCGCAGGGCGGCCCGCAGCGGGCCGTCGCCCCGCGGGTCGCCGTCCTCCGGGTCGAGGGCGCCGCCGGGGAAGGACGGCTGCCCGGCGTGCGAGCGCAGGGAGCTGGCACGCTCCATCAGCAGCAGCTCCGGCCCGCGCTCGCCCTCCCCGAAGAGGATCAGCACGGCGGACTGGCGCCCGGCGCCGTCCTCCGGGGGCAGGAAGCGGCTCAGCTGCCGCGGCCGGACCGTCTCCACGGCGTGCACCACCGGGTCCAGCCACGCGGGCAGCCCCTCCTTGCTGACTGTCACCCGGCCGCCCTGTGTGTCGCTCGCCCGCGTCATCGCCACCCCCGTCGTCCTGCCGCTTCCAACGCGCGGCGCCCCTGAGATCGTTCCGCGAACGGCCGCGATCCCCTGATCGAGGGGCTCGTGAGGCGGCTCATCCGGCCCCCAGCGGCGGCGCCGGTTTGCCGCCCGCGTCCAGGTAGGCCTGCGGGGGGTTCAGACGCTGGCCGGGGAAGCCGCCCTTTTCGTACTTGAGCAGCTTCTTCGCCTTCTCCGGGTCGGTCTCGCCCTCGCCGTACGCCGGGCAGAGCGGGGCGATGGGGCAGGCGCCGCAGGCGGGCTTGCGGGCGTGGCAGATACGGCGGCCATGCCAGATCACGTGGTGTGAGAGGTCCGTCCAGTCGCTCTTCGGGAAGAGCGCGCCGACCGCCGCCTCGATCTTGTCCGGGTCGGTCTCGGCGGTCCACTGCCAGCGGCGCACCAGGCGCTGGAAGTGCGTGTCCACGGTGATGCCGGGCCGGCCGAAGGCGTTCCCGAGCACGACGAACGCGGTCTTGCGGCCGACGCCGGGCAGCTTGACCAGGTCCTCCAGCCGGCCGGGGACCTCACCCCCGAAGTCCTCCACCAGGGCCTTGGACAGCCCTATGACCGACTTCGTCTTGGCCCGGAAGAAGCCGCACGGGCGGAGGATCTCCTCCACCTCCTCGGGGTTGGCGGCGGCCAGGTCCTCGGGGGTGGGGTACTGGGCGAAGAGGGCGGGGGTCGTCTGGTTGACGCGCAGGTCGGTGGTCTGGGCGGACAGGACCGTGGCGACCACCAGTTGGAAGGGGTTGGCGAAGTCCAGCTCGGGGTGGGCGTACGGGTAGACCTCGGCGAGCTCGCGGTTGATCCGGCGGGCCCGGCGGACCAGCGCGGTAGGCGACTCACCGCTGGGCGGGTGAACGACGGCCCTGGCCGGTGCGGCGCCCTTGACGCGGGCCGTGGCCTTCTTGGGCGCGACGGTGACCTTCTTGGCGGCGGGGGCCTTCTTCGCAGGCGCGGCTTTCTTCCCAGCCGCAGCCGTCTTCGCGGACGCAGCCTTCTTCCCAGCCGCGGCCGTCTTCGCAGCCGCAGCCGTCTTCGCGGACGCGGCCGTCTTCGCAGGCGCGGCCTTCTTCCCAGCCGCAGCCGTCTTCGCGGACGCGGCCTTTTTCCCAGCCGCAGCCGTCTTCGCGGACGCGGCCTTTTTCCCAGCCGCAGCCTTTTTCCCAGCCGCAGCCTTCTTCCCAGCCGCAGCCTTCTTCCCAGCCGCAGCCTTCTTCGCAGCCGCGGCTTTCTTGGCGGACGCGGTCTTCTTCACCGCCGCAGCCTGCATCGCGGACGCCTGCTTGCTCGCGGCCCCGCCCTTCCCGGCAAGCGCCTTCTTGGCCGGCGTCGGCTTCCCGGAGGGCGCTGCCTCCCCTGTCGCTTTCGCCGTTTTCCTACCGCCATCGGGGCCCTGTTCGCCCACAGCGGAATCGCGACGTACAACCACCCGCGCAGCCCCCTCGGCCTGTGCTCTCACCGGCGATTTGGACACCCGGCCAGCCTAAGGCCAGGCACCGACATCCGGCCCGGACCCCGAAGATCGGCGTCCAATTGGACCCCTGCCGCGTACCCCGGGACACGTGTGCGGCATCCTTGTGACAGATCACACTGTTTGGACCGTCAGGCAAAATGGGCACCACGGTGCCTTGGTACGCGGGGGCGACAGCCCCTGAGCAGGTCGACAAGGAGAGAACTCGTGGACGACGTTCTGCGGCGCAATCCGCTCTTCGCGGCGCTCGACGACGAGCAGGCCGCGGAGCTCCGCGCCTCCATGAGTGAGGTGACCCTCGCGCGCGGCGACTCGCTGTTCCACGAGGGTGACCCCGGCGACCGCCTGTACGTGGTCACGGAGGGCAAGGTCAAGCTCCACCGCACGTCCCCCGACGGCCGCGAGAACATGCTGGCCGTGGTCGGCCCCGGCGAGCTCATCGGCGAGCTGTCGCTGTTCGACCCGGGCCCGCGCACCGCGACCGCCACGGCACTGACCGAGGTCAAGCTGCTCGGCCTCGGCCACGGCGACCTCCAGCCCTGGCTGAACGCCCGCCCCGAGGTGGCCACGGCGCTCCTGCGCGCCGTCGCGCGCCGACTGCGCAAGACCAACGACGCGATGTCCGACCTCGTCTTCTCGGACGTCCCGGGCCGTGTCGCCCGGGCCCTGCTGGACCTCTCGCGCCGGTTCGGCGTGCAGTCCGAGGAGGGCATCCACGTCGTCCACGACCTCACGCAGGAGGAGCTGGCCCAGCTGGTCGGCGCGTCCCGCGAGACGGTCAACAAGGCACTGGCGGACTTCGCCCAGCGCGGCTGGCTGCGCCTGGAGGCCCGCGCGGTGATCCTCCTGGACGTGGAACGCCTCGCCAAGCGCTCGCGCTGACGCGCACGCACCCTGGCCGTACGACGTCGGCGTAGACGTGGGCGACGACCTGCCCGGGGGTGCGGTAGCCGTCCTCGACGGCCGTCTCGACCTGGGCCAGGCGGTGGGCGCGGTGGGCGAGGTAGTACTCGACGACGCCCTGGGCGTCCTCCAGGACGGGCCCGTGGCCCGGGAGGACCGTGTGGACGCCGTCGTCGACCGTGAGGGACCTCAGGCGCCGCAGTGAGTCCAGGTAATCGCCGAGACGGCCGTCGGGGTGGGCCACGACCGTCGTCCCGCGGCCCAGGACGGTGTCGCCGGTCAGGACGGCCTGGTCGGCGGGGAGATGGAAGGAGAGGGAGTCGGCGGTGTGGCCGGGGGTCGGGACGATCCTCAGTTCGAGGCCGCCGGTGGTGATCACGTCTCCGGCGGCCAGGCCCTCGTCGCCCAGCCGCAGTGCCGGATCGAGCGCACGCACGCGCGTGCCGGTCAGTTCGGCGAACCGGGCGGCGCCCGCCGCGTGGTCGGGATGACCGTGGGTCAGCAGGGTCAGGGCGACGCGCTTGCCGGTCCGCTCGGCCGTGGCGACGACATGGCGCAGGTGCCCCTCGTCGAGGGGGCCCGGGTCGACCACCACCGCCAGGTCCGAGCCGGGCTCGGACAGGATCCAGGTGTTCGTGCCGTCCAGGGTCATCGCCGACGGGTTGGGGGCCAGGACGTTGACGGCCCGCGCGGTGGCGGGCCCCGAGAGAACCCCGCCGCGGGGCTGGCCGGGAAGGGCTGCTGCGTCCGTCATGCGCTGGCTCCACCGGTCGGGGCGGTCGGGATGTGCTTGGTGAACTCGTCGTGGCCCGGCCAGGAGAGCACGATCTCACCGTCCACCAGGCGGGCGGTGGCCAGGACGGGCGTGAGGTCCCGGGCGGGGGCGGCCGCGAGCGCCTGGGCAGCGCTCTCGTACGCCGTCAGCTGCCGCAGGGTCGCGATGGTCGGCGGCATCATCAGCAGCTCGCCCTTGTCGTACCCGGCCGCCGCCTCGCCCGGCGCGATCCACACCGCGTGGTCGGCCTCCGTGGAGGCGTTGCGGGTGCGCTGCCCCGCGGGGAGGGCGGCCACGAAGAACCACGTGTCGTAGCGGCGGGCCTCGAACTCCGGGGTGATCCATCGGGTCCAGGCGCCGAGCAGGTCGGAGCGCAGGACCAGGCCGCGGCGGTCCAGGAACTCCGCGAAGGACAGGTCCCGGTCGACCAGGGCGGCACGGTCGGCCTCCCAGTCGGCGCCGGTGGTGTCGCCGACGACGGAGTCGGGCGTCTCGCCGGCGAGCAGCACGCCCGCCTCCTCGTACGTCTCCCGGACGGCCGCGCAGACGATCGCCTGGGCCGTCGCCTCGTCGGCACCGAGCCGGTCCGCCCACCACGCGCGCGTGGGGCCCGCCCAGCGGACCTGGTGGTCGTCGTCCCGGGGGTCGACGCCGCCGCCCGGATAGGCGTACGCGCCTCCGGCGAAGGCCATGGAGGCGCGTCGGCGCAGCATGTGGACGGCGGGGCCGGTGCCGGTGTCCTTCAGGAGCATGACGGTGGCCGCGCGCTTGGGGGTCACCGGGGTGAGGGTGCCGGCCGCGAGTGCGCGGATGCGGTCCGGCCACTCCGGGGGGTACCACTGACCGTTCGCCATGGGCGCGAGGCTATCCCGTGACGGGCGGATGTTCGAGTGGCCTCGGGGACGGATTCCGCAGCTAGGGCCGCCGCAAGGGGGTCAGGCGAGCTCCACCTGGATCTCGACCTCCACCGGCGCGTCCAGCGGCAGCACCGCGACGCCCACCGCGCTGCGCGCGTGCACGCCCTTGTCGCCGAGGACCTCGCCGAGCAGTTCGCTGGCGCCGTTCAGCACCGCGGGCTGGCCCGTGAAGTCCGAGGCCGAGGCCACAAAGCCCACGACCTTCACCACGCGCGCGATGCGGTCCAGGTCACCGGCGACGGACTTGACGGCGGCCAGGGCGTTCAGCGCACACGTGCGTGCCAGCTCCTTGGCCTCCTCCGGGGTGACCTCCGCACCGACCTTGCCGGTGACCGGAAGCTTGCCCTCCACCATCGGGAGCTGCCCGGCGGTGTAGACGTACGGCCCGGACTGCACGGCCGGCTGGTACGCGGCGAGCGGCGGGACGACGTCGGGCAGGGTCAGGCCGAGTTCGGCCAGCTTCGCCTCGACGGCGCCCATTACTGCTTCTCCCGCTTCAGGTAGGCCACGAGCTGCTCGGGGTTGTTCGGCCCGGGCACGACCTGGACGAGCTCCCAGCCGTCCTCGCCCCAGGTGTCCAGAATCTGCTTCGTGGCGTGGACGAGCAGCGGCACGGTTGCGTATTCCCACTTGGTCATGCGGCCGACTCTAGCCGCTGCCGGTCAGGGGCCACGCGGCCGACCACGCCCCGGGCGTCCGCCCGCCTCGGCGACCGTTATCCACAGCCTCCCGCGTAGCCCGGGCACGGACTGGTTAGGCTCGAATACGTGAGCAGGCTCCAGGTCGTCAGCGGCAAGGGCGGTACCGGCAAGACCACGGTGGCCGCGGCCCTAGCGCTGGCCCTGGCCACGGAGGGGAAGCGGACACTTCTCGTCGAGGTCGAGGGCCGCCAGGGAATCGCGCAGCTCTTCGAAACGGAGGCGCTGCCTTATGAGGAACGGAAGATCGCGGTCGCTCCCGGGGGCGGGGAGGTGTACGCGCTGGCCATCGACCCCGAACTGGCCCTTCTGGACTACCTCCAGATGTTCTACAAGCTGGGCAGCGCCGGGCGGGCCCTGAAGAAGCTCGGCGCGATCGACTTCGCCACCACCATCGCGCCCGGCCTGAGGGACGTACTCCTCACCGGCAAGGCGTGCGAGGCGGTACGGCGCAAGGACAAGAGCGGGCGGTTCGCGTACGACTACGTCGTCATGGACGCCCCGCCCACCGGACGCATCACGCGCTTCCTCAACGTCAACGACGAGGTCGCCGGCCTCGCCAAGATCGGCCCGATACACAATCAGGCCCAGGCCGTGATGCGGGTGCTGAAGTCGCCGGAGACGGCCGTGCACCTGGTGACGCTGCTGGAGGAGATGCCCGTCCAGGAAACGGTGGACGGCATCGCCGAGCTGCGGTCGGCGCGGCTGCCGGTGGGGCGGATCATCGTGAACATGGTGCGGCCGGAGGTGTTGGACGCGGCCGACCTGGAACTCGTCAGGACGGCCCCGCGTTCCACGGTTGCGCGGTCGCTGTCGTCCGCCGGGCTCGGCGGGGCGCGGCGCGGCGGGCGCGCGGAGCGGCTGGTGGATCCGCTGCTCACCCAGGCCGAGGAGTACGCCGAGCGGTACGCGCTGGAACAAGAGCAGCGCGCGGTGCTCACCGAGCTGGGCCTGCCGCTGCACGAACTGCCGCTGTTCGCCGAGGGCATGGACCTGGCGGGGCTGTACGAACTGGCCCGCGAGCTGCGCGAGCAGGGCGTGTCATGAGCCGGGCAGGACGCGGCCCCGGGAACAGCACACAGGCAAGGCCCGTCATGAGTCGGAAGCAGGGGATGTCATGAGTCGTCCGGACCCGGCCCACACCCACGACCCGGCCCGCCATCTGTCCCCGGCGCGCGTCCTCGACGTCGATCCGCTGCTGGCGGACCCGAAGACCCGGATCGTGGTCTGCTGCGGCTCGGGCGGGGTCGGAAAGACCACGACCGCGGCGGCCCTGGGGCTGCGTGCGGCCGAGCGGGGCCGCAAGGTCGTCGTCCTCACCATCGACCCGGCCCGCCGGCTCGCCCAGTCCATGGGCATCGACTCCCTCGACAACACCCCGCGCCGGGTGAAGGGCATCGACGACTCCGCGGGCGGCGAGCTGCACGCGATGATGCTCGACATGAAGCGCACCTTCGACGAGATCGTCGAGGCGCACGCGGACCCCGAGCGGGCCGCCGCGATCCTGGGCAACCCCTTCTACCAGTCGCTCTCGGCGGGCTTCGCGGGCACGCAGGAGTACATGGCGATGGAGAAGCTCGGGCAGCTGCGGGCCAGGGACGAGTGGGACCTGATCGTCGTCGACACCCCGCCCTCCCGCTCGGCGCTGGACTTCCTGGACGCGCCCAAGCGGCTCGGGTCGTTCCTGGACGGGCGGCTGATCCGGCTGCTGACGGCACCGGCGAAGCTGGGCGGCCGCGCCGGCATGAAGTTCCTGAACGTCGGCATGTCGATGATGACCGGCACCCTCGGCAAGCTGCTCGGCGGCCAGCTCCTCAAGGACGTGCAGACGTTCGTGTCCGCGATGGACACGACCTTCGGCGGGTTCCGCACGCGTGCGGACGCCACGTACAAGCTGCTCCAGGCGCCCGGCACGGCGTTCCTCGTGGTCGCGGCCCCCGAGCGGGACGCGCTGCGCGAGGCCGCGTACTTCGTGGAGCGGCTGGCCGCGGAGGACATGCCGCTCGCCGGGCTGGTGCTCAACCGGGTCCACGGCAGCGGCGCCGGCGGCCTGTCGGCCGAGCGGGCGCTCGCGGCCGCGGAAAATCTTGAAGAGCCCCGCATTGTGGATCAGGAGGGCGGGAAAGCAGTACTTCGTAACTCCCCCGACACGTATGACAGTTCAGGCTCTCCCACATCCGAAACACCAGCTCCGGCTGCTGCCGAGGCTTCCGACGGTGGCTCCCCCACCGAGAACGCCGGGAACACCGAGCGGTCCGTCGACCAGCTCACGGCAGGCCTGCTGAGGCTGCACGCCGAACGTATGCAACTGCTCTCCCGTGAGCAGCGCACGCGTGACCGCTTCACCGCGCTCCACTCCGAGGTGGCCGTGACGGAAGTGGGCGCGCTGCCCGGCGATGTGCACGACCTCGCGGGGCTGCGCGACATCGGCGACCGGCTCGCGGCGAACGAGCGCGAGCTTCCCGACCCCGCCGACGACTCCGAGCTGCCCCACCCGGACAGCCGGCCCGAGGCGAGTGCCTGAGGGCAACCCGGCGTTGGCGAAGGGCCCGTCAAGGGCCCTCTGACCGTCGAAGCTCCTGGAGGGAACCCCTCAGCTCACCGCCGCGTAGTTCTCGTAGACCTCGTCGTCGTCGAGGGGCACGATGCCCGTGCCGCGCTCGTACTCCGTGCGCGCCGTCTCCAGCAGCCGGCGCCAGGAGGTCACGGTGGGACGCCTGCGCAGCAGTGCGCGGCGCTCCCGCTCCGTCATGCCTCCCCACACGCCGAACTCGACGCGGTTGTCCAGCGCGTCGGCCAGGCACTCCGTGCGCACCGGGCATCCGGTGCACACCGCCTTGGCCCTGTTCTGCGCTGCTCCTTGAACGAACAGTTCATCCGGATCGGTAGTGCGGCAGGCCGCCTGCGCACTCCAGTCGACTACCCAGCCCATACCGGCGCCGTCCTCTCCCGAATCGAGGCTCCCCCACGGCGGCAGCGGCATATTCACCGCCGCCAGTTGAGGACGTTACGGAAGGTGGGCACAGCGCAACACCCCCAGCGGGCCCAATCTTGAATGGTCCGAACGGACTATGGGTAAGCGGCAGATCACCCGGGGGAGTGAGCTGGCGACATACGTAACCTTCCTGGCAAACCAGGACAGTTCGCATGCGTCACAACGGACGCCGCATGACACACAAGGCGGATTCGGACACGACCCCACCAAAAAAGTTGGGAAACACCCGGAACGATTCGGGGTCGCCGGACGTATTGATACGTGGCCTCACTGCTGTGACAGTTGAGAGCAGCTTAGGCCAAGGCCTATACGCCTGTCCGGCGAATGAGAACGTAGGCTGCCCTCATGCCAAAGAAGCGCTCGGGCGGTGGTCTGTCTCCCACGCAGCAGGCCGCCAAGTTCCTCGGTGTCAGTGTTCTCGCGGGAGCCGTGCTGGCCGGTATCGCGCTGCCCGCGGTGGGTGCGCTGGGGCTGGCGGCGAAGGGATCGGTCGAGAGCTTCGACGAGCTCCCGGCCACCATGAAGACCCCGCCCCTGAGCCAGCGCACCACGATCCTCGACGCCGACGGCGGCCAGATCGCCACGGTCTACTCGCGCGACCGCACGGTGGTCCCCCTCAAGGACGTCTCGCCGTACATGCAGAAGGCGATCGTCGCGATCGAGGACTCGCGCTTCTACCAGCACGGCGCGGTGGACCTGAAGGGCGTCCTGCGCGCCCTCAACAAGAACGCGCGCAGCGGCGAGGTCGCCCAGGGCGCCTCGACCCTGACGCAGCAGTACGTGAAGAACGTCTTCGTCGAGGAGGCCGGCGACGACCCGACGAAGGTCGCGCAGGCCACCCAGCAGACCATCGGCCGCAAGATCCGCGAACTGAAGTACGCGATCCAGGTCGAGGAGGAGCTCGGGAAGAAGAGGATCCTCCAGAACTACCTGAACATCACGTTCTTCGGGCAGCAGGCCTACGGCGTCGAGGCCGCGGCCCGGCGCTACTTCTCCAAGTCCGCCAAGGACCTGAACCTCCAGGAGGCGGCCCTCCTCGCCGGCATCGTCCAGTCGCCCAGCCGGTACGACCCGGTGAACGACGAGGCGGAGGCCACCAAGCGCCGCAACACCGTGCTCCGGCGCATGGCCGAGGTCGGCGACGTCTCCCGGGCGCAGGCCGCCGAGGCGATGAAGGCGCCGCTGGGCCTGAAGGTCAGCAAGCCCAGGAACGGCTGCATCACGGCGACCAAGGGCGCGGGCTTCTTCTGCGACTACGTGCGCGAGGTCTTCCTGAACGACCCGGTCTTCGGCAAGACCAGGGAGAAGCGGGCGAAGGTCTGGAACCAGGGCGGCCTCACCATCCGCACCACCATGGACCCGCAGGCCCAGGACGCGGCACAGCGGTCCATCAAGGACCACGTCTACAAGAGCGACGAGGTGGCCACCGCCACCACCCTCGTCCAGCCCGGCACCGGCAAGATCCTCGCCATGGGCCAGTCGCGCCCGTACGGCTTCCGCAAGAACCAGACGCAGATCAACCTCTCCGTCGACCAGTCGATGGGCGGCGGCATGGGCTACCAGCCCGGTTCGACGTTCAAGCCGATCGTGGCCGCCGCGGCCCTCGAGGACGGCATGCCGGCGAACAAGGCGTACCCCTCGCCGTACCAGATGGCGTATCCGAGCCCGGTATCGGCCTGCGACGGCAGGACCTGGAAGAACAGCCGGACCAACCCTGCCAAGGTCGAGAACGAGAACGAGTCCGAGGTCGGCCCGTACGACATGAGGGAGGCGACCGCCAAGTCGGTCAACACCTACTACGTGCAGATGATCGGCGACATCGGCATCTGCCCGGTGACGACGATGGCGAAGAAGATGGGCGTCGAGCGGGCCGACGGCGACAAGATGCCCCAGGTGCCCTCCATCGCCCTCGGCACCCAGGAGATGTCCCCGCTGACCATGGCGAACGCGTACGCCACGTTCGCCTCGCGCGGCATGTACTGCACGCCGGTCGCCATCGAGTCGATCAGCCAGCGCGTCGGCGACAGCACGAAGTCGCTCCCGGTCCCGAAGTCGACCTGCTCGCGCGCGATGTCGGAGAAGACCGCCGACACCATCAACACGCTGCTGCGGGGCGTCGTCGAGGACGGTACGGGCAAGAAGGCCGGCCTCGGCAGCCGCCCCAGCGCCGGCAAGACCGGTACGACGGACGAGCGCTACGCGGCCTGGTTCGTGGGCTACACGCCGAACATGGCCGGTGCCGTGTGGGTCGGCGACCCCGCGCACAAGCGGAAGATGGTCGGCATCACCATCGGCGGCGTCCCGTACGACAAGGTGTTCGGTGGCGAGGTCCCCGGACCGATCTGGGGCGACATGATGACCGGCGCGCTGGAGGGCAAGCCCGTCGAGAACTTCAACACCGTCCACATCCCCCCCGGCGTCGACCGGAACCGCGGCGACCGCGACGACGAGGGCCGCGACAACGGGGACCAGGGCGACAACGGCGACGACGGCTTCATCGGCGGCCTGGTCGGCGGCAACAACAGCGGCGGCGGGGACGGCGGGACCTTCCCGACACCGTCGTTCAGCATCCCGGAGGGGTTCTTCCGGGGTCAGGGCAACGGGGGCAACGGGAACGGTGGACGCGGCTGACGCGGCCGAGGCCGCTGACACGGTGTCCTGAGCGCGTGACGGCCCTTTCCCGTCGTACGAAGATCTTCGTACGACGGGAAAGGGCCGGGTGTCTTATCCCGCGAGGATCTTCTTCACGGCCGCGGCGACGCGGCCGCCCTCGGCCTGGCCCGCGACCTTCGGGTTCACGATCTTCATGACCGCACCCATGGCCCGCGGCCCCTCCGCCCCGGCCGCCTTCGCCTCCTCGACGGCCTGGGCGACAATCCGGTTCAGCTCGTCGTCGCTGAGCTGCTTCGGCAGGTACGCGGCGAGCACCTCGCCCTCCGCCTTCTCCCGCTCCGCACTCTCGGCGCGACCACCCTGCGCGAAGGCCTCGGCCGCCTCACGGCGCTTCTTCGCCTCCCGGGTGATCACCTTCTGCACCTCGTCGTCGGAGAGCTCGCGCTTCTCCTTGCCCGCGACCTCCTCCTTGGTGATCGCGGCGAGGGTCAGCCGGAGCGTCGAGGAGCGGAGCTCATCGCGCTCCTTGATCGCGGCGTTGAGGTCGTCCTGCAGCTTCGACTTGAGCGTGGTCATGAGGTTGATTGTCGCAGGTGCAGGCGGGCGGGCGCCCCTTGATTTGCGGGACGGCGGTGCACGAGACGGGTCAAGGGCCGGTAGAAGGGCCGGGGCCGTCAGGGGATTTCGGGCACCGCCGGGCGGAGACGACCGGCGCGGTCTGACACGATGGTCCTATGCGCGCGCGATACGGAGTCCCTCTGGGAATCGCGGCGGCTGGTGCCGCCGGTCTGTTGTACTCGGCGGGCTTCGAGGCCCGCTCCTTCCGCCTCCGCCGGGTCACGGTCCCGGTCCTGCCCTCGGGAATGCGCCCCCTGCGCGTGTTGCAGGTCTCCGACATCCACATGGTCAGCGGCCAGCGCAAGAAGCAGCGCTGGCTGCGGTCCCTGGCCGGCCTGCGCCCCGACTTCGTGATCAACACGGGTGACAACCTCTCCGACCCGGAGGGCATCCCGGAGGTCCTGGACTCGCTCGGCCCCCTGATGGAGTTCCCCGGGGCGTACGTCTTCGGCTCCAACGACTACTACGGCCCGAGGTTCCGCAACCCCGCCCGCTACCTGAGGGAGAAGGTGCAGGGCCGCCACGGCCTGAACGGCAACCCGCCGGCCGTCAGCGTGGTGCACATCCCGTGGGAGGACATGCGGGACGCCTTCGACGCGGCCGGCTGGCTGAACCTCACGAACACGCGCGGCACGCTCAAGATCGAGGGCGTCTCGCTGGAGCTGACGGGCCTGGACGACCCGCACATCAAGCGGGACCGCTACGAGCAGGTGGCCGGCGGCCCGTCGGATTCCGCCGACTTCTCCATGGGCGTGGTCCACGCGCCGTACCTGCGCACGCTGGACGCCTTCACGGCCGACGGCTACCCCCTGGTCCTGGCCGGCCACACCCACGGCGGCCAGCTGTGCATCCCCTTCTACGGCGCCCTGGTCACCAACTGCGACCTGGACACGGACCGCGTGAAGGGCCTGTCCACGCATACGGCGGAGGGACGTACGTCGTACCTGCACGTCTCGGCGGGCTGCGGCACGAACCGCTACACACCGGTACGGTTCGCGTGCCCGCCGGAGGCGACGTTGCTGACGTTGGTGGGGCGGGAGTAGGGGAGCCTCCGCCCGGGGCCGGTCAGGGGACGATCACGGGTCGATCAGTCGATCAGTCGATCAGTCGATCAGTCGATCAGTCGATCAGGGGACGATCACGGGTCGACGGGAGACCCGTTAACCCACACAGCCCGCCCACATCGCCCGCTATGTCCGTTTCTGTCAGCGTGGGGGCATGACCGCCCCGATACCCCGGGACATACCGGATCTCCCCGCGATTCCGGGCAAGCCCGCGTTGAAGCCCTCCCCCGTCCCCGCCACGGCCGTCGTCACCCCGGTCCGCCGCCCCGCGGCCGCGGCCTTCCGCCTGCTGGTCGCCCTCGCGGCGACCACGGGCGTGACGCTCGACATACTCCTGGGCGACCCGTCCCGGGCCCTCGGCTACTTCGCGATCCAGAGCAACATCCTCCTCGCGCTGGTGATGGCCCTCTCGGCCCGCCGGGCGTGGACGGCCCGCCGCCCGCTGCCAGGAGCCGTCCTGGGTGCGACCCTGCTCTACGTCGTCATCGCGTCCCTGGTGTACCACCTGCTCCTGGCGAACGAGGCGAGCCCCTTCTCCCTCACGGGCGAGGCCGCGGCCGCTCCGACGGGCTGGCAGGCCGTCGCCCACCACACCCTCCACACGCTGACCCCGATCGCGGCCGTACTGGACTGGCTCCTGCTCACGGCCCCCGGCCGACTGCACCTGCGCCAGGCCAGCACGTGGCTGCTCTACCCCCTGGCCTACCTGGCCTTCTCCCTCATCCGAGGCGAGCTGCTCCTGCCGGGCACCCCCGACCGCTACCTCTACCCCTTCCTGGACGTCGACCAGGACGGCTACAAGAAGGTCCTCGGCAACGCCCTCCTCCTCGGCCTGTCCTTCTACGCCCTCGCGGTCCTCCTCGTGGCCCTCGACCACGCCCGCCCGAACCCCCTCCGCCACCCCTGGAAAACCGGATTTCGTCTCTAGCCACCAGTGGGCTAAAGTAAACGTCGTCGCCGCGACAGCAGCGACATCGGGGTGTAGCGCAGCTTGGCAGCGCGCTTCGTTCGGGACGAAGAGGTCGTGGGTTCAAATCCCGCCACCCCGACAGTGAAGTACCAGGTCAGGGGCCTGATCCGCTCAGCGGGTCGGGCCCCTGACTCGTTTCCGGTGATCGTTAGACAGCGGCTTCCTGGCCGTCCACGAGTTCTTCGATCGCTGCCAGGATTCCCTCGAGGGCGCCGGGTTCCGATGCCAAGGCGGACAGCGAGACCGACGGCCAGCCCTTGTACCCCTTCTGCCGCTGGATCTCCAGCTTCTTCCGCAGCTCGGGAACGGCCGGCAGAGAGTCCGCGAAGGCCGCCGCGCGGTCGAGGCCGAGGTGATGGGTGAGGGAGCCGAAGCTGAAGGCGAGTTCCTCCTTCACGGGGTTGTCGTACAGGGACAGCGTCCAGATCGGGACGTGCCGGCCGGCGACCGGATAGTAGACGGACATGCTCGGGTACTTGGCCGTTCCGCCCTCCAGCCGTCCCCGGGCCGCCGCGTGATCGAGCAGTGCGGTTGCCAGCCGACTCGGTTCCGGGGCGAGCCGGGCCCGGATCACCGCATCCATGTCCGCACGCGTGGTCCGCTGCGCGGTGCGGCGTCCGGACGGGGACTTCGCTGCCGTGGCGACCTCCCCGTGGATGCGTGGGACGAGGACGCGGAGGTCACCGTCGCCCCGGTACTGGGTCAACTCGACCGCGTACACGTCGGTCTGGCGCATCTGCCGGTTCAAGAACTCCACGATCGCCCTCAGCTCCAGCGGGATCCGGTCCGCGACGAACAGCAGCCGCATCTGCCCCGCGGCCAGCCGCTCCTCGACCGTCGACCAGAACTCCTCCGGGGAGCGGTCGCCGAGATGTAGTTCCCCGTACGCCTCGTCCAGCGGCCTGCCGTCCGAGACACAGGTCTCTTCGAACGAGCGCTGAAGCAACGCTCCAGGCCAGTAACGAGCGCCGTTCGCCGCGTAGTCCAGCATCTGGCCCACCACCTCGCGGCGGATGCGCGTATCGCTCGCGCGCTTGACCTCCACCAGCGTCGGCACCCCGTCGGCATCGACGAAGAGATGGTCCAGCCAGTACGCCGGACCGCTCTCCGCGCTCGTCGACACCCCCATCTCCCGCGCCACCAGCACCAGCCGCAACGGCCGACCGTCGGCAAGCGAGCCGAAGTCCAGTACCCGTGGATGGCGCGCGAGAAGCTCCTGGAACTCCGCCTCGGTCTCGAACGCGGCCGGCTCCAGGGCCTGCAGAGCGTTCCCCAGGACGAATACCGACTGATCAGTCATGTGTTACCCCACCTTGGCAGGTCTCGCCGTCAAGTCGACGCCCCTGTCACTATGCCCAGCAGGGTGAGCGCGAAGAAGACCGTGCTCCAGGCCAGGGCGTGGCGTATGCAGCGGTATTTGGTCCAGGCGGTCCGGGACAGGGCCGCCAGTTGGCACAGGTCCCGGGCCACGGGGTCGGTGCGGCGGACCGTCCGCTCCAGGTGTGCGGCCGACATCGCCAGTCTCGCGTCGCCGAAGTAGTGGGTGCGGGAGCGGTGGGGGTCTCCCAGCCGTGGGGTCACTGCCAGACCGAGCAGGACGAGTGCCGGTGCGCAGGCGGCGCAGCCCACCCAGAGGAGCAGCTGCGGGACGACCGGGTACTGGCGCGGGGCGATGACGCCGCTGCCGATCGCGCCGAGCAGGGCGGTCAGGACCGCGCCCAGGGACGCCAGCATGAGACCGGCCTTGTGGTCGGCCTTCACGAGCTCCTCACGGACCTCGGACAGCAGCACCCTGGTGAGTTCCGCAGTGTGGTCGGTGGCGGTGTCGGTGTCCGGGCCTGCGGCGGGGGCACCTCCGGGTGTGGTCATGCCTTCCCCTCCTTTCCGTCGGTGTCAGGCGGCCGCCCCGGTGTGCGGGGCGGCCGTGGTGCTGTGTCCTTGGTGCGGGCGGGTGTGTCAGACCGTCGACGAGCGGCGGATCTCGTCCTCCAGCGCGTTCACCGCCTGCCGGACCCGGATGTTCATCGCCGCCGTGTGTTCCCGGGCTGCCGCCTCCGACTCGGCGCGGTGGCGCCGGACCTCCTGTTCGATGGCGTCCTGGGCGATCTCGAGGTTCGCCATGGCCCGGCGCTCGGTGAGGCGGACCTCCTCGCCGTGGATCTTGACCGCGCTGTTGCTCTCGCTGGTGAGCATCCGGTCGTACGCGGTATCGCCGCTCAGGTACTTCACCAGCACGGGGAGCATGTCGAGGAGTACGAACAGCAGGCGGACCAGCCAGATGCCCACGAACAGCACCGCGTTGCCGCTCGCGAGTTCATCGAGCGCCCGGATCCGTTCCAGGACCCCGATCTCCTTCTGCTTGCCCCGCTCCTCGTCCAGCCGCCGCTCGATGCCGTCGGCCCGTTCCTTGAGGAACGCGCCGCGCGACGAGGTCAGTTCGGCCTCGATCGTCGAGATGCGGCTGTGCATGCCGGCGAGTCGCTTCTCGTTCTCACTGGTGCGGTGGGTGGTCCGGTAGTCGTGTGCCTTGCTGCGCAGGCGCAGGCACTCGGACGTCCGCTGATAGAGGCCGGTGGCGGCGATGCGGATCAGCCGGCGGCACTCGTCCCGCACCTCGGAGTCGATCGCCTCCAGCCTGGTGGTGTCCCGGTCCACCCGCTTCTGCAGGGTGGCGGCGTCCGAGCGCAAGGCGTCCAGCTCCTCGCCCCGTTCGCCGGGCGTCGCGCCGAAGGAGAGGACGTACGCCCTGTCACAGCCCTTCGGCGTGACGGGCTGCGTCGTGGACGGGACAGGGTTGCAGCGGACCAGGTTCGTGCGCAACCGGTCGATGGCGTCCGTACGCTGGTCCGCGACGCGTTCCTCGATGGCGGTCTGGAAGATGCGCAGCACCAGCGGCTCGGCGATCACCACTCCGAGCATCAGCGCGATCAGCAGGCGGGTGACGAGGGGGCCGGCCCGGCGCCGGGCGTTCGGC
>NZ_MUKA01000615.1 GCF_002150735.1 Streptomyces africanus
ACGAGGGCCGCGCCGACCTGGTGGGAGGCGAGGACCCAGCCGAAGACGATCGCGCTGTCCTCTCCGTACTGCTCGCGGCACAGGGCGAGGGTGGGCGGGACGGTGGCGACCCAGTCGAGGCCGTAGAAGACGATGAAGAAGATCATCGGCGGCTGGACGCTCGGTGTCACCAGCAGCAGGGGGAGGAAGAGGAGGGAGACGCCCCGCAGGGCGTAGTAGACGGCGAGCAGGCGCCTGGCTTCGAAGCGGTCGGTGAACCAGCCGGAGGCGATCGTGCCGACGACGTCGAAGACGCCGATGACCGCGAGCAGCGAGGCGGCGGTCGTCAGGGGCATGCCGTGGTCGTGGGCGGCGGGCACGAAGTGGGTCTGGATCAGGCCGTTGGTCGAGGCGCCGCAGATCGCGAAGGTGCCGGCGAGCAGCCAGAACGGGCCGGTGCGCGCGGCCGAGAACAGGACGTTCACGGTCCGGCGGGCGGCGCCGGGGACCGGTGGGGGCTTCGGTACGAACTCGGTGGCCCCGTACGGCTTCTGGCCCACGTCCGCGGGGTGGTCGCGCAGCAGGAGCCAGACGAACGGGACGACCGCCAGGGCGGCGAGCGCGACCGTCACGGCCGCCGGGCGCCAGTCGTGCCGCTCGACGATCCAGGACAGCAGGGGCAGGAAGATCAGCTGGCCGGAGGCGGACGCGGCGGTGAGGATGCCGCTGACCAGGCCGCGCCGCTCGGTGAACCAGCGGTTGGTGACGGTCGCCGCGAACGCCAGCGCCATGGAGCCGGAGCCGAGGCCGACCAACAGGCCCCAGCACAGCATCAGTTGCCAGGCCGCCGTCATCCACACCGTGAGGCCCGAGCCGAGCGCGATGACCGTCAGGGCGACCGCGACGACCCGGCGGATGCCGAAGCGGTCCATCAGGGCCGCCGCGAACGGGGCCGTCAGACCGTACAGCGCGAGATTGACCGAGACGGCGGCGCCGATCGTGCCGCGCGACCAGTCGAACTCGTCGTGCAGCGGGTCGATGAGCAGGCCCGGCACGGAACGGAAGGCGGCCGCGCCGATGATGGTCACGAAGGTGACGGCGGCGACGAACCAGGCCCGGTGCACGCGTGTGCGGCTGCCGCGGCCCGGCTTCGGCGGCTGCTGTGCGACTGCTGCGGCTTCGCTTGTCTGGGTCACGACATAGAGCTTCCGGCCTGCGGCAGGCTCCATCGAGTGGCCCGGAGGACAGCATTCGCTAGGATCGGGCCATGACATCGGCCAGCCATGCCCGCCGCGTCCCGGCCACCGGCTTCCGTCCTCACCGCGTCGTCGTCCTCGCCCTCGACGGGCTGCTCCCCTTCGAACTGGGCATCCCGCACCGCATCTTCGGCCGCCCCAAGGACGCCCTGGGGCGGCATCTGTACGAGGTGGTGACCTGCTCGGTCCGGGAGGCGGGCCCCGTCGGCACGGACGCCGACTTCGCCATCCACGTGGCGCACGGACCGGAGGCCCTCGCCGAAGCCGACACGGTGATCATCCCGTCGTCGTACCGACTCGGCCCGGTCCACCGCGAGGGCGTGCTGACCGACGAACTGGCCGCGGCCCTCGCCCGCCTCCGGCCCGGCACCCGGCTGGCCTCCATCTGCACCGGCGTCTACGTCCTCGCCGCCGCGGGCCTCCTCGACGGCCGCCCCGCCACCACCCACTGGGCCGACGCGGCGCGCCTCCAGCGGCTCTTCCCCAGGATCCGGGTCGACCCGGACGTGCTGTTCATCGACGACGGCGACGTGCTGACCTCCGCGGGCGTCGCCGCCGGCATCGACCTGTGCCTGCACATCGTGCGCCGGGACCACGGCGCCGCCGTCGCCAACGACGTGGCCCGCCGCACGGTCGTACCGCCGCACCGCGACGGCGGTCAGGCGCAGTACATCGAGCGGCCGGTGCCCGATCCGCAGCAGGCCTCCACCACCACCGCCCGCGCCTGGGCCCTGGGCCGGCTCCACGAGCCGATCCAGTTGCGCGACATGGCCGCCCAGGAGTCCATGTCGGTCCGCACCTTCACCCGCCGCTTCCGCGAGGAGACCGGCGTCAGCCCCGGCCAGTGGCTCACCCAGCAGCGCGTGGAACGGGCCCGGCACCTGCTGGAGACCACCGACCGCTCCGTCGACCAGGTGGCCCGCGACGCGGGCTTCGGCTCGGCCCAGTCGATGCGCCAGCACCTCCAGGCGGCGCTCGGCGTCACGCCCACCGCCTACCGGCGCACCTTCCGGACCGCCAGGGACAAGAGGGCCGTCAGAACGTGAGGACCGCGCGCGCCACCCGCCCGGCCTCCGCGTCCGCCGCCGCCTTCTCGAAGTCCTCGACCGGGTAGGTCCGGGTGACGAGTTCGTCGAGCAGCAGCCTGCCCTGGCGGTACAGCTCGGCGTACAGGGCGATGTCCCGCTGGGGGCGGGAGGAACCGTAGCGGCAGCCGAGGACGGACTTGTCGAGGTACATCGACGCCACGCGGAAGGACGCCTCGGCCGTGGCCGGCGGCACCCCGAGGAGGACCGCCTGGCCGTGCCGGTCCAGCGCGTCGATCGCCTGCCGGATCAGCTCCACCCGGCCGACGCACTCGAAGGCGTGGTCCACGCCCATGGGCAGGATGTCCCGCACGCCTGCTGTCGAGGTGAGGAAGTCCGTCGCGCCGAAGCGGCGTGCCACCTCCTCCTTCGCCGGGTTGGCGTCGACGGCCACGATCCGCAGGGCGCCCGCGAG
>NZ_MUKA01000616.1 GCF_002150735.1 Streptomyces africanus
CGCATCCCCACCGACAAGGGCTACCGTCAGTTCGTGGACCGGATCGCCGAGGTCAAACCGCTGTCGGTCGCCGAACGCAAGGCGATCATGCAGTTCCTCGAATCGGGGGTCGATCTCGACGATGTCCTGCGTCGCGGCGTACGCCTACTCGCTCAGCTGACCCGCCAGGTCGCGGTCGTCCAGTACCCCACCGTTTCCGCGTCCACCGTGCGCCATCTGGAAGTGGTGGCCCTCAATCCCGCGCGATTGCTGCTGGTGGTGATCACCGACACCGGCCGCGTCGACCAGCGCATCGTCGAACTCGGCACCGTGGTCGACGACGAGGATCTCGCCGCGCTGCGCGGCATGCTGGGTGCGGCCATGGACGGCAAACGTCTCGCCGCGGCCTCCGCCGCCGTCGCCGAACTGCCCGAGCAGGCGCCGCCCAAACTCCGTGACGTGCTGATCAAGGTTTCGACGGTCATGGTCGAGACGCTGGTCGAACATCCCGAGGAACGCCTGGTCCTGGGCGGCACCGCCAATCTCACCCGCAATGCCGGCGACTTCGGCATCCACGGCTCCCTGCGTACCGTGCTCGAGGCGCTGGAGGAGCAGGTCGTGGTCCTGAAACTGCTGGCCGCCGCCCAGCAGCCCGGCATGGTGACGGTGCGGATCGGCGAGGAGACCCAGGTCGAGGAGATGCGCGGCACCTCCGTCGTCACCACCGGCTACGGCGCCGCGGGCGCGGTCCTCGGCGGTATGGGAGTCCTGGGCCCGACCCGGATGGACTACCCGGGCACCATCGCCTCGGTGGCGGCGGTCGCCCGCTATATCGGCGAGGTCCTCGCCGAACGGTAGGCCTGTGCTTATTTGCGGCGCCTTCGGCGCCTCGACCCTTTGAGGGCCTCGTAAGGCTCGGCACCGGGTGCCTGCGCAACCGGGGCGCGGCCGGTGGATTTCGACTGCCGGTAGTGCGGGCTTGCCCGCCGCGGAAGGGGGCTTGCGTGGTTCGCTGTTAGGCTCGTGTTCTCCGCCGAGATAAAGTTGAGTCGACCCGACTAAGCTCACGGGCGGGCGGCTCAATCCATCAGGAGCCACGCGGCCGGTCGTGGGAAGCCGGAGCCGTGGACAGCGACCAAGGACTAAGAGAACTCAAGTGGCACGGGACTACTACGGATTGCTCGGTGTAGGCAGGGACGCCTCCGACCAAGAGCTCAAACGCGCGTATCGCAAGCTGGCTCGCGAACTGCATCCCGATGTGAACCCGGACGAAGCGGCGCAGACCCGGTTCAAGGAGGTCTCCGCGGCGTACGAGGTGCTGTCGGATCCGGAGAAGCGCCGCATCGTCGATATGGGCGGTGACCCGCTGGACGCCGGTGGCGGCGCCGGCGGTTTCAGCGGTGCCGGTTTCGGCGGTCTGGGCGATGTGTTCGAGGCGTTCTTCGGCGGGATGAGCGGCGGCGGCGGTACCGGCGCCCGCAAACCGCGTGGACGGGTGCAGCCGGGCGCGGATTCGCTGGTGCGGACCCGGCTGAGCCTGGCCGAATGCGCGGTGGGAGTCACCAAGCATCTGACCGTCGACACCGCGATCCTGTGCGACCTGTGCCAGGGCGCCGGGACCAACGGCAACTCCAGCCCGGTGCGCTGTGAGACCTGCGGCGGCGCCGGTGAAGTGCAGTCGGTGCAGCGATCGTTCCTCGGTCAGGTACTGACCTCGCGTCCGTGCCCGACCTGCCGTGGTGCCGGCGAGACGATCCCGGATCCCTGCCACAAATGCGGCGGCGACGGCCGGGTGCGGGCGCGGCGGGAGATCGCGGCCCCGATTCCGGCCGGGGTGGCCAACGGGATGCGGGTGCGCCTGGCCGCGCAGGGTGAGGTCGGCCCCGGTGGCGGGCATGCCGGCGACCTGTATGTGGAGATCGTGGAACAGCCGCACGATGTGTTCGTTCGCGACGGTGACGACCTGCACTGCACCGTCCGGGTTCCGATGGTGGACGCGGCACTGGGCACCACGGTGGTGATCGACACCATCATGGACGGTCCCACCGAACTGACCATCGGTCCCGGTACCCAGCCCGGGGAGATCTCGGTGCTGCGCGGGCACGGTATGCCGCGGCTGCGTTCCAGTTCCCGCGGTGACCTGATGGCGCACCTGGATATCGTCGTGCCGACCAAGCTGGACAGTAAGCAGACCGATCTGCTGCGCAAGTACAAGGGTTTGCGGGCCAAGGACAAAGCCGAGGTGATGTCGGCGCAGTCCGAGCACAACAGCGGCCTGTTCGCCCGGTTGCGCGCGTCGTTCAGCGGTCGCTGACCTCGAT
This sequence comes from Streptomyces africanus, assembly GCF_002150735.1. Lineage (GTDB taxonomy): Bacteria > Actinomycetota > Actinomycetes > Streptomycetales > Streptomycetaceae > Streptomyces > Streptomyces africanus. The sequence continues at coordinate 2,301 of NZ_MUKA01000616.1, forward strand.
GGCCGCCACGGTCTTCTACCTGGACGAGATCCCGGAACCGGGCGCCGTCGCGGTGCTCGACGGCGCGGAGGGCCGGCACGCGGCCACGGTGCGCCGGATCCGGGCCGGCGAACCCGTCACGCTCTCCGACGGCCGAGGTGTGCTCGCGGATTCGGAAGTCGTCGCCGCGCAGAAGAACCGGCTCGAACTGCTGGTCCGGGACCGTCGCCGCGCCGAGCCGGCGTCGCCGGCGGTCACCGTGGTCCAGGCGTTGCCGAAGTCGGAGCGTTCCGAGCTGGCCGTCGAGCTGATGACCGAGGCCGGTGCGGATGTGATCGTGCCGTGGCAGGCCGCGCGCTGCGTCTCGAACTGGGAGGCCAAAGCGGACAAGGGCGTGGCCAAATGGCGGTCGGCGGCGAAGGCCGCGGCCCGGCAGTCCCGCCGCGCCTACATCCCCGAGGTCACGGCCCTGCACCGGACGCCGGAGGTGGTGGACGCCGTGCGTGCGGCGACGGCACAGGGCGCGGTGGTGGCGGCCCTGCACGAATCGGGCGGGGGTGCCTTCACCGAGCTGCCGTGGCGCACCGCCGCGGCGATCACGCTGATCGTCGGCCCGGAGGGCGGTCTCGACGACGCCGAGCTGACCGCTCTGAGCGCGGCGGGAGCCGAGGTGGTCCGGCTCGGACCCACCGTGCTGCGCACCTCCACGGCTGCCGCGGTGGCGCTCGGGGCGCTGGGGGCGCTCACCACCCGCTGGTGAACAGCCGGTCGTAGCGGTCCGCTACGCCGTGGTCGGCCGGAATTCCACTGGGACGTGTCGGGGCCGGGAGTTAGACTCGTGCCAGCGACAGCATTCGCACCCATCTTTACCAGCGGCGCGTCACCGCAGCTCCGAGACCGGAAAGCAGGCCATAGCGACTACGTGCGATCACAAGGCGATAGCGGCGAGCAGAATCCCTCCGCGGGCGAGAACGGTGCCTCGGGGCCCGCGGCACGCACCGTCCGTTCCAGTATCGAACTCGCACCCGAATCGGTTTTCCCCTTCCTCGGCTCCGCGGACGAAAACCTTCGTGAACTCGAAGATCTGCTCGTCGCGGATATCCATGTGCGCGGCAATGTGGTCACGTTCACCGGTCCGGCGGCCGATGTCGCGCTGGCCGAGCGGGTCGTCGAGCAACTGGTCGCGCTGACCGGCCGCAACCGGGTGATCACTCCCGAAGCGGTGCGGCATACGGTCTCGATGCTCACCGAGGGAAGTTCCGAATCACCCGCCCAGGTGCTCACGCAGAACATCCTGTCCTCGCGAGGCCGCACGATCCGCCCCAAGACGCTCAACCAGAAGCGCTACGTGGACGCGATCGACAAGCACACGATCGTCTTCGGCATCGGCCCCGCCGGCACCGGCAAGACGTACCTGGCGATGGCCAAGGCGGTGCAGGCCCTGCAGTCCAAGCAGGTCAACCGCATCATCCTGACCCGCCCGGCGGTCGAGGCGGGCGAGCGGCTCGGATTCCTCCCGGGCACGCTCTACGAGAAGATCGACCCGTACCTGCGCCCGCTCTACGACGCGCTGCACGACATGCTCGACCCCGACTCCATCCCCCGCCTGATGGCGGCGGGCACGATCGAGGTCGCTCCGCTGGCCTACATGCGCGGCCGCACGCTCAACGACGCCTTCATCATCCTGGACGAGGCCCAGAACACGAGCCCCGAGCAGATGAAGATGTTCCTCACCCGCCTCGGCTTCGACTCGAAGATCGTGATCACGGGTGACGTGACGCAGGTCGACCTCCCGGACGGGACGAAGAGCGGTCTGCGACAGGTGCAGGACATCCTGGACGGCGTAGAGGACGTCCACTTCTCCCGGCTGTCGTCCCACGACGTCGTCCGGCACAAGCTCGTGGGCCGTATCGTCGACGCGTACGAGCAGTACGACACCACGCACGGCACCCAGAACGGCACGCACAAGGGCCGCGGCAAGTCCGGGCACAAGGGGAAGTAGACCGAGCACCAGCATGTCGATCGACGTCAACAACGAGTCCGGTACCGAGGTCGACGAGCAGGCGATCCTCGACATCGCCCGCTACGCGCTCGCGCGGATGCGTATCCACCCGCTCTCCGAGCTCTCGGTGATCGTCGTGGACGCCGCCGCCATGGAGCAGCTCCACATCCAGTGGATGGACCTGCCGGGCCCCACGGATGTCATGTCCTTCCCGATGGACGAGCTGCGCCCGCCGTCCAAGGACGACGACGAGCCGCCGCAGGGGCTGCTCGGCGACATCGTGCTGTGCCCGGAGGTCGCGGAGAAGCAGGGCAAGGAAGCGGACACGCAGCACTCCATGGACGAGGAGCTGCAGCTGCTCACCGTCCACGGCGTGCTGCACCTGCTGGGCTACGACCACGAGGAACCGGACGAGAAGGCCGAGATGTTCGGCCTCCAGGCGGCCATCGTGGACGGCTGGCGCGCGGAGCGGGGCCTGACCGGCCCGTCCCCGGCGCCGACGGTCTCCTAAGCCGCCGATGAGTCCGCAACTCGCCCTGGGCGCGGTCGCCCTGGTCGTCGTGGCCTGGCTCGCCGCCTGCGCGGAGGCGGGCCTCGCGCGCGTCTCCAGCTTCCGCGCCGAGGAGGCCGTGCGCTCCGGCCGCCGGGGCAGCGCCAAGCTCTCCCAGGTCGCCGCCGACCCCACCCGCTACCTCAACGTGGCGCTGCTGGTCCGCGTCGCCTGCGAGATGGCCGCCGCCGCGCTGATCACCTACGGCTGCCTCAAGGAGTTCGACGGCACGACCGAGGCCCTCCTGATCGCCATCGCGGTCATGGTCCTCGTGTCGTACGTCGCCGTCGGCGTCTCCCCGCGCACCATCGGCCGCCAGCACCCGCTGAACACGGCGACGGTCTCGGCGTACGTCCTGGTGCCGCTGGCCCGGATCATGGGCCCCATCCCGTCGCTGCTCATCCTCATCGGCAACGCGCTCACCCCCGGCAAGGGCTTCCGCCGGGGCCCCTTCGCCTCCGAGGCGGAGCTGCGCGCGCTGGTCGACCTCGCCGAGAAGGAGTCCCTCATCGAGGACGAGGAGCGCCGCATGGTGCACTCGGTCTTCGAACTGGGCGACACCCTCGTCCGGGAGGTCATGGTCCCGCGCACGGACCTGGTGGTCATCGAGCGCTACAAGACCATCCGCCAGGCCCTCACCCTCGCCCTGCGCTCCGGCTTCTCCCGGATCCCGGTGACCGGCGAGAGCGAGGACGACATCGTCGGGATCGTCTATCTGAAGGACCTGGTCCGCAAGACGCACATCAGCCGCGAGGCCGAGTCCGAGCAGGTGTCCACGGCGATGCGCCCGGCGTTCTTCGTGCCCGACACCAAGAACGCGGGCGACCTGCTGCGCGAGATGCAGAAGGAACGCAACCACGTCGCCGTCGCCGTCGACGAGTACGGCGGCACCGCCGGCATCGTCACCATCGAGGACATCCTCGAGGAGATCGTCGGTGAGATCACCGACGAGTACGACCGCGAACTGCCGCCGGTGGAGGACCTCGGCAAGGACAGTTACCGGGTCACCGCCCGCCTGGACATCGGCGACCTGGGCGAGCTGTACGGCCTGGAGGCGTTCGACGACGAGGACGTCGAGACGGTCGGCGGTCTGCTGGCGAAGGCGCTGGGCCGGGTTCCCATCGCCGGCGCGTCGTCCGTCGTCGCCCTCCCGGACGGCCGGGAACTGCGCCTGACCGCGGAGGCCGCGGCCGGCCGCCGGAACAAGATCGTGACGGTACTGGTCGAGCCGGTGGACCCGGCGGACCCTCCACCGGACGAGGAGGAGAAGCCGGAATGACTCCCCAGGAACTGCGCGCGTTCTGCCTGTCGTTCAACGCGGCGGTCGAGGACTTCCCGTTCAGCCCGGAGATCTCCGTCTTCAAGGTCAAGGGCAAGCTCTTCGCCCTGTCGCACCTCGACGCGCGTCCCCTCCAGGCCAACCTCAAGTGCGACCCGGACGACGCGATCCGGCTGCGCCGCGAGCACGAGGGCCTGATCGTCCCCGGCTGGCACATGAACAAGCGGCACTGGAACACGGTCACGTGCGACGGGGGACTCCCGGACCGGCTGGTCCGGGAGCTGATCGAGGACTCCTACGACCTCGTCGTCGCGGGCCTGCCGCGAGCGGACCGCCTCCGCCTCGACCGGCCCTGACGCTTCCGTATGCTCGGATCATGACCGACAGCAGCGCGCTCGACCCCGAGGACCGCAAGATCGTCACCCTGGCCCGTTCCGCACGGGCCCGCAACGGCGTGCCCGAAGGGGCGGCCGTACGGGACGAGACCGGACGTACGTATGTCGCGGGGACCGTGGCCCTCGACTCCCTGAAGCTCAGTGCCCTGCGGACGGCGGTGGCGATGGCGGTGGCCTCGGGCGCCACGTCGCTGGAGGCCGCGGCCGTGGTGACCGAGGCTCAGACCGCGTCCGACGAGGACCTGGCGGCCGTGCGGGACCTCGGCAGCGCGCAGACGCCGGTGCTGGTGGCGGGGCCCGACGGGGTCGTTCGGCTGATGGTCTCGGCCGGCTGAGGCCTCCGGGGGCTGCGCCCCCGGACCCCCATCGGCCTGAACGGCCTCGNNGCTGGTTGTTGCCCACCAGCCGGTCGACGAGGCTCAACTTCGCTGCAACCGCCGGTAATCAGGCGGGATTCCAAACGTTGCCGGCAGGGGCCCTGGCGGCCGGGGCCCTCGCGGTCACCGGGCTCGCCTTCGCCCCCGCCGCACTCGCCGTCACCCCACAGACGG
>NZ_MUKA01000100.1 GCF_002150735.1 Streptomyces africanus
GCGGCGACCCGGGACCACCAGCGATGTCTGCGGGGAGGGGCGGAGGAAGCCGCACCGTAGGTCTTCATCGACTCACCCTTTCGTCTGTGGCAGGCCCCATCAGGTGCGGGTCCAGCGCTGGTTGCCGCCGTTCGAGCAGGAGTAGAGCTGGATCAGGGTGCCGTTGGCGGTGCCGCTTCCGACGGCGTCGAGGCAGAGACCGGACTGGACGCCGACGATGGATCCGTCGGAGTTGAGGCGCCATTTCTGGTTGTCGCCGCCCCAGCAGCTGTAGATCTGGACCTTGGCCCCGTTGCCGGTGCCGCCGGCGTCCAGGCACTTGTCGCCGTAGACCCTGAGCTCGCCGGCGGCGGTGTACGTCCACTGCTGGTTGGTGCCGTTGTTGCAGTCCCACAGCTGGAGCTGGGTGCCGTCGGTGGTGCTGCTGCTGGGCACGTCCAGGCAGCGGCCCGAACCGACGCCCTTGATCGGTCCGCCACCCGGAGGGGGCGTGGTGGAGCCGCCGTTGAGCGCGTTGAGGACGGCGGTGTAGGCGGGCTTCTTGCTGCCGTCGCCGTTGAACAGCAGCGGCGTGTCCTGCGCTCGCCAGGAGTCGGTGTCGCGCACACCCCAGACGGTGATGCCGAGGCAGCGCGGGACGGACAGGCAGTCGTTGGTCACGTTGGCGTAGGTCGTGGCCGAGGCGCCCTGGATGTCGAGTTCGGTGATGGCCACATCGACGCCGAGGGCGGCGAAGTTCTGCAGGGTGGTGCGGAAGTTGCTGTTGTAGGGGCTGCCGCTGTTGAAGTGCGACTGGAACCCGACGCAGTCGATCGGCACGCCGCGCTGCTTGAAGTCCCGGACCATGGCGTACATGGCCTGGGTTTTGGCCCAGGTCCAGTTCTCGACGTTGTAGTCGTTGTAGCAGAGCTTGGCGGCCGGGTCGGCGGCGCGCGCGGTGCGGAAGGCGACCTCGATCCAGTCGTTGCCGGTGCGCTGCAGGTTCGAGTCGCGCCGGGCTCCCGAACTGCCGTCGGCGAAGGCCTCGTTCACGACGTCCCACTGGGCGATCTTGCCCTTGTAGTGGCCCATCACGCCGTTGATGTGGTTGATCATCGCCTGGCGCAGCGTGCTGCCGCTGAGGCTCTGCATCCAGCCGGGCTGCTGGGAGTGCCAGGCCAGGGTGTGGCCGCGCACCTTCTTGCCGTTCTGCACCGCCCAGTTGTAGACGCGGTCACCGGCGGCGAAGTTGAACTGGCCCCGCTGCGGTTCGGTGGCGTCGATCTTCATCTCGTTCTCGGCCGTCACCATGTTGAACTCACGGCCCGCGATCGACGTGTACGCCGAGTCGCCCAGCCTGCCCGAGGCGATGGCGGTGCCGAAGTAGCGGCCGCTCTGCGCCGCCGCGGCGCCGAGCGTGCTCTCGGCGGCGTGTGCGGCCGGCGGCGTGACCAGTGCGGTGACCACACCGAGGACGCCGACGACCAGCGCCAGCAGCAGGCCGCGGATCTTCCGGCGGACAACGGGTCTGGGAAGGGCATACGAGCCCATGACTGTGCCTCCAAGGTAGAAATCAAGGAAGGACTGGAGCGCAGGGGGAGTGGCGCCTGTCGTGCAGCACAGTGGTTCGACATCTCGAACTACGGCCGGTTTCTCAGACCGGATGATTGAGGGATTGACGATGCATCGTCAATACTCCTCGCAGAAGAACTTTCGATTCCTTGCCCGAAACATTCGGGACCGGGCGAAGCGCTGTTTGTGGACAGATCGGCGACAGGCCTTGACCAGAGGGCCTGCCATTCCTAGCTTGTGGCGTCAAAGCTTCCGGGAAAACTTCGAAACATTTCGAGATCGTTCCTCTGGGTTCCCCTCACCCCGCCCCCAAAGGAGTGCCCCCTGATGCGTCTGAGACGCTTACTCGCCGTCCTTGCGCCCCTGCTGCTCGTGGCCACCTTCCTCGGTGCCCAGCCCGCCGGCGCGGCGACCATAGACCCCAACGCCTCGTACGTGCTGGTCAACCGCAACAGCGGCAAGGCCCTGGACGTCTACAACCTGGCGACCGAAGACGGCGCCCGCATCACCCAGTGGTCCAGGAACGACCAGGCCCAGCAGCAGTGGCAGTTCGTCGATGCCGGGGGCGGCTACTACCGCATCAAGTCACGCCACTCGGGCAAGGTGCTGGACGTCCACAACTGGTCCACCGCGAACGGCGGCGCGATCGTCCAGTGGACCGACCTGAACGCCACCAACCAGCAGTGGCGGCTGGCCGACAGCTCGGACGGCTACGTGAGGCTCATCTCGCGCCACAGCAACAAGGCCCTCGAAGCACAAGGCGCCTCCACCGCCGACAACGCGAACATCGTCCAGTACGACGACTGGGGCGGCGCCAACCAGCAGTGGCAGCTCGTCAAGGTCGGCGCCGACAACCCCGGCTCGTGCGATCTTCCGTCGACCTACCGCTGGACATCGACGGGCGCGCTGGCGCAGCCCAAGCCGGGGTGGGTCTCGCTCAAGGACTTCACCGTCGTCCCCTACAACGGCAAGCAACTCGTCTATGCGACGACGCACGACACGGGGACGCGTTGGGGTTCGATGAACTTCGGCCTGTTCACCAATTGGTCGGAGATGGCCTCGGCCAGCCAGAACACGATGTCGTCTTCCACCGTCGCGCCCACGCTCTTCTACTTCGCGCCGAAGAACATCTGGGTGCTCACCTACCAGTGGGGCGGGACCGCCTTCTCCTACCGGACGTCGAGCGACCCCACCAACCCGAATGGCTGGTCATCCCCGCAGGTGCTCTTCTCCGGAAGCATCTCCGGCTCCGGAACAGGACCCATCGACCAGACGCTCATCGGTGACGGCACGAACATGTACCTGTTCTTCGCCGGTGACAACGGCAAGATCTACCGGGCCAGCATGCCGATCGGGAACTTCCCAAGCAGTTTCGGCTCGAACTACACAACGATCATGAGCGATACGACGAACAACCTGTTCGAAGCCCCGCAGGTCTACAAACTCCAGGGCCAGAACCGCTACCTCATGATCGTCGAGGCGATCGGCTCGCAGGGCCGCTACTTCCGCTCGTTCACGGCCACCAGTCTGAACGGCTCATGGACACCCCAGGCCGCGACCGAGAGCAATCCCTTCGCCGGCAAAGCCAACAGCGGCGCCACCTGGACCAACGACATCAGCCATGGCGAACTGATCCGCACCAGCGCCGATCAGACCATGACCGTCGATCCCTGCAATCTGCAGTTGCTCTACCAGGGGCGCAGCCCCAACTCCGGCGGCGACTACGGCCTCCTGCCCTACCGTCCGGGTCTGCTGACCCTGCGGCGCTGACGGCGTGGCGGGCTCGGCGGAAGGCCGAGCCCGCCTGGGTCACGCGCCAAGGCCAGGCTTCCGTGAACGCCGGTCCGGTCGGCCCGAGGGCGACCGGATACAGTGCGCGAGACGGCAGCCCGGTCAGGGAGGGTAAGCGTGACCGACACCAGCAACACCCGACCCGCCGACGGCGAAGCGCAAGCTCCGCGGCAGAACCGGCTGCTCCGCCTGATCCGCTACCTGCCCCTGATCGCCCCTGTCCTGCTGTGGGCCGTGCCCTGCTGGGTGCTCCTGTACACCGGCCAGCACTGGCCGCTGCCCGTCACGCTGGCCGGCACCGCCCTGTTCGCCCTCGGCCTCGTCGGTATGCCGCTCGCGATGGTGCGCGGCCACGGCCGGCGCCAGCAGGACCGGGCGGCGATCGCCGGTGACACCCTGCTGGGCGCCAGCTGGGTTCTGTTCACCTGGTCCGTTCTGCTCGGCGTCCTGCTACGGCTCGCCCTGTTCGTGGCCGGCGTCGGCGAGGGCCAGGACCGGGCCCGGGTCGTCACGTGGGCCGTCCTCGGCACCACCGCCGTACTGCTGGCCTGGGGGTATGCCGAGGCCCGCCGCGTGCCACGGGTGCGCCGACTCGACGTGCACCTCCCGCGGCTGGGTGCCGGGCTGGACGGCCTTCGCGTCGTCCTCATCACCGACACCCACTACGGCCCGCTCGATCGCACTCGCTGGTCGGCGCGGGTGTGCGAGACGGTGAACACTCTGGAAGCCGACCTGGTCTGCCACACCGGCGACATCGCGGACGGCACGGCCGAACGCCGCCGCGCCCAGGCCGTCCCCCTCGGTACCGTGCGGGCCACCCGGGCCCGTGTCTACGTCACCGGCAACCACGAGTACTACAGCGAGGCCCAGGGCTGGGTCGACCTGATGGACGAGCTGGGCTGGGAGCCGCTGCGCAACCGCCATCTGCTGCTCGAACGCGGAGGCGACACCCTCGTGGTCGCCGGCGTGGACGACGTCACCGCCGAGTCCTCCGGACTGGCAGGCCACCGCGCCCACCTCGCCGGAGCCCTGAACGGTGCCGACCCCGGCCTGCCCGTCCTGCTCCTGGCACACCAGCCCAAGTTCGTCGACCGGGCGGCAGCCGAGGGCATCGACCTTCAACTCTCCGGCCACACCCACGGCGGCCAGATCTGGCCCTTCCACTACTTGGTCCGCACCGACCAGCCCGCCCTCGCCGGCCTCAGCCACCACGGCACCCGCACCCTCCTCTACACCAGCCGCGGCACCGGCTTCTGGGGCCCGCCGTTCCGCGTCTTCGCCCCCAGCGAGATCACCCTGCTCGTGCTCCGCTCCCCGCACCTGCCCACCTCGCCGTAGCCGGCTTCTTCCCGGTCGCCTACGACAGGTCCCTGGTCATGCTCGCGACCAGACGGCCGACCTCGAAGCCCTCCAGGTGGGCGGTGTGTGCGGAGGCGGCGCCCTGGACCAGCAGGTCTGCCTGGCCGCCGGTGAGGTCGACGGAGGCGCGGGGGCGCTGGTCGAGGTAGACGTCGACGCGGTCGACGTTCTCCGCGGTGAGCTTCAGATGGAGCGCACCGTCGGCGGGGGCGGCCTCCGTGATCGTCACGGCGTGCGGAGCCAGACCGTGCAGGAGCCGGCCCGCGTGGTCCAGGAGGTCGGTGTTGCCCTCCAGCAGGTCGCGGCGGGTCATACGATGCAGCTCGTCGGGGGTGACGCCCAGGTCCTCCACCGGCGTGCCGGAGTTCGGGCCGACCCGCAGCGTGCGGCGTATCGACACCCGCATTCCGGCGCCCTTCGGCAGGGGCGCGTAGGGCGTGCCCGGGTCGTCCGCCAGGAACCCGGACAGCAGGTCATGCGTCCAGACGTTGGCGCCGCCGGCGCCCGTGTTGTCGTCGGTGCCGAGCACGGGGCCGATGCCGTGGTCCTGGAAGCCGGCCGCGAAGAGGTCCGTGGCCGAGTAGCACCGGGCGTTGGTGATGAGCACGACGGGCCCGAAGTACTGCTGCCCGATGGCGTTGGCACCGTTCTCGGGGCTGATCGGGAAGGCTCCGGAGTACACCGAGCCGGTCTCGACGGCCTGTTCCATGGACGGCACCCACGGGCCCAGATCCAGTCCCGGACCCCCCTGGAAGCGCCGGCAGATCCGCAGATTGAGCGGGGTGTTGGCGAACTGCACCGGTTCGGGGGCGATCCGGCGCGGTGTCAGCGTCTGCAGGGTGAACTCGGCGGCGTGGATGTGCCCTCCGCCGTTGTCCCGGACGTCCACGATGAGGCCGCCCTGCGGCAGTTGCCGGACGAGCCGGACGAACTCGGCGACGAACGTGCCGGGGCTGTCGACGTTGAACGTGAAGATGCGGATGTGGCCGAACGTTCCGGACGGCGTGGTGACGGCCCGGGCCCGGAACACCTTGGGCATGGTGGTGACGATCTCGCCCGCCTCCAGGTCCGGCGGGGGCTGGTCCGCCTCGGCGGCCCGCTCCTGGGCGACCACCCGGGGCGCGAACAGCAGCACCCTGGCCCGCTGGGTCTCGTCCCCGTCGAGGTCCATGCCCTGGGACACGGCCGTGCCCCGGTCGGCGGAGACGAACGAGGGCAGGTTCTCCACGATCTGCCAGCTCTGCCGGAGTTCCCGGGCCGTTCCGGCGAGGTCGACATAACTGACCGTCACCCACTCCTCCAGCGGCGGGAGATGGATGGTGAGCGGCCGGACGGTCAGCGACTGCACACCCCGGCTGCGCCGGGCCGCCGTGTTGCTGCCCGCGAACCGGGCCGCGTTGAGGTCGACCGCGTCCAGGACCGGGATGCCGCTCCAGTGGGTGATCTCCACCCCCGGCTCGAACCCCGGCGCCGAGAAGCCGCTCGCCACATGGGTGACCAGGAACCGGGTGCGGTCCTGGTCCGTGCAGGACTCGACGAGGAACGGCAGGAAGGCGATCTTCCCCTTGAAGGGGTCGGGCAGCAGGTAGTTGGTGTGCAGGTCCCGCACCGAGTGGAAGATCTCCGACATCTCCGCGTGGAACAGCCACTCCCTCGGCATGGTCTGCGGTGTCTGCCGCTCCATGCGCCGGCGCAGCAGCCGCAGCCGCTGGACGGGGTTGACGCCGTGCATCGCGGTCTTCAGCGGCAGATGGACGTAGTTCTGCTCCAGCAGGACCAGGGCCTGGTCGACGAGGAGGCGGCGGTCCTCCAGCGACAACTGGCCGGCGTCGTGCAGGAAGGCGGGCAGGGGAGCCGCACCGAGCAGGTGGTCGCGTACCGGTTCCGCCGCGTTCTGCAGGAACTCGGATGCGTTCTCATGAACCGGTCGGGTCATGGTGATGCGCCGGCCCTTCGTGGTTGTGATCGGGGCTTCGAGGAGGCTGGTCGGTCAGCCCCACTGGATGTCGGCCGTGGTCTCCAGCGGCGCGCGGTCCGCCGCCGCCTCGGGCACCTGCAGGGTGTCGCCCTTGTGGAGGGCGGCGGGGAAACGCACCCGAGTGCGGTCCTCGACCTCGCCGAGGGTGACCTGGAAGACCCGGAACTCGTCCAGTTCCAGCGCTTCGAGCTGGTCCAGGTTCTGGGTGAGCAGAAACGCCCTGGCCTTCAGTTCGCCGTTCTCGGTGAAGGCGATGACCTTGTAGAACTCCCTGGATATCCGCACGCCCCGGTAGACCCGGTCGTCGTCCCGGAAGACCGGCCCGCCGAAGACGCTGATCCTCAGGTCGTCGACCTCGACGTCGTCGAAGACGGCGCTCTCCAGCGCACCCCACACCCCGTGCTTGGCGCTCTGGTTGAAGTCGTCCATCTGCGGGGTGATGTTGGTGTAGAAGAACGAGTCGGTGTTGGCCTTCTGCGCCTCCGGCAGGCTGCCCCAGAGCAGATCGGCGCGGCGGGCGATGTGTCCCCGGTCGAGCCGGTTGGCCTGGTACAGCTCGTTGCCGACCTGCACCGTGCCGGACAGCCGCTGGTCCTTGACGAAGGGGATGCCGCTGCGGCTGAGCTTCTTCAGCGAGCCGCCGTCGACGTTCCAGGCCACCCAGAACGGGAAGCGCCGCTTCTTGCTCAGGGTGAGGGAGAAATGCGTGTACGGGATGACCGGCGAACCGTCCAGGAGTGCGGCGTCGCGCGCGAGGTCGGCGTCCAGCTCCGGAGCCTCGACCCGTTCGCCGAGGAAGTCGGCGTCGTAGCCGGCGATGATCTCCAGCTCCTCCGGCGCCGGCTGGCCGAGGGTGATGTCGAGCTTCTCGAACACCGAGGTCGACAGGCAGGCGAGGGCGTGCTCGTCCGGGTCGCCGGTGCCCTCGCCGGCGAAGTGCAGCCCGGCCAGCACCGTGCTCACCCGGTCGTCGCCCTCCTTGAACAGCCACACCGCGCCGGAGTCACCGCCGCTGCTGACCTCACCGTCCGCCGACGGATGGTCGGGGTCCGGGCCGATCTCGAAGCACCCGATGGTCTGCTGGCCCGTCACCCCGCCGTAGTTGATCTTCGCTACGGTGTCGACGCGGCGGACGATGCCATGGGTGACCCCGGTGGACCGGCCGCTCTTGACCACCTTGTCGTCGAGCTCGGGCTCCCCCAGGGTCCGGGGGGCGACGTCCAGTTCGAGGAACTCCGGTCGGAAGTCGCGGTCCTCGATGGTCGCCACCGCGCAGTCCCCGGCCACGCCCAGGTGGGAGCGCTTGAGCACGCCCATCCTGTTGCGGTCGATGCGATTGTCGTCCCGTGTGCCGGGCTGCACGACCTCGATCCCCAGCTCGCCGAACGGCCCGTGCAGCACATGCCAGTTGCTGAGCACGTACGGTGTGCCGTCGGCCCGGTCGAACACGATGCAGCCGATGGTGCCGGCCGACACCGTCACCGCGCCGACGCTGGCCCCGGGCCGGATGGGATCCAGCCGGCTCTTGCGCGTCGGGCTCTCGACCTCGGCCACCATGTGGAAACTCGGCTTGTAGGTGCGCTCGATGACATCGGTGGGCACCTCGAAGCCGTCGACGGTGATGGTGGCCGGGATCAGCGAGGTGCCCAGGGACTCCAGCGCCTCCGGCTCGGCCTTGGTCGCCACGGTGAACTGCAGGGCCACGTCGCCGCCCGGCTGATCGCCGGTGACCTTGCGGCCGACGCCCACCGACGTGATGTTCGGATCCTCCAGCAGGTGCGGGCCCCGGACGCGGACGTACTGCCGCAGCGACGAGATGAGTTCGTCGTCGGAGGACGAGCCCTTCTTCGCCGAGGCCGTCTTCGCAGCGGACCTCGACGGCGGCTTGGGCGCGGACCCGGACGCGGACTTGGACGCGGCCTGCCGTTGCGGGGTCTTCGAGGTGGTCTTCTTCGTGTTCCTGCTTCTGGTGGCCATGTTGGCACGCATCCTTCGTGGGCGAGACGGCACCGGAGATGCGGCGGGAAAGGCGACTTTGCCCCTCCTATCCATCATGGCCGAGCGGCACGAGGCGGCAAGTCGGGCCAACACGTTCCAATGAAGCGTCAATTGTTGAAGAGGGACCTGACGCCGGTGGTCTCCGACGCTGACGATGCCCTTCGTCCTGGCGCCGATCTTGTTGTCGTAGAGGACATCGCCGGTGGACGTGTTCCAGATCTTGATGCGGAAGGTGTCCGGGCCGTCGGTGGCGGTGACTCTGAAGGCGTAGCCGCCCTTGCCGCCCACCGTGCCGGTGCCCTGGTAGACGGCCCGGGAGCCGTTCACCACGAGCCAGTCGGAGCCGGTCGACCGGAAGGTGAGCCGGGCGGAGCCGAAGACGAACGAGGCCTTGCCGGTGGGGACAGTGGCTCCCTTGCGGTACTGGGCGCCCAGGGTGAACGCCGCCTTTCCGGTCAGCCCCGGCCCGGCCGGGTAGGCACCGGCCGGCGAGATGATCGTGCCGGCGCCGGCAGCGGGCCCGGCGGCACGGTCGTAGACGACCAGCTCCCCGAACGTGGTGCGGTCTTTGCCCTCGTCGTCGTCGGTGACGGTGACGACCGGGCGGTGGATGCCCGCGTCGCCGTAGACGTGTGCGGCGCGGCAGCCGGAGTCGGTGACCGTGCCGGTCGCCGGCCGCCCGCCGTCCTTCCAGTCGACCGTGCAGGTGTGGCGGTCGGCCGAGCCCGGATCGTCGAAGGACACGGTGACGACGGCGGCCTTGCCTACCGGGAGGGGCGAGCCGGGGCCCTTGGCGGACGTGATGGCCGGGGCGGCGTTGGAGACCTTGACGGTCGCGGTGTCGGTGCCGCGCCCGCCGGTCAGGGTGACCTGGAAGGTGCCGTCGTCGGTGCAGCTGAGGGTTGTGCGGGCTGCTGCGGGGTCCTGGACGGCACACGGGGCACCGTCCTGCACGGCCCACCGGGGCGTGCCGGCCCCCGAGACGGTGCCGGCGAGCGTGATCGCCTCGCCCTCGGCGCCGGTGACGTCCGGCCCCGCGTGGACGACGGTGACCGGGTCGATGCCCCCGAGGGTCGGGACGACCTTCCTGATCAGGCCGTCGGAGCCGAACTCCAGCTTGTCGATGGTGGTTTCGCGGTGGGTGCCGTCACCGCCGGGGAGGGCGAAGCGGTGGTAGGCGATGTACCAGTCGTCGGTGTTCGGGACGTGGACGACGGAGTGGTGGCCCGGCCCCTTGATGCCCAGGGAGAGATCCTTCTCCAGGATCACGCCCTGCTTGGTCCACGGGCCGGTGGGCGAGGGGCCGGTCGCGTAGGCGACGCGGTAGTTCTCGTCCCGGGTGTCGTTCTCCGACCACATGAAGTAGTAGGTGCCCTTGCGCTTGATGACGAAGGTGCCCTCGTTGTAGCCGCTCGGGGTGATGTCCGTGACCTTCGAGGTGTCGATGGAGGTCATGTCGTCGCCGAGCGGGACGACATAGGCGCGGCCGTTGCCCCAGTAGAGGTACGTCTTGCCGTCGTCGTCGGTGAAGACCGCCGGGTCGATCATCTGGCCGCGGAAGTCACCGGCCTTGAGCAGCGGCTTGCCCAGGGCGTCCTTGAACGGCCCGGTGGGCGAGTCGGAAACCGCGACGCCGATATTGGCGTCGGCGCAGAAGTAGAAGTAGTACTTTCCGTCCTTCTCCGTCATCGTCGGCGCCCAGGCCCTGCTGTCCGCCCAGCTGACGTCGGGCCCCAGGTCGAGGATGACGCCGTGGTCCTTCCAGTGGACCAGGTCCGTGGAGGAGTAGGCCTTGAACGTGCCGCTCCAGCCCTCGAAGCCGTCGGTCGTGGGGTAGAGGTAGAAGGTGTCGCCGAAGCGCACGATGTTCGGGTCGGCGTTCAGACCCGGCAGGACCGGTGTCTTCATGATCAGTGCCGAGACCTTCCAGGTGCGCTTCTTGCCGTCCGACCCGGTGACCTCGTACGTCACCGGCCGGGTGAAGTCGTGCACGCTGCCGGAGGCGGGGCTGATCGTCGCGTCCGCGGCGAGCGCGAACTGCGGTGCCAGCGCGGTGAGGTCGGTGCCCTCTTTCATCGGCAGGGTGATCGTGCCGCCCGCGTTGTCGATGAGGGCGTCGACCTTGAGCGCCGGGTGCGTCGCCTTGGCGATGCCCGCCGTGTTGCCGCTGAGTTCCATGACCTCGGCGCCCGTGAGGGCACGGTCGTAGATGCGGAAGTCGTCGACCTCGCCGCCGAAGTAGGGGTCGGCCGCGTACAGGGACCGGCCGATGTAGCCGCTGTGGTCCTTGGCCGCGTCGTACAGCTCGGACGGCTTGATGGTGGTCGTCGTGCGGGCCGCTTCGACGCCGTCGGCGTAGAGGACCATCGTGCCGGTGGCGCCGTCCAGCGTCACCGTGACGTGCCGCCACTGGCCGGGCGTGAGCTGCGAGCCGGCCGTCAGCTTCGACTCCGCCGACCAACTCGCTTTCGTGATGGCCGAGTAGAGGCTGGAGCCGCCGTTGGACGGAGTGGCGAAGAGATACTTGTCGCTGTCGGGCCCGAGCCCGAACAGCCACTGGAAGCCGCTGCCGCCCTTCCACTTGGCGTAGGTCGACACCGTCACGCTGTCGGCGTTCTTCAGCACACCGTTCGGGATCTTCACGTACGGCGAGCCGGAGTCGCCGGACATCTTGAACGAGCCGCCCTCGACACCGGATCCGAATGCCGGTGTACGCACATAGGTGCCGTGGTGGCCGTGCCCGCTGGAGTCACGGGCGATGCTGCCGCCGGTCTCGTCGAAGTCGTAGTGCAGCAGCAGGCCGGCCGGGACGTCCGGCTCCTCTTCGGACACGGTGACTTCGGCCCGGACCGGGATGGCGGCGCCGTCCGGCAGGCTGCCGGCCACGGTGAAGGTGCCGGCCCGGGCGTACTGCGACGCCGGTACGTCCTCCCAGGTGACGGCGACGGGCCGCTCGACGCCGTCGGCGTACTCGGCGATCACCGTGGCCGGCAGGACCGGGGCTCGGCCGACCCGTGTCGTGACCGACACGTCCTCGACGCTCTTCACGACCTGGTCCGGCTGGTAGGCGCGCAGCAGCCGGTCGTACTCGGCCTGGGTGACCGGCAGCACGGTGCCGTGCCGGGGCTTGGACGGCAGGTCGTAGCCGGTGGAGGGGGTCCAGGTGCCGGAGTCGAGGTCGGTCGTCTCGAACGGGATGTAGCCGCGGCCACCGAACTCGTCCAGGAACGCGTACCACTTCTCCTCGGTGTTGGACTTGAACACCAGCGGTCCCTCGGCGGCGTTCATCGCGCCCTTGCCGATTCCCTCGGCGACCGCGGTCCAGGACGGGTTCAGGATCGAGTCGCTCTTCTCCTGGAAGATGAACTTGCTGTCGGGGGTGGAGGAGGTGTTGTTCCGCTCGTCCTTGGACAGGCGGTAGTACGTCCCGTCGTGCCGGATCATCGTGGAGTCGATGACCGAGTAGCCGCGGTCGATCCAGACCTTGGGCTCGCTGAAGGTGTAGAAGTCGCGGGTGGTGGCGTACATCATGCGGTTATAGGTGTCGCCGGAGTGGTCGGCGTTGTCGTACAGCTTCGACGCCCAGAAGACGACGTACTCGCCGCGCTCGGCGTCGTAGAACGCCTCCGGCGCCCAGGTGTTGCCCGCGCTGTCGGGTGAGACCTTGACCAGGCGCTGGTTCGTCCAGTGCACCAGGTCGGTGGACTCCCAGACCATGATGGACTTGCTGCCGGTGCGCTGGGAGGCGTCCCAGTCGCCGTTGCCGTAGATCCTGAGGTCGGTGGCGATCTGGTAGAACTTGTCGCCCTCCGGGGAGCGGATGATGAACGGGTCGCGCAGGCCCTTCTCGCCGAGCGTGGAGGTCAGGACCGGCTTCCCGTCGTTCAGTTCGCGCCAGTGCAGCGGGTCGTTGCCCTTGCTGAGGGCCGCGTAGAGCTGTTCGCCGTCGGAGGTGCCCTCGCCGGTGAAGTAGCTGAACATGTAGCCCTTGAGGGCCGCCTCGGCGGGCAGTTCGGGCACTTTGGCCGTCATGACGCGGGTCGCTTCCGCCTCGCCCTTGGTGACGGTGGCGGTCAGGTCGACGGTGGTGGCGCCGGCGCCGTGCGCCGGGCGGTGGACCTGGCCGTCGGCGGAGACGACGTCCGGGTTCGCGGAGGACCAGGTGACGGCCGTGCCGTAGGCGCCGGCCCTGGGCAGGGTGAGGTTGCCGCGCGCGTCGTCGAGGTTGTGGACCGTGAGCGCCTCGGCGGCCTGCCGGGTGGCGGCGTCGTCGTCGAGAGCGGGCCGGACGGTCACGTCGAAGGTCTTGGTGCCGGTCACGGTGCCCTTCTTCAGGGTCGCCGTGAGCGTGGCGCGGCCGTCCGGTGAGCCGGCCTCGGGGCGGGTCACCTTGCCGGTGTCCGACACCACCGAGGGGTTGTCGCTGTCCCAGCTGATGGCGGAGCCGCCGGCCGGGCCGGTCGTGGGCAGGTCCAGGTCGGAGGTGACGCCGCCGGTGTCCCCCAGGCTCAGCGCCTCCTTGTCGTCGGCGACGCCCTGTGACGATACGGGGAGGGAGAGCTGCTCGACCTCCGACGCGTCCAACGCCCGGTTGTAGACCCGGAAGTCGCGTATCCGGCCCTTGAAGAGCTTGTCGCCGTCGTAGACGGACTTGCCGACGTAGTTGGCCTTGGTGGTGCCGGAGCCGATGGCGCCGGGCGTGGTGGTGACCGAGGTGTTGCGGCCGACCTCGACGCCGTCCTCGTAGAGCACGCCCGTGGAGCCGGTCTGCGCATAGGTGATGTGCTTCCACACGCCGCGGGTCAGGTTGTGGGAGTCGGACGGCTTCGTGGTCTGCTCGGTCGACCAGTTACCCGTCGCGACGGAGGTGCGGAAGGAGTTGCCGGTGGTGAACAGGTAGCCGTTGCCGCTGCCCGCGCTCGTGTTGCCGAAGCCGTAGAGGAAGTAGGGCGTGCTCTGGGCGGAGTCGATCAGGACGTCCAGGGAGACGGTGATCGAGTCCATGCCCTTCATGACGTCGTCCGGCACCTTGATGTAGGTGTCCGACCCGTTGAAGGCGAGCCCCTGACCGGATGCCGACCAGTCGGCGGTGCCGCTGACCGTGCCGTTCCGGCCGTTGCCGGAGGCGTCGGTCACGGTGCCGCCGGAGTCTGCGTCGAGCTTGTACCACAGGGCCAGGCCCTCGGTGAGGTCCGCGGCTTCGGCCGCCGGCGCGTCCGGGGCCGCCTGCGCGGAAACGGCGGGTCCGGCGAGGGCGAGCAGCATCGACGCGGCGGTCAGTCCGGCGAGAGGGCCCGCCGAACGTCTCGCGCGGCTGCGAAGTCGTGCGACGTGCGTCATGTCTTCTGAGGTCCCTGCTGAGGCATGGCTGATGACGGACAAGGCGAAGCGGAAAACGCGGAGACGACGAGGCGACGGCACGTCCTTGCCGTGAGCCTGCCGTTACACGCAGGTGACGTGTGTTGCGAGAGTCTCAGCCGACGCCCAGGGCAGCGTCAATAGGTTCCGAACAATGTACGGCAGGTCGAACAGGTTCGTGCGACTCACGGTTCGTGGTCGATGGCGAACGGCCGGTCGGTGCTCGCCGAGTGATCCATCCCATGGGGGACGAACCACTCGGCGTTTCCCCGGCGATGGGCTGTGGGGGCGTGCTCAGAACACCAGCGGCAGTTTCTTGACCCCGGTCATGCTCAGGCTGGGAAGGAACACCGGCGGGCTGTCCGGATCGCTCCGCAGGTTCGGGAAGCGGTCCAGCAGGATGTTCAGCGCCACTCTGCCTTCCAGCCTCGCCAGGGGCGCGCCGATGCAGAAGTGCGCCCCACGGCCGAACGCCATGTGCGGGTTCGGGTCCCGCATCGGGTCGAAGGTGTGCGGATCGGTGAACACCTTCGGATCCCGGTTCGCCACGCCGAGGAACGTCACCACCAAGGAGTCGGCGGGGATGCGCTCGCCGCCGAGTTCGACCTCGGTCGTGGTGGCCCGCGCCGTCCCGGCGAACGGGCTGTAGTACCGCAGCGCTTCCTCGATCGCCGCGGGGATCATGCTCCGGTCCTCGCGCACCCTGGCGAACCACTCCGGGTGGGTGTCCAGGCACAGGATCGAATTGCCCAGCAGCATCGTGGTGGTGATGTGCCCGGCGATCAGCAGGACGTTGGAGAAGTTCACCACTTCGTTGTCGGTGAGGTGTTCACCGTCCACTTCGGCCTGGATCAGCTTGGTGATGAGGTCTTCGCGGGGATTCCTCCTGCGGTCCTCCACGTGTTCGCGCAGGTAGTCGGAGAGTTTCC
Organism: Streptomyces africanus; assembly: GCF_002150735.1. Taxonomy (GTDB): domain Bacteria; phylum Actinomycetota; class Actinomycetes; order Streptomycetales; family Streptomycetaceae; genus Streptomyces; species Streptomyces africanus. The sequence continues at coordinate 14,965 of NZ_MUKA01000100.1, forward strand.
GGACCTTCAGCATCGCGTCCTGAAGCCGCTGCCGCTGTTCTTCGGTCCGGTCACCGAAGGAGAACTCCTGGGTGCTCTCCATCAGGGCGTCGCCCCATTCCCGGAACCTGTGCCGGTCCGAGCTGGGCACTCCGAGCAGTTCGGCGATAACGATGACCGGAAGCGGATAGGCCAGGTCGTTGACCAGCTCCATCCGGTTGCCGTCGGCCACTTCGTCGAGCAATTCGTTGGTCAGCTCGGCGATGCGCGGTTCCATATCGGCCACCACCTTTGGGGTAAAGGCATGGCTGATCAGACCACGGAGCTTCTTGTGCTCCAGCGCGTCCATCTGAATGAGGTTGCCCTCGCTGAACTCCTCCTGGCCCTCCAGCATGTCCTTGGGTATGACACGCTGTGTATTCGAGGAGAACGTCGCGGGGTTGGCCAGGACGTGCTGGACTTCCTTATAGCCGTAGACGCACCAGATTCCGGCCTGGGCGTCGTAGCGCACCGGGGCCTCCGGCGCCTGGCCACGTAGCCAGAACTGCGCCTCGTGAATTCCCCAGGTGTCGGCCATGGATGTCACGTTTCGTCATCCTTTGCTAGAACGTAGGTATGGATCCGCCCGGCGGAGGGCTTCGTCCTGGGCCCAGTCGAATGGGTGGTCGACCGAATGGAAGCCGGCCGCTATGCGGCCGGCTTGCGCGCGGTGACCCGCTCGACGACGCCCAACTTGCGCCGTTCCTGGTGCTCGATGACGAATCCGGCCTGCTGGACCAGCGGGAGCGGCCGGCGGGTCTGGTAGTCGCCGCACTGTCGCAGCATGTTCTTCTCGAGCATGCGCTGCCACCAGAAGACCAACCGGTGGTGACTGCCCACGTGGTCGAGCAGCAGCAGCCGCCCCCCAGGTCGCAGCACCCGGTACATCTCGGCGATCACGGGCCGTTCGTCGGGCACGCTGCACAGCCCGAGCGTGCAGACGACCGTGTCGAACGAGTCGTCCGCGAACGGCATCGCGTGGGCCTGTCCTTCCCGCAGCTCGATCTCCCGGCCCAGTGCGGCGGCACGGTCCCGGGCCTGGTCCAGCATGGCCGGGCTCAGGTCGAGTCCGGTCACGGACACCCCGGCCGGATAGAACTGCAGATTCAGGCCGGTGCCGATGGCGACTTCGAGTACTTCCCCTTTTGCCTGGCCGGCCACCCATGCACGCCCGTCATCGAGCAGCATCTTTTCGAGACGCCCGGCGTCACGGTCGTAGCGGGGAGCGTATTCCTGCCACAGTGCGAGGAGCCGCTCGTTCTCTTTGGTCACGTCGGTCACGTCGTTCTCCCGTTGTCAATCCGCCCGCGGCATTAGGGCAGCGCGCTCATCGGATTCGGTTCGGGGTTCCAGCGACTGTGCCAGAAAAAGTGTCACCATCGGCCAGGTTCGCAAATTCAGGTCCGCGACGAATCCGCCGCGAGTGCCCCAGCCACTTCGGCCGCGCCGACACCTGGACATACCCCACGGACTCCTGCTTCATGCACGCAGGTCCATACCCATCGCCGCAGGTCCCGACGCTTCTCCCCGTTCCGCCGACCAGACATGGTGCCGTACATCGCCCTGGACGGCCAGTGCTTTGCCACCATCACACCCGAGCTCGCGAACTTCGTCCAGTGGCACGCATGCTGCCTACACGCAGAAAGGGCGTTCTGACCAGCAAGAATTTCAACTCACAACTAATGTGACCGGCAGGGGATTGCTTGACAGGCCTGAGTCCCGTCGGTGACGATCAACCCACGGCGGTCGACCAACCGCCGTCTGTCTAGGTTTCTCAACGGGGGAGAACTGTGGACGTCAGTACGCCTGCGTTACAGCAAATCGCGTCCTTGGTCTCGCCGTACGGCCTCGTATCCCGCACCGCGGCTCTGCCGGTGGCCGACGGCGATCCGGACTTCGCCATCCGCGTCGCCGGCATCGGCGATCCGTCGAAGGTCCTGCACAGCATGCGGGGCTGGAGCAACGACGGGGACATGGGCAATGTCGACGGTGTCGGCAGCGCACTGGCCGGCGAGCGGGCCAGGCTGATCTCGATCGCCGAGGCGCTCGAACGGTACTCGGTCTGCGCCTGGCACGACGAGGACATCCTGGTCGCCGCCGAGGACGAGCTCACCGAGGAGTTCGTCTCGCCCACGCGCTGGCCTCAGTGCTCCGCAAGCGAGTTCGCTCGCGACGACTGCGGTCTGGTCCCGTACGACCCGGCCGTTCCGATCAGATGGGTCCGGGCCTGGTCGCTCACCCGGCGGTGCTCCGTCCTCGTCCCGGCCATCGCGGTGTACCTGCACATGGCACCGCAGTCACCGTCGGAACGTTTCACCAGGGGCATCACCACGGGAGCGGCCGTCCACTCCGATCTCCGCAGCGCGGTGCTCGGCGGGCTGCTCGAGGTCGTGGAGCGGGACGCGCTCTCGATCGCGTGGCTGCAGCGCCTGCGGTTGCCGCGATTGTCGGTCGATCCTGAGCTCCTGGAGCCGCTGGAACGCGCTTACCACACGACCGGGACCGCTCGTCACCTCGACGTCCGGCTCTTCGACGCGACGACGGACTTCGGCATCCCTGTGGTGTATGCCGTGCAACTCTCGCCCCACGAAGACCGGTTGGCGCAGATCGTCTGCGCGACGTGTGACGTCGACCCGCAGCGGGCGGTGGCCAAGGTCTACCGTGAACTCGCCGCCGTGCGTGTGGCGTTGCGTGGCCGCGTGGACAGCCGGCCGGTGGGGCGGCCCGACGACGGGACCGTCAGTGTGGTCGGCTCGGCGGCGTACAACGCCTCGGCCGAACGGCGTGACGCCTTCCGGCACCTGCTGGAAGGCGAGCGCGACGTACGGCGTCTCGAAGAGCTGCCCGACCTGTCCGCCGGCGCGGACCCGCTGGCGACCGCGGTTTCCCAGGTGGCCGCGCGGGGGGCCGAGGTGCTCGTGGTCGACGTCACCACGGACGAGGCACGACAGGTCGGCATGCACGCCGTCAAGGTGCTGGTGCCCGAGGCCATGCCCCTGTCGTTCATTCACAGCGAGCGCTACCTCGGCACGGACAGGCTCTACACCGCGCCGACGGCGATGGGACACGAGAGCCACGGCGAGGAGTCGCTGAATCCGGATCCGCAGCCTGCTGCGTAGATAGGGGACAAGGCACGTGCTGTCCGAGCAATCAGAGGAATGCCTGTACCTGGTGAGAGACGCGTTCGGGGAGCAGTACGCCGACGCGTACCAGGCGGCGGCATCGAGCCGGGTGACCGGCAGTGAACTTCCCGACGACGACCGGCTGTCGCACGCCGCGGTGATCGCCGCCGTGTACTCCGGGCAGGACGAGAAACTGCGGGACGCGCTCGACCGACTCGGATTCGAGCGGGGCGTCCCGACGGTGGCGGTCGAGCTGCTCCCGACCAGGATCGTATGCGGTCCGGCCGTGATCCCCGGAGCCACGGCCTGCTACGACTGCTATCTGCGGCGCGTCGAGCAGCACCGGGACCCCGCGCAGACCGATCCCGTGGGCGAGGCGACCCGAGGCCTGCCGGAGGGCTTCGGCCGGATGCACCTCGCGATCGCGCACGGTCTGCTGACACTGGCCATGGCCGAGCTGCGCACGGGTCCGGTGGGGCTCGGCGGCACGGTACGGACGTTCGACCTCGTCGCGGGGACGCTGTCGACCGCGTCGACGGTGGCGGTGGATCGCTGTCCACGTTGCGGTGCCCGATGGGGCGACCGGCGGACCGGCATCGGCGCGGTGGCTGGTCTCACGTGAGGTTTTCGCTTTGGGGGAGGAGGAGTGCAACCGATGGGTGTTGAGCTGAGGGCAGATACCCTGGGACGGGTCGCGCGTCGGGACAAGCAGATCGCCGTCCCCGTCCGCCCCGCTCTCCGCAGGGGTGTTCGGCTGCGCCAGTCCGGCGACGCCGTGATGCTCGATGGCGCGGACAAACGGCAGGTCTTCACCGGGGAGTTCGCGCGCGGCCATCTCGGCCGGCTGGCCGCCGCTTGTGACGGTACCGCCACGCATGCCGATCTCGCCGCCGCGGTGGGACTCGACGAAGCGGTCGTTCACAAGGCCCTGGCCCTGTTGTGGGCGTCAGGGGCCTTGGAGGAGGGCACCCCGGTCGGCGAACACCCGGCGTTGCCGCCCGAGCTCGCCTGCCTGGTGTCACGGCTCGGCAACTCCACCGGAGTGAACCTGTCCTGGACCGACGCCGCGGCGAGGCTCGGTCGCGCCACCGTCCATGTGGCAGGCCACAAGCCCCTGGTGGAGGCCACGACGAGCTGCCTGAGCGGGGTGTGCGAGGTGGTCGACGACATCGATCGGCTGCCGGTCGCCGACGACGCCTTCGTGGTCTTCTTCGAGACCCGGCAGTCTCAGCCGGAGCTCGTCGAACTGCAGCGCCGATGTTGGCTGGAGAAGCGGTCGCTGTTGCGCGTCCGGGCCGACAGCACCTCGATGGTCATGGGACCGTACGTGGACCCCGCGTTCACCCCGTGCCTGGAGTGCGGCGTGTCGGGCGAGGACGACCTGTCGGACGATCCGCCGCAGCACGCGTACGACCTCATCGCCGGCCTCGTGGCACATCACGTGCTCGCGCTCGTCTCGCGGTCGATCCGCACCTACCTGCCGCTCGACGCAGGCATCATCGACTTGACGACCCTGTCGACGCGACACCGCCCGAGCGCGACCCGCCCCGGGTGTCCCACGTGCTCGTTCAGCGAGGGCACGACGGCGTCCGTGCCGCCGTCCAGCGCGACATACGAGGCGGCGGTGGCATTGCCACCGCGCAGGTTCCTGGATCCCAAAGGGCATCTGGCCCATTTCCAGTCCTCGAACATCAAGCTGCAGTTCGAGTTCCGGAGCTGGCCCAGCTGCCCGCGGGTGGCGCTGCCCGAGGCGGACGTATCGAGGTTGGCCGGAGCGCCGGCCGGAGACCGGGCGGACCTCGGCCGGCCTGATGTCGCCCTCCTGCTCGCGATGGCATTCGGCATCCGCGAGCGGACCGACGGGTGGGTACAGCGATGGACCGCGGCCGGCGGGAACATCGGCTCGGCGACGGCCTATGTGGTGAGCCGTGACGAGGCCGTACTGCCCGTGGGCGGGTACGCGTACCGCGACCAGGACCACTCCCTCGCACAACTCACCACCGACAAGCTGCCGGGCGACCGGCCGCTGCTGCTGGTCGTCACCTCCAACCTCAAGAAGATCGCCGCCAAATACGGCACGTTCGGGCTGCGGCTCTCGCTCTGCGACGCGGGCGTCGGACTGTCCACCGCCCGGAGGGTCACCGATCACCTGAACCTGGACTCTTCACTCGTCACGGACTGGGACGACCACCTGCTGAGTGAGTACCTGGGCCTCTCCCCGACCGAAGAACCCATCGCCGCAGTCATGGAAGTGGGCTGAATCCATGCGATCCGACTCGTCCATGATGCGACCGCTGCTCGATGGCTTCGCCGCTCGTGCCCGTACGAGCGACGGTCTCGCGGCACACCGGTCACCGACGCCGTTCGCGGATGCCACGCCCGTCGCCATCGATGAGCAGGAGGTGACCCACGGGCACCCCCGCGATCTGGCCGCCACCCTCCTGACACGCCGGTCGTCCTTGCACTACGCGGACGCACCAGTGCGCACGGACCTGGTCCTGAGCCTGGTGCAGACCGCGTTGCGGCGTGATTCCGACGGCTGGGAGCTCGATGACGACGCCGGCCAACTCGAGGCATTCGTCTTCGCGCTGCGCAGCGAGGGGAAGCCGGGCGGAATCTACCGGGTGACCGCCCGGGAGTTGTCGTTCATCGCCCCGGCCTCAGCCCTCCGCGATCCCGAACTCCTCGGCGTCCAGCGCGAGTTCGCCGACGCGGGCGGAATCGTCAGCCTCTACGCCAACATCGACCGCGCGGACTCGTGGGCGGGATCGCACGGCTACCGTCTCTGCGCGGTGCGTGCCTCCATGGCCCTCTACGACTTCCACCTGAGATGCCAGTCCCACGATCTCGTCGGCACCATGTTCGGCGGGTTCATCGGCTCGGCCGTCCGGAACCTGGTCCAGAGCGACGGTGTCACCCGGCACCCTCTGCTCGCCGCGACCTATGCCCACCCGGCGCCGTGATCACCGGCGTCGAACCGCGCCCATCCCCCACCCCGTCGACGGTCAGCCGGCGACGCGACATGCTGCGCGACGAAAGTGAGTGAGTTGATGTCCAACGAGGGTGCGTCGCACGCGGCGGGTGTCGTCCTCGCCCGTCCGGACGTGTCCGCGCTGCGGACGAAGCAAGGAGCATGGATCGGCGTCGGCTCCGCGTCCTTCACGATCAAGGGTGCGGGCGCCTTCGGCGTGGTCTCGACTCTGCTGGACCGGTCGGACGGCAGTCGCACCGGTCATGACCTGGTCGGTGCGTTCCCGGCCGGGTCGCGCGCGGCGGTGTCGCGTGTGCTCGACGCGTTGGTGGCCCATCGGTGCGTGACCGTCCTCGACGCGCCGATCGCCCATCAGGTCACCGTCAAAGGCCCCGCTGCGGAGTGGCTGATTCCATTTTTCTCACAGCTGACGGATGAACCGGTGCGCGCGCTGGACCGCGTGCTCGCCACCACCCTCCACCTGTACGGCGGCGCCGACTGGCTCGGGCGCCTGCGCCAACTGCTGGTCACTTCACCGCTGTTCGGGCTGCGGACCGAGTACCACACCGTCTCGGACGCGGACCCGGTACCGCAGTGGGAGGACGCGGGCTTGGTCGTCATCGACGCGGACAGCCTCCCGTACGAACGCACCGTGCGACTGCAGGACGCACTGCTCGACCGGGGCGTACCGCACGGCATCGTGGGCGAGGCGGGCCGGCGCCGCTGGATCCTCTGGTCCGACGACAAGTCGACCGGTTGCTGGGCCTGCCTGTGCCGATACGGTCGCACGGCGCAGCCCGATGCTCCCGCCGACACCGTGTCACCGGCACCGGACGACTTCACCGCGGCAGCCGTGATCCACGCGATCTACCAGCGCACTGCCGGGCTCGGTGAGCACACGGCGGCAGCGGTGGCCATGCCCCTCGACTCGAGCCCGCCGACGGTGAAACCGCATCCCGCGTGGTCGGCGGCGGGCTGTCGTTGCCACCGGGCGGTGGTGCCACCCACCACGGGTGACCGGAGCGACGACGTGGAAGAGGCCCTGGTCCGCAGGAACATCGTCAGTCCCGACGACGACGACCGGCTGGACGACGACCACGAGCACATCATCGACGTCCTGGCCGGCTGGACGGACGAATTCGTCGGCCCCTTCCGGTACCTGGACGGGGGCGACCTGCCCCAGGTCCCGTTCGGACAGGCACGGGCCACCCTCCTCGTCGGACCTGCCGAGGCGCACGAGATCACCGCCGCTACGTTGTCGTCCCGGGAGGCCCTGTATCAGGCAGCGCTGGGCGGCCTCGAAGTCTTCGCCGCGCAGCACGACGGACCGCGGCCGAACCTCAGCGCCGGATGGACTCTGGACGAGGCGATCTACCGTGCCCTGCTGAGGCAGTCGATGCTGACGCCGGCGGACGACGCCGAGTGGGTGCCGGTGTCCGACGACGACCTGGGGCACGACGAGTGTGCCGCCTTCAGCCGGTACATCCAGCGGGGTGTCGAGCGCACCCGTGGCTGCGAGGCGCTGCAGTGGTTCGGCACCCGCCTGCCGAACGGCGTCTACCGGGTCCTGGGGCGCGCCACCGGAAAAGCAGTCATCCAGGGCGCGGGCGCCTGTTACGCGGAAGCGGTGTCGACGGCGTTGCTCCGGCTCGTCAACGACGCCGGCGCCCTGGTTCCGCTCAACCCGCACTTCCGTACCTGGACTGAGGTATGGCGGCACATCGCACGGCCGCGGAGTGCGGAGGTGACCGCGCAAACGGTGCCCTTCGCGCGGCAGCAGGTCCGACTGGTGGAGATGGCATGAGTACGGAAACGCGAGTTCCACCTGCTGCGGACCTGGTCTCCGCTCTGCTGGCCGATGCCGGCGCACCCGCGCCCGCGGAGGTGCTCCTGGGCCCGCTGACCGACCCCACACGGGTACATGCCGACGGAGGCGCGTCGGGGCGGAGCGTAGCCGTGCTGTTCTGGTGCGGCAGCGTCTACGTCCTGGCCTACGATCCGGCGGACGAGGGTGGCGGCGGATGCCCGCGGTGCCTGGCGTGGTCCCTCACCAGGCACGTGGACTCTGCCGACATACCGTTCGAGGAGGCGTCCGGCAGCGGTTCCGCGGGAGGCGCGCGCAGCTACGCGCTCTGGCAGCAGGCCGGTCCCGCGGTGCGCGAAGTCGTCACTCGGGCCGCGGCACTCTTCCTGCGGGAGAACGCGCCCGCCGGCACGCTCGCCGTGGTCGACCGAGCCGGCGGCGCGGTGCGACAAGGACTCGTACCGCCGAGGACGGGATGCCCGGCCTGCCAGCCGGCGACGACCACGACCACGGTCCCCTTCGGCTCCGCGCCCGAGCTGCTCGAGAAGTCCGACGGTGCGCTCCGGGCCGGCCGCCCGCTGCCGCCGACACTCGCGTCCGACTACCTGGGACCGCACTCGCTGTTCAGGGAACCGCTCGCCGATCTGGACGGCCCTCTCCCCACGGCACAGGTGGGCCTGCCGCTGGGCAACGGCGTGCTGGAGCCCGGGGTGGGGCGCTCCCGGAGTTTCGCCAAGAGCCGGACGACCGCTGTGCTGGAAGGCCTGGAGCGTCTCGCGGGCTTCTGCTACCAGCCGGTCGACGGCACTGTGGAGGCCTCGCTCTCGGAGCTGGGGACACAGGCCATCGATCCCCGCACCCTCGGCTATCACTCCCCCGACCAGTACGCGCGCGAGGACTTTCCCTGGTCGCCGCTGGACGCGGCCGAAACGGTGGAATGGGTCCCGGTCACGCCGCTCGGCGAAGGACCCGCCCGGTACCTTCCGGAGGTCGCGCTGTCGTGGGTGCGCCGCCCGGAGACACGGCAGCCGTTCTTCTACGACACGTCGAACGGCTTCGCGCTGGGCCAGAGTCACGAGGAAGCGACCCTGCACGGGCTCTTCGAGATCGTGGAACGGGACGCGTTCCTGCTCACGTGGTACCGCAAACTGCTCCTCCCCGAACTCACCCTGGGACCGGCCGACAGCGACATCAGGGACTTGATGGAGCGCGTCGAAGTGGTCACCGGATTCCGAATCCGCCTGTACTGGGCGACGTTGGACATCGAGGTCCCGGTCGTGCTGGCACTCGCCCAGCGCGACGCGGACTCGGGTCCCTGCACGCTCGTGTCGACGGCGGCCAGCCTGTATCCGCGGGCGGCGGCCGAGTCGGCCATCTTCGAGGTGGCCGCACGCGTGGCCTCCATGAGGTGCGTGTACGACGACGACCCGGAGCACCGGCAGCGGCTCGCGGAGGACTTCGACTCACTGGTCACCATGGACGACCACAGCCTGCTCGGTGCGCTGCCCACCTCCCGGGAGTGGTTCGCGTTCCTGACGACGGCGGACCGGCCCGAGATCAGTCTCAGCGCGGCGGCCGCGGCAGCCCCGGTGTTCGGCACCCTCAAGGGCGACCTCGACTACGTGCGCACGCAGATCGAGGCCGTCGGCAGTCACGTCTACGCGGCCGATCTCACCACGCCGGAGCTGCGCTGGCGCGGGCTGGTGTGCACGCGCAGCTTCGTACCCGGATGCCTGCCGATGACGTTCGGGCACGGCACACGGCGTATGGAGGGGCTGCCACGCCTGCACGGCGGACGGCTCCCCTGTGCCTCCCTGCTGCCCGACGACCAGACCCCGGCGGACGTCCCGCCGCACCCCTTTGCGTAGCCCGCTGGTAAGAGAAGGAGAGCCCTTTCGTGCGATCGGATGAGCATGCGGAGCCGCCGGCTGAGTCCACCGCGAGGGTCAGCCCCTACGTCCTCTTCCGGCGTAGTCGGCTGCCGGTGACCGAACTGGCGGACCTCCGGTTCGACGAGACCTGGGCGCGGATCGAGGAGAGCCGCCGTCTCCGGGCGGAATGTGCGCGGCGTGCGGAAGAGGTGTCCGACTGTCTGGCCGGGTTCGTCCCGCACGTGGACGAGTCGGTGCGTGCCGATCTCGTCCGGCTGCGCCGTGACGTCTACAACCAGCGTGCCGAGCCGGCGGCGCGGCGGATCGACGTCGTGGAACCGCACCTGGAGAAGGACGCGGTCGCCGGGCTGCGGGAGTGGTTCGGCCTCATTCAGCGGACGCGGCGCTGCGAGGACGAGGCCCAGTCGCTGTTCGACGCGAGGATGCAGACGGCACGCGCCGGTTTCGCCCGGCTCTTCGAGCACGACTCGATGGCGAGGAGCATCCAGCTCTCGGGCGACCAGCTCTACGAGAGCCTGCGCCGGTACACCTCGGGCGAGATGGGTTCGGTCAAGCCGAGCCGGTTGCGCGTCCTTGAGTCCACGCTGGTGAACTTCGCCTATCGCGCCGCGCTGAAGCCGTCGCCCTTCGGCCGGTTCACCGAGGTCGGAGCCTTCCCCACGGATCTTCCCGAGGCCGGGCACGCCGTGTCCGAGCCCCGGACGTACTCGACGTCGACACTGAACCGGGTGCTGGTGAACTGGCTGGTCGCCGGAGTGCGACGGGTCGACGGCGGCATCGACCTGTGCCAGGTGCTGCTGAACTCGTCGCTGCGCGCGGACGACAAGACGATCGAGTTCATCGGGCTGGTCCCCGACGCCGGCGGGCAAGGCCTGTCGGAGACGGTCGTCAGGCTCAAGCGCGACAAGGTCGTCAACCGCATCCTGACCGTCATGGCCTCAGGCACGGCGTCGGTGTCCGAGGTGCTCCGGGCACTGACGGAGCTGACCGGCAACGAGGAGGCCGGCAGGAAGGCCCTGCGGGCGTTGCTGCGGCTCGAGCTGCTGTACGTCAGCCCCGGCTTCGACGAACAGGACCCGGGATACTCCCAGAAGCTGGCGGGGGTGCTGCGCGCCGGGACGACCCCGCCCGTAGCCGCGTTGAGCGGTCACCTCGACACGCTCGTGGAACTGGAAACGGCGCTTTCCGACGCGCCCACGGAGAAGCGCAGGCCGCTGCTGAGCGCCGCGGACAAGGCCCTCACCGGCATCGCCGAGGTCTGCGGGCTGGAAGCGCCCCCCGCTGAGATCTCCCGGGCGCCGGTGTACGAGGACCTCTGGACACCCGACCGTCCCGCCACCTGGAACCGGGAATCCGTGGCCAAGAGCGTCCCCGCGCTGGAGAGCCTGTGGCGTCTGTCGTCGATGCTCGACTACGGCCACACGAAGCGCCTTGGGGTGTACGCCTTCGCGGCGGACACGTTCGGCGACCGCGAGACCGTGCCCTTCCTGACGTTCTTCGAGAAGCTCGTACAGCTCTCGGAGGCCGAGCAGGACGCGGTGTTCTGGGGGCGTTACTCCCCGGCGGCGGAGACCTTCATCGCGCAGCGCGACCAGGCCCTGCGTGACATCGGCGGGCAGCTCGTACCCGAGGACGGCGTCGTCCGGATGACCCCCGAGGCCCTCAAGGACGCGTGCGCGGGCGTGGAGGACTGCGTCGACCCCGACTCGATCACCTTCCGGGTCCAGTTCGCGGGCGGCGCCCCGTCGCCCGACGTCGTGGTGAACGGCGTCCTGACGGGATACGGCGTCTACTTCTCGCGCTTCAGCTCGTTCATCGAGGGCTCGGCCGCCGAGGGCTGGACGCTCCGGTCGGCCGTCCGGGAACACCTCAGGAAGGCATTCCCCGGGCAGGTGGACCTCAACATGGTCGCCGGGCTCAACTTCAACCTGCACCCGCCGCTCACCGACCGGGTGCTGAACTACCCCGGCACCTGGCCCACCTCGCCGGAGATGAAGGCCTACAGCCTCGACAAGCTGATGATCCGGATCGACCACGCCCACCGCGGGCTGCTCCTGTGGGACCCCGAGCTCGACGAGCGCGTCCATCTGACCCCCATGAACTTCCTCCTCCCCATCGTGGTGCCGGTCCTCTACAACCTCATAGAGGTCCTGAGTCCGACCATCCGGTACAACTACGCGCCGATGGACGACATCGGGCGGGCGATGGGTCACCGCGGGTACCCGGGCTCGTCCCCCCGGCTGATGGTCGGCGACGTCGTCGCCAGCCGCAGGACCTGGACGGTGCCGGCACGCGAGATCCCCGAACTGTCCGAGCTGAGCAAGGACTCGTACCCGGCGTTGCTGCGTTTCGACCAGTGGCGCATCGAACAGGGCCTGCCCCAGCACGCGTTCGTCCTGACCCAGCGCCTGGACGAGTACAACCTGCTGTCCGGGCTGGTCGAGGAGATCCCACGGGACTGGACCGACTTCAACCACCTGCACAGGGCCAGTGTCCACAAGCCCATGTACGTCGACTTCCGCAATCCGTATCTGGTCCGCAGTCTCGCGAAGACCGCGCTGACGCGGGACGACGTCTACGTGTCCATTCGAGAGTGCATGCCGGCGACCGACGAGTACGGCGGCTCAGGACCGGCAGCGGCAGAGGAGTTTTTCGTTGAGCTCTACAGGGACTGATCGCGACGCCGAGTGGCGGCCACTCCATATCTATCTGCCGATGTCCCTCCAGCCCACCTTCCTGCGGGACGTGATCCATCCAGTCGTGCGGGACGCCGGGATGCGGGACCGCTTCTGGTACTTGCGGTACTGGCAGGGCGGTCCGCACATCCGGCTCAGGCTCCACCGGGCGTCGGACGAGACCGTCGAGTCGGTGCGCGGCATGCTGGCCGCGGCGATGCCCACGCTCAACGCCGAGCAAGCCTCAGAGTACGAGGAGCAGTCCTCCCTCCAGCCGGGCCTGGCCGATCTCGAAGGGGCGAAGCCCGAGGAGGTCAGGGCGCCGGGCACCATCGAACCCGCCCCCTACTCGCCCGAGTACGCGAAGTACGGCGGGACCACGGGACTCCGCATCGCCGAGGAGCTCTTCCGCTCCACTTCGGCGGCGGTGCTGGATCTCCTCGCCGACCGGTCGGACCGTGAACTCAAGGCGTCGCCGGCGGGTCTGGCCATGCGCATCATGGCCATGTCCCTCAAAGGCTCCGGGCTGGACATGGAGCAGAGCCAGGATTTCCTCAGCGCCTATGAGGAGGACTGGCGCAGGTGGGTGCCGCCCGGTTACGAGGAGAAATGGGCGGCCGTGTACGAGAAGACGCGGAGCAGGGTGACGAACCTGTGCGGCGCGGTCTGGCGCGACGGAGCCACCGACGTCTTCCACGACATCTATGCCACTGCGCTGAATTCCACACTGTCGGTGCAGGAAAAACCGACGGGGAGTGACTTCGCGGAGCTCGCGCTCGAAGGAACCCCGTATGCCGGCTGCCTGGCCAACTACATACACACGACCAACAACCGCCTGGGGATCCTTCCGGCTGCGGAGGCATTCCTGGCGTATGTCATCCGGAGTTCTCTGACCGAACTGCGGGTGCCGCACAGGGCTTGACCGGAGTACAGGAATCCGTTCGTGACTTTTTGGATTTCTTGGCTCTTGTCACCACAACTACCGCTATATGGCGGTAAGATGGAATGGCAATCGAAACCGAAAGGGAGGTGTTTCAAGTGGATGCTGCAGAACAGCTCGACCTGAACGCGCTGGAGATCTCGGATCTGATTGAAGACTCGAGCTACAGCGACGAAACGCTGTCGCAGGTCATGGCGGCCTCGTGCACGACCACCGGCTGTACGACCAGCTCGTCGTCGTCCTCGTCGTCCTGACCGGACAGCTCAACATGTCGCTGTCACTGAGCCACAGTGACGAGACGCTGTCGCAGGCATCGTCCTGCGTCGGCACTGCCTGCGCGACATCATCGTCGTCTTCTTGATGAGGCGGCGAGGATAGTTGCTGTCGCCGGGCGCCATTCAACGAATGCGCGCCCGGCGGCAGCGACGTACCCGGAGGTACGTATTGTGCATGTCTTTGTGACGATCCCCTTAGACGGTGGCGACAGAACGCTGCCGCAGGTGGTCCGCGGTTTCATCACCGACCTGTTCGGGCCGGCCCAGCCCCCCTGGCCGGGTGGCTTCTACTTCGTGCGCACGTGGGACCAGGCGACCGGACGCGACTGTCTGCAGATCAGCCTCGCATCCGATACGGCCACCGCAGGCGAGGCGCGCGACCGGGTCCAACGCGCGGCGGACGGCCACGGCTTGCGTCCGGCCACGGCGGAGGTCCCCTTCGAGGAGATCCCCTCCCCGCTGTGGAACTCCGGGATCGGCGGGGACGGGTTCGACGCCGCGGCGAAGCGGCTCTACCGCGCCGTGGCACCGGTCCTCGCCCGCAGCATGTCGGAGATCGGCGGCGACACGGCCAAGGCCTACCTGCTCGCACTGCGCCTGATGGTCGCGAATTCGGGCGCCACCCTGCTGGAGTCCGAGCAGCGGCAGATGTCGTCCCGCGACTTCGGCGAACTGCTCAGCCTCCGTATGCTCAGTTACCGCTCACACTACGAAGGCGCCAAGACCGCGCAGGCCAAGGACCCCGATGCCTTTGAGCGTCGTTGTGCCGCCTATTACGAGAAATTCGGCTCGGCTGCCCTGGAGTTCATCGGCGACTGTGCGTCAGCCCCGTTGCCCGCCGCCGACGACCAGCCGGCCCGCGCCTGGGTGGACGTCGTCCAGCAGCACTTCGGCACCCTGCGCGACGAATGCCGCGCCGGACTCATCGCCCACGACGGGCCCACGCTCGACGACTTGCACCAAACCCCCGACGCCGCCTTGTCGCGCAGCAGCTTCCACTCGAAGGAACTGTCGCACGAGATGTCGGACCTCCTGCACCGGAACCCGGATTTCCTGGCGTACCGGATTCAGACGAGCCTGCTGTACAGCTGTCTCTACACCATGGGATTCAACCTGGCTGAGCGGTTCCTCTTCTGCTACCTCCTCGCTCGCGCCAACGAGGAGCTGGCAGGAAAGTCGACCGAGGAACTGGCGGCGGGACTTGACGCCGTCGCCAAGGAACTCGCGAACAAATAGCTCTCTTACCGGAATCCGTCTGGATCTGGCTCCGCACGCCTCCAGCTACGCAATGGTCCGGCCGAAATCGACCTCAACGGAGGAGAATCATGCACATTGTGCTCGCTAATGTGCCGTGGAGTCCGATCGGGTTTCCATCTCTGGCACTCGGACTGCTCAAGAGTCTCACGCTAAAGGAATTTCCCGACGCCCAGGTCGACGTGGTGTACGGAAACCTCGACTTCGTGGACTGGATCACCTCGCGCCGTCCCGACTTCAGCTACGAGGACTACCGGTACTACGACCTCGAAAGCTGCTACATCGGGACCGGTGACTGGGTCTTCTCCTCGGCCCTCTACCACGACCCGAAGTGGAAGGTGCCGGAGTTCCTCGAGAAGTTCGGCCCCCAGGCGCCGACCGACCCCGGGCAGGACCTCGCCCACGGAACGACCGTGGAAAGCCGGACGCAGACCACGCTGTGGCTGCACGAACACGCCGAGGAGTTCACCAATGAACTCGCCGAGCGCATCGCCGCCGGCGAACCCGACGTCGTCGGCTTCACCACCACGTTCCAGACGCTCACGGCATCCCTGGCGGTCGCCCGGCGGCTCAAGGAGCTGTCCCCCCGGACGGTGACGGTGTTCGGCGGCGCCAACTGCGAAGGGCCGATGGGCGAGGCGCTGCACCGCAACTTCGGCTTCATCGACTACGTGGTCCGCGGCGAAGGCGAGTTGGCCTGGCCGGGTCTGCTGCGCTCACTGCGCGAGGAACCGGCCTTCGAGGCCGTCCCGGGTCTGTGCTGGCGGGACGAGAGCGGGACCTCGGTGTTCAACGCCGTCAGCACCAAGCCACTGCCGCCGGCCGCGATGGTCCTGCCCCACTACGACGAGTACTTCGCGCAGTTCTCGAAGTCGCACGCCCGGTTCTGGCTGGAGCCCAGGCTGGTCATCGAGAGTTCCCGCGGCTGCTGGTGGGGCGAGAAGCACCACTGCACCTTCTGCGGGCTGAACGGCGCCAGCATGATGTTCCGCAGCAAGCGGCCGGACCAGTTCATCGACGACCTCGTGACGTTGGCGAAGCGCCACCGGATCCTCGACGTGATGATCGTGGACAACATCCTGGACATGGCCTACCTGGACTCGCTGCTGCCTCATCTCGCCGAGGCGGGGATCGACCTGCGCCTGATGTACGAGATCAAGGCCAACCTGCGCTACGAGCAGCTCGAGATCATCTCGAAGGGCGGCGTGGTCTGCATTCAGCCCGGGGTCGAGAGCTTGAGCAGCAAGGTGCTGAAGCTCATGGACAAGGGTGTCTCCGGCTGCCTGAACGTGCGCATGCTGCGGGACGCCGAGTCGCTGGGGCTGACCGTCATCTGGGCCTACCTCTACGGATTCCCCGGGGAGACGGACGAGGACTACGCCAAGATCATCGAGCAGTTCCCGAGGTTGCACCACCTGGGCCCGGCCGGCGGTGACGACCGGCTCGCGGTCCAGCGCTTCGCCCCGTACTTCGAGAACCCCTCGCTCGGCTTCCAGGAGCGGTGGGCGGCCTCTCAGTACGCGCTCACCTACGACCTTCCCGAGAAGGAACTGTTCGACATCGCGTACATCTTCGACGCGACGCACCAGGGCATCGGGAACGACATGGCGTGGAAACTGAGGGTCGGACTCGACGAGTGGCGCAACCAGCACTGGCGCAGCCAGTTGTCCTACTTCGAGACCGACGAGGGCGTCACGATCACCAACACCCGGCCTGGCTTCGACTGGGACGTCGTCCAGCTCACCACCGACGTCGAGCTCGCGCTCTTCCAACTGCTCGACCAGCCGAGGACGCTCCAGTACCTCGAGCGCGAATGCTCGAAGCGGTTCGGGCAGACGGACGTCAGCGCCGTGATCGACCGGTGGATGGAACTGGGCCTGATCTTCACGGACGACGGCCGGATGATTCACGTCGTCACCAGGGACCGCAACCAGAGGTTCATGCAGATCCAGGTGGGCCAGGGGCTGTCGGCATCCGACCGCCCGGCTCCGACGCCCGTGGCGGTGTGAGAGGTGAGTGTGCACGTGCCGACGACGAACGATGTCACGACCATCCCAGGGAGCGGGTTCGACGTACGGTTCAGCCTGTGGCGCCACGGTGCCCGGGGAGTACGGTCCTTGCCGAACATGCACCTCGGCGACGGCGTACTCGGCGGGGACGTCGCGGACGAGGCACGCCGGATCCATGAGTCCGGCGCGCGGTTCGTGTCGGTCGAACCCCTTGTCGACCTCAGCGGGCGGCCCGGGACCGAGCACATGATCCCCGTGCTCTCCTTCATCCGCGAACTCACCAGCTACGGCGTGGAAGTGGACTGGCGGGCGCGCCTGGCGTCGGACGGCCCCGTGTGGTGGGTGTTCGGCCACCTCTTCCCCCCGTCGGTCCTGGAGGGTCCGCGCGGTGACGAGGTGCTGGCCGTCTGGCGGGCGAGGTACCACGTCGGCCGGTGCTTCTTCCGCCGGGGACCCGGATTCCTGCAGATCCGGGACCGGCGCCACGCCGGCTTGCGCCGGCTCACGGTCTCGGACGGCGCCCTCGTCTCCGCGATCGACTCGTTGCTGGCCGACCGCGGCGCGGACTCCATGCCGGACCAGGCGATGTCGGTGTTCGAGAAGCAGCACCTGGTCGTCCGGATCGGCGGCGATGTGTGGTGGGCACCGTACCGGCTGAAGCGCTGGGCGTTGCCGGCCTGGGAGGTGTGAGCGGCGTGTACATCCAGATCGTCATTTGGAATCTGGAGAAGTCGGACGCCACGGTCGAAAGCCTTCGCGAGTACCTCCGTGACTACGCGGTGGACGCGTTCTCCACGCTCAGGGGGATGCGGATGAAGACCTGGTTCGCGGACGCCGAGAGGGGTTACTGGGGCGCGGTGTACCTCTGGGACGGCGTGAACATGCAGAATCCGCTGTCGGTGAGCCGGGCGATCGAACTCATCGGCTATCCGCCGACGTCCACGAGCGTGTTCGCTGTCGAGGCGATCGCGGAAGGCGTCAGCGCCATCGAGTCGTTCGCGGGCGTCGGCCGCGCCTTCGAGGAGGTGTCCGCCGCCGCGGACCCGGCCGGTGAATCGGCGTGACTCGATGCGTCGGTGGTGATCGCCGCCGTGTGCGGTGGTCACCACCGACGTACGCCTACCGGTTGGCCGCGAGATTCCTGTCGATCCGCTCGTGCAGCGCGATTCCGAGAGAGACGGACACGTTGAGGGACTCGGTCGAGCTCATCATGGGGATCGAGACCGAGGCGGAAGACGCCTTCTCGAAGAGGTCGGAAGGCCCGCCCTTTTCGCTGCCGAACAACAGGGCCAGCCGGTCGGGGCTGTCCCCGAGCTGCTTCACGGAGATATCGCCGTCCGCCTTCAGCGTCATCAGCTTCATGCCGCTGTCCCGGATGAAGTCGATGGCCTCCTCGCGCCCGGACAGGACCACGGGAAGCGAGAAGACGTAACCCCGGCTGGCTCGTTGCAGACGCCGGTCCGCGATGCTGGTGATGTCACTGTCGACCAGGATGATCCCCGACGCTCCGAGCGCGAGCGACGTCCGTACGATCGCGCCGATGTTCCCGACGATCTTCACCCCGTCGAGAACGACGACGTCCCCGCTGCGGCTCGCGACATCGCTGAACCTGGCCGGGCGAGGGACGCGGGCGATGCCGAACGTCTTGGCCTTCCGCTCCCCCTTGAACAGCTGGTTGACGATCGAGGAAGCGATGAGGCGGACCGGAATGTTCTGCCGCCTGCACAGATCCAGCAACTCAGGCGGAAAAGGACTGCTGTCGCTGCCGTAGACCTCGATGAACTCCACCCCGGCCGCGATGCTGTGCGTGAGGGGCTCGACGTCCTCGATCAACGTGGTCTTGATGTTGGATCGCGACGGCTTGGTGACGTCGATGATCCGCTGCACCGCCGGATCGGACGGATTGTCGATGATGTCCAGCTCACTCATGGTCGTCCTGTTCTTCCCCGTTCGAGGCCGCGCGGTTCACGATAGCAAGATCTCGTCGGCCCGCGAGCGGCCGGTGCGCCCGAGCCCTAAGGGACTGTAAGGACTTGGTTCCCGGCATTGAGTGAGCCTGTTCGCGCCGTCGACTCTGTGTGCTTCCGGGCCGCAGACAAGGGAGTTCCGATGGCCACACAGACCACCGCCGAGCGTGCGCGGACACCGCGCCGGGACGAACGCAGGGTCGTCAGCAACATCGTGCGCGGATCGATCGGCAACCTGATCGAGTGGTACGACTGGTACGCGTACACCGCCTTCAGCGTCTACTTCGCCTCCGTCTTCTTCCCCTCCGGCGACCAGACCGCCCAGCTCCTGAACACCGCCGCGGTGTTCGCCGTCGGCTTCCTGATGCGGCCGATCGGCGGCTGGGTCCTGGGCCGGTACGCCGACCGCCGCGGCCGCCGCGCGGCGCTGACGCTGTCGGTGACGCTCATGGCGGCCGGTTCACTGATCGTCGCGCTCACGCCGTCGTACGGCTCGATCGGGGTCGCCGCGCCGATCCTCCTGGTCACCGCACGGCTGCTGCAAGGCCTCTCGGTGGGAGGCGAGTACTCGACCTCCGCCACCTATATGTCCGAGGTGGCCTCGCCCGGCCGCCGCGGCTACTACTCCAGCTTCCAGTACGTCACCCTCATCGCCGGCCAGCTGACGGCGCTCGCCCTGCAGATCGTCCTGCAACAGGTGCTCAGCGCCGCGCAGATGGAGTCCTGGGGCTGGCGGATCGCGTTCGTCGTCGGCGCCGCCGGGGCGGTGGTCGTGCTGTGGCTGCGGCGCGGCATGGACGAGTCCGAGAGCTTTGAGCGTGCCGCGTCGGAAGGCGAGCAGGAGAAGAGCGGCCCGGCCCGCGGCAGCCTGCGGCTGCTGCTGTCCTACCCGCGCCAGTGCCTGGTCGTCGTCGGGCTGACCATGGGCGGCACGCTGTTCTTCTACACGTACACGACCTACCTGCAGAAGTTCATGGTCAACACCAGCGGCATCGCCAAGCCCACGGCGGCCTGGATCAACTTCTTCGCGCTGCTCGTGTTCGTCGTGCTCCAGCCGGTCATGGGCCTGCTCTCCGACCGGGTGGGGCGGCGTCCCCTGCTGATCGCGTTCGGGGTGCTGGGCACCGTGGTGGTGGTGCCCTCGCTGACCCTGCTGTCGCACACCAGCGACCCGGTGTACGCGTTCGTGCTGATGGTCGTGCCGCTGGCGGTCAGTTCCCTGTACACCTCGATCAGCGCGGTGGTGAAGGCCGAGCTGTTCCCCACCTCGATCCGGGCGCTCGGCGTCGGCCTGCCGTACGCGCTGACCGTGGCCGTGTTCGGCGGGACCGCCGAGTACGTCGCCCTCTGGTTCAAGAACGCCGGACACGAGAACTGGTACTTCTACTACGTCACCGCCTGTGTCCTGATCTCGCTGCTCGTCTACATTCGGATGCGCGAGACCTCCGACGCGTCGCCGCTGGACGAGGACGCTTCCCGGTCTCGCGACTGACGAGGCGGGAAGGAGGCGACCGTGCGGGTGCTGCTGGCCGAGGACGACGACGGCGTGGCGGGCGCGCTGACCGAGGCGCTGTACGACAACGGTCACCTGCCGGCCCATGTGCGGCGCGGTGAGGACGTGCTCGCCCGCCACCGGCAGGCGGACCTGCTGCTGCTCGACCTCGGCCTGCCCGACCTGGACGGCCTGGAGGTGCTGCGCAAGCTGCGCGCGGTCAGCGCCCTGCCGGTGGTGGTGCTCACCGCACGCGGCGACGAGCGGTCGGTGGTGCGCGGTCTGCGGCTGGGCGCCGACGACTATCTGGTCAAGCCGGTCCGGCTGGCCGAGCTGCTGGCCCGTATCGAGGCCGTCACCCGCCGCGCCACGGCACCCGCCGCCCCGGCGCCGCGCACCGTCCGCGTCGCCGACGTCGAGGTCGACCTCGACGCGCGCCGGGTGACGGTCGGCGGCACGGAGGTGCGGCTGACCGCCAAGGAGTTCGAGGTCCTCGCCGCGCTGGCGGCCCGGGCCGGCACGGCGGTCAGCCGCCAGCAGCTGATGGACGAGGTGTGGGGCGACGCCTTCCTCGCCGTGTCCCGCTCGCTCGACGTGCACCTCACCCAGGTGCGGGCCAAGCTCGGCCGCCCCGAGGTGCTGACCACCATCCGCGGCTTCGGCTACCGCTTCGGCGACTGAGCCGGTCACAGACGGCAGGCCCTGTTCATGCGCACCCGCGTCCTCACCGTGGTCCTGGCCTTCGTGGTCCTCGCCGTGGCCGGCTTCGCCGTACCGCTGCTGGCCGTCACCGCCGCGCAGCGCACCCAGCAGCTCGTCGCGGCGCGCACCGCCGACCTCGACCGCTTCGCCGGGCTGGCCGAGCAGGCCGCCGAGAGCGACGACACCGGCGCGCTCACGGCCGACGTGCGCCGCTACACCGAGCTGTACGGCGAGGCCGTCGTGGTCGTCGACGCCCGCCGTGCCCCGCTGGTGCAGACGGGCGGCCTGCGCGCAGCCGACCCGGGCGTCGCCCGGCTCGTCGACGCGGCGTTGCGCAACCAGCCCGTGTCGCCCGGGGGGACGCTGCGGCCCTGGTCGCGGGCCGACCGGCTGCTCGCCCGTCCCGTGGGCACCGGCACCAGGGTGTCCGGCGCCGTGGTGCTGCGGGCCTCGGTGCGGGCCGCCGCGGACGACATCGCCCTGCGGTGGGCGCTCGTGCTGGCAGGCGCCGGGCTGTTCGCCGTGGCCTGTGTGCTGCTCGCCCGCCGGGCCACGCAGTGGGTCGTACGGCCGCTGCACCGCCTCGACCGCGCGGTCGGCGCGCTGGCCGCCGGCCTGCCGCCCGAGCACGCGCGGGCCGGCGGCCCGCCGGAGCTGCGCCAGCTGGCCACCGGCTTCAACCGGATGGCCGACGCGGTCACCACCGCGCTGGAACAGCAGCGCCGGCTGGTCGCCGACACCTCGCACCAGCTGCGCAACCCCCTGGCCGCCCTGCGGCTGCGCATCGACTCGCTCCAGCCCCATCTGCGCACCTCCGCCACCCGCACCTACACCGGCGTGACCTCCGAACTCGAACGCATGGAGCACCTCCTCGACGACCTGCTCACCCTGGCGAACGCCGAGCACCGCGCCGGTGAGCTGGCCGTCACGGACGCGGGGGAAGCGTGCTGCGACGCGACGGCGGTCGCCGCGGCCCAGGTCCGGTTGTGGCAGCCGGTGGCCGAACAGGCCGGAGTCCGCCTGGAGTTCGTCCCCGGCCCCGCCGTCCTCATGGCCTGCCCGGAGGGCGAGCTGGCCCAGGTGGCCGACATCCTCTTCGACAACGCGATCAAGTACGCGGGACGGGGTGCCCGCGTGGAGGCCCGCTGCTTCACCGACGGCGTGGACGCGGTGTGCGAGGTGCGGGACGACGGGCCGGGCCTGGACACCGGTGAACTCCCCCGCGCGGGCACCCGTTTCTGGCGCTCGGAACGGCACCGCGAGGTACGCGGCAGCGGCCTCGGCCTGGCGATCGCCGAGCGACTGGTGGCCGGTCACGCCGGACACGTGGAGTTCACGGCGGCCGAACCGCACGGCCTGCGCGTCCGGGTCGTCCTCCCGAAGGGACACACGGCATGACCGGCCCCGCCCGCCCCCCGACCCGGCGCGCCGTCCTGCGTGTCGGCCTCGGCGCGGCCGGCGCCGGCCTGCTCGCGGGTTCCGCGGCGGCGGACGCGCGGCGCGCGGACAGCGGCCCGGATGGGGTTCTGAGGGTCGCGACCGGTGAAACGGACGGGTTCTACGCGGCCTTCGGCCGGCTGCTCGCGACCCAGGTCACGGCCGCCTACCCCCGGCTGTCCTGCGAGGTGGTCCACAGCGAGGGCAGCGTCGCCAACGTACGGCTGCTCCGGGCCCGCCGGGCCGACGTGGCCCTGGCCCTGTCGGACATCGCGTGGGCGGCGTACGGCGGCACCGCACCGTTCGGCCACCGCGTCCCGCTGCGCGCGATCGGCAGGGTCTACGAGAACTACGTCCAACTGGCCGTGCGCGCCGAGGCGCCCCTCCACAGCGTGTCCGACCTGGCGGGCCGCACCCTCTCGCTGGGCGCGCCCGCGTCCGGCGGTGCCGTGCTCGGCGACCGTCTGCTGCGGGCCGCGGGCCTGACCCCCGGCACCGACGTACAGGTCCGGCATCTGCTGATGCCCGAGGCGGCCCGCGCGATGCGGGCCGGCACGATCGACGCCCTGCTGGTCGCGGGGGGTGTGCCGCTCCCCGTGCTCTCCGGGCTCGACACCCGCCCGGGCATCCGTCTGCTCCCCCTGTCCGGCCTGCTGCCGCGGCTGCGCGCCGGCCTCGGCCCGGAAGGGTCGGGCCTGGAGGCGGTGACGGTGCCGGCCGGGGCCTACCGGGGGACCCCCGAGGTCCGCACCATCGGCGTCGCCAACCTGCTGCTGTGCCGGCCCGGCCTCCCCGACCCCGTCGCCGCCGCCCTCACCCACGTCCTGGTCCGCCGGGCCACCCGCCTCGTCCCCGCCCCGGCCCTCGGCACCCAGTTCCTCGACGCCCGCAGCCTGATCTCCACCGGCGCCGTCCCCCTGCATCCAGGGGCGGTCGCCGCCTATCGCGAACTGCACGGCTAGCGACGCTAGGATCATGGTCATGGCCCTGACCATGAACGACCTCGACCGGTTCGAGGCAGCCAGGCCCCGCCTGGAGGCCATCGCCTACCGTCTCCTGGGTTCCGCGAGCGAGGCCGAGGACGCCGTGCAGGAGACCTTCCTGCGCTGGCAGGCCACCGACGTCGACCGCATCGAGGTCCCCGAGGCCTGGCTGACGAAGGTGCTCACCAACCTGTGCCTCAACCAGCTCACCTCGGCCCGCGCGCGCCGCGAGACCTACGTGGGCCAGTGGCTGCCCGAGCCGGTGCTCGCCGGGGACCCGATGCTGGGCCCGGCCGACACCGCCGAACAGCGCGAATCGGTCTCGTACGCGGTCCTCGCCCTGCTGGAGCGCCTCTCCCTCAACGAGCGGGCGGTGTACGTCCTGCGGGAGGCGTTCGACTACCCGCACCGGGAGATCGCCGAGATCCTCGACATCACCGAGGCCGCCAGTCAGCAGATCCTCCACCGCGCCAAGAAGCACGTCGCGGACGGCAGGGCCCGCACCGAGGTCGACGAGGCCGCCGCCCGGCGGATCGTCGACGAGTTCCTCGCGGCCGCCACCAGCGGCCGGACCGAGCCGCTCGTGCGGCTGCTCACCCAGGACGCCATCGCGGTCGGCGACGGCGGCGGGAAGGTCCCGGCCCGCGCCAAGGCGTTCGAGGGTGCCCTCGCCGTCGCGAAGTTCATGCGGGGCCTGTTCAAGCCCGGCAAGGCCAAGCGCGACCTGGTCGGCGGCTCGCCCGACGTCTACGCCACGACCGCCAACGGCGGCCCCGCCCTCGTCGTGGTCCTCGACGGCCGGGTCATCGGCGTCATGTGCCTGGAGATCACCGCCGAGGGCATCGCCGCGTTCCGCAACCAGGTCAACCCCGACAAGCTCGAACGCGCGACCAGGCGGTGGGCGGCCTCCGACCACGGCGATCCCCTGCTCACGGTCTTCTGACCCCGGCCGACCATGATGTGACGTGCTTCACACCTCCTTCCTGTCAGGAAACGGCGGGCTGCCCGGTTCAGGGGGCGAGTCCCGCTCAAAGACAGGAGTCCGGAAATGCAGCACCGCATCGTCGTCCTCGGAGCCGGCTACGCCGGAGCCATCGCCGCCGGCCGCCTCGCCAGGCGGCTGCACCGTGAAGACGTCGCCATCACCCTCGTCAACGCCGAGCCCGACTTCGTCGAGCGGGTCCGGATGCACCAGCTCGGGGCCGGCCAGGACCTCCGTCCCCGGCCCCTGGGCGAGATGTTCGCGGGCACCGGCGTCGCGCTGAAGATCGCGAAGGTCACCGGCGTCGACGTCGACCGCAAGGCCGTGGCCGTCGTCGACGCGAGCGGCCCCGGCGAGCCGGAGGCCGGGGAGCTGGAGTACGACACCCTCGTGTATGCCCTCGGCAGCGGCTGGAACGACCAGGGCGTCCCCGGCGCCGCCGAGCACGCCCACCAGATCGCCGGCCGGCCCGGCGCACTGCGGCTGCGCGAGCGCCTGGCCCGCCTGGACGCCGGAACGTCCGTGGTCGTGGTCGGCGGCGGACTCACGGGCCTGGAGGCCGCGACCGAGATCGCCGAGGCCCGCCCGGACCTCGACGTCGCCCTCGCGGCGCGCGGCGAGCTCGGTGACTGGCTCTCGCCCAAGGGCCGCCGGCACCTGCGGAAGGTCTTCGACAAGCTCGGCATCACCGTCCACGAGCACGCCCTGGTGACCGGTGTCGAGGCCGACCGGGTCGGTACCGCCGGCGGCGAGACGATCCCCGCCGCGGTCACCGTGTGGACCACCGGCTTCGCCGTCCACCCGATCGCGCGGGCCACCACCCTGGACGTCACCGACACCGGCCGGATCGTGGTCGACGGGACCATGCGCTCGGTCTCGCACCCGGACGTGTACGCCATCGGCGACGCGGCCCTGGCCATGGGCCCGGGCGACAAGCCGCTGCGGATGTCGTGCGCCTCCGGCACGCCCATGGCGTGGCAGGCGGCCGACGCCATCGCGGCCCGCCTGACCGGCGGGAAGCTCCCGAACGTGCCGCTGCGTTACTTCAACCAGTGCATCTCGCTGGGCCGCGGGGACGGCCTGATCCAGTACGTCACCGCCGACGACCGCTCCGTCCGCGCGGCCCTGACGGGCCGGCTCGCCGCCGTCTACAAGGAACTGGTCTGCAAGGGCGCGGTCTGGGGCGTCGCCAACCCGATGCTCGGCCTGCCGGCCCGCCGCCGTCACGTCGTGCGGCAGCCGGCCCGGGCGGGCTCGCCGGTCGGCACGGCGGCCTGACGGCGCGGCGACGTCGTACGCCACGCTCGGGGTGTCGTGTTCGTTCCCCGCGGCCACGGGCTGACGAGGCGGTTTCCTCAGCCGCGCATCCC
The DNA here is from genome assembly GCF_002150735.1 of Streptomyces africanus. Classification (GTDB taxonomy): domain Bacteria; phylum Actinomycetota; class Actinomycetes; order Streptomycetales; family Streptomycetaceae; genus Streptomyces; species Streptomyces africanus. The sequence goes on from NZ_MUKA01000100.1 coordinate 40,858, forward strand.
GAACAGGAAACGCGTCACCCGCGTCCTGCGCACCAGCAGCTCGTACGCCGCGAGCGTCAGGGCGAGGGAGATCGTCACCAGCACCACGTACTCGACCGGAATCGGCGCCGCCCAGCCCACCACGAAGTAGGCGACGGCGACGACGATCGGCTGGTGGAGGACGTACAGCGGAAGGACGGCGGCGGCGAGGTACCCGTACACGCGCTGACGCCTCGTCGGAGGAGTCGGAGCCGCCGGGGGCCGGGGCCCCTGGCGTGGCTGTCGGCGGGGGCGGTCGAGGAGGCCCGGGATGGCGACCACCAGGCACCAGCCCGCCGCCCCGAACAGGGCCCGGGAGGCGACGGCCAGGGGGGTCGCCTCCGTGAAGGGGTCGTCGGCCGTGGTGAAGCCCGGGGCGGCAGCCGTGAAAAGGAGGGCGCCGAGGCAGGCCGCGGAGCGTGCGTCACGGCGCATGACGGTGCGGAAGCGAGGGTCGGTGGCGAGAGTGAAGCCGGCGGCGAAGAAGAGGAGGTACGACCAGCGGTGCCAGCCCGCGTAGTCCTCCTCCATGCCGGCGAAGGCGCAGATCGCGGCGAAGGCGAGGGCCGGGAGCAGTACGACGCCGCGCCGGCGCAGGGTCACGGCCGCCACGCGGTCGGCGAGCCGGCGGAAGGGCTCGTGGGGCAGGAAACGGTGGAGGGGCGCCAGCATCAGGGAGAACGTCAGCAGCAGTACGACGAACCAGAGATGACCGGTCTCGAAGTGCTCCCCCTGGACGAGGAAGGGCAGTTCGTCGAACTCCACGTGCACGTCGAAGAAGCGGGGCAGGAAGTGGAGGTACGACTCGTCGTAGTCCGGGTCGGACGAGCGCAGCCGCAGCCACTGCGGGAGGGGGTTCAGCAGGAGGGTCCCGAGGAGCAGCGGGATGCCCAGCCGAAGCAGGCGCTCTGCGGCGAAGGTGCCCGCGCCACGGCGTTGCAGCGAGTGCCGGGCACCCAGGCCGGAGATCAGGAACAGCAGCGGCATCGCCCAGACGACCCCGAATCCGGCGATGACGGTGATGACTTCGGTGGTCTCGGCGTTCCTGACGTAGAAGTCGCCCTCGGTCGCGAACACCAGCGCCGAGTGGAAGAAGACCAGCCCGATGACCACCACCATCCGCATTACGTCCAGCTCCGGACGCCGCCCCTGCGGTAACCCCGCCTGTGGTGACTCCGTACGCGTCGCCATGCCGCGCCCTCCCCCGATTCGCGTGCGTTCCCACAGTGTTGGGCGGCCGGCCGTCGAGGGCCATACCCGCGGCCGAAGACGTGGTGCGACTCGGCGCGAGCGCCATCCGTCCGGGGTGCTCACGCTGCGGTCAACTGTTCGACGGCATCCCAGAGTTCGCCGTCGCGCCGCGGGTCGCAGGACTCCTCGGACCAGGGGTCCACACGGTTGCGGTCGGCGCAGGAGCCGGCCGGCGCCCCGGTCGTGCCCAGGACGACGTCGGCGAGGCAGCGGCCCGCGGCGTTGCGGCCGGTGGCGAACGGGGTGAGGGCCATCAGCGGCAGGATGCGCCGCATGGCGAAGCGGGAGACGGGGCCGGCGTTGCGGGCGAGGCCGGTGCCGGGGACTTCCAGGCCCCGCCGTGCACCATGCCCAGGTTGTGCCTGAAGTCGCCGAAGTGCGTGTCGCCGGCGGTGATCACGATCCGGGCGGTGGCGGCGGTTCCACGGGCGACCACGTGGAGGTGTGTGTCCGGCGACCGGCGCAGGATGTGCCCCACGGCGACGCGAACGATCCCACGGCGCTCGCGCCCGTCATCACGATGGTGCGCCGCACGTTCTCCGGTCAGCCGTGAGTGCCCCGGCGGTGCCCCGGCTCGGGCGCCTCGCTCCACGCTCGCCGGGTGCGCCGCCGCCGGCCAGCGACGTCCCCGTCACCAGGACTGGCAGTACCCAGGCCTTTGCCGGCGCCGCGCGGCGAGAACGACCGTTCCGGCTGGTCGTCCGCTCGCGGCCTTTCCCGTGCCGCACCCCACGTTTCCCGGATCCTTCCCGAATCACCGGACGCGACCACTTGCCCTCGACCGACGATGCCCGTATGGTCGTACGAACGTAAGACATACGAACGTAAGACTTATGGATGTATGCCAATACCAAGGGAGACCGTGATGGCGACAACTCAGCCGGTGGCACTCGTGACGGGTGCCTCCACCGGTATCGGAAAGGCGGCCGCCCTCGCGCTCGCCGCAGCGGGGTTCGAGACGGTGGGAACGAGCCGGAAGACGTCGGGAGCCGACCGGCGCGACGGCGTGACGTTCCTCGCCCTCGACGTGGGCAGTGACGATTCGGTCGCTGCCGCGGTCGAGCAGGTGATCGAGCGGTTCGGGCGGATCGACGTCCTGGTCAACAACGCGGGCATCGGCTCCTCGGGCGCCGCCGAGGAAAACTCTCTCGCGCAGGCCCAGCGCCTCTTCAACATCAACGTCTTCGGTGTGATGCGCATGACCAAGGCCGTTCTCCCGCACATGCGCGCCCAGGGAAGCGGGCGCATCATCAACATCTCGTCCGTCCTCGGGTTCCTCCCCGCGCCCTACATGGCCACCTACTCGGCGTCCAAGCATGCGCTGGAGGGGTACACCGAGTCCCTGGACCACGAGATCCGCGAACACGGGGTCCGGGCCCTGATCGTCCAGCCGGGCGGTACCAAATCCTCGTTCGAGGCGAACACCGTCGAGCCCGACATGCCCATGCAGATCTACGCGGAGCAGCGGCGCATCGCCGACAAGCTGGCGTTGGCGGTCAACGAGGGCGGCGACGACCCCGCCACCGTCGCGAAGGCGATCGTCGCGGCCGCCACCGACTCCAAGCCGAAGGTGCGGTACACCGCCGGCCGGAGCGCCCGGCTCCTCAGCGCGGCGCACCGAATCCTTCCCGCCGGGGTCTTCGACGGACAGGTCCGCAAGACCAACAAGCTCGCCGGCTGAGCTCTGCAGACGATGAACCGGGTCGGGGGTTCCCGTCGCCCCAGCCACATTTCCCGACCTCACGCAAGACATACGGACGTACTTCAAAACCAAGGAGACCGTGATGGCGACAATTCGACCGGTGGCGCTCGTGACAGGTGCCTCATCGGGGGTCGGCAAGGAGACGGCCCGCGCCTTCGCCGCGGCGGGCTTCGAGGTGATCGGAACCGCCCGCAACACCGCGCGGGTCACCGCCCCCGCCGGGGTGACCTACCTCGACCTCGACGTGACCAGCGACGAATCGGTCGCCTCCGTGGTCAAGCAGGTGATCGACCGGTTCGGGCGCATCGACGTCCTGGTCAACAACGCCGGCGTCGGCGCCAACGGCGCCGCCGAGGAGTTCTCCGTCGCCCGCACCCAGGAGGTCTTCGACGTCAACGTCTACGGCATCATGCGGATGACCAAGGCGGTCCTGCCGCACATGCGCACGCAACGGAGCGGACGCGTCATCAACGTCTCCTCCCTCAGCGGGTTCGTCCCCAGCCCGTTCATGGCCATCTACACCTCGACCAAGCACGCGGTCGAGGGCTACTCCGGGTCGCTGGACCACGAGGTCCGCGAGCACGGTGTGCGGATCCTGCTCGTCGAGCCCGGCCCGATCAACACCCCGTTCGGGGACCACAGCGTGCAGGGCGACACCCCCTTGCCGCTCTACGCGTCGGGACGGCGCACCTTCGACGAGGTACTGGCGAAGAACACCAGCGGCGGCGACGATCCCGCCACCGTCGCCAAGGTCATCGTCGCGGCGGCCACCGACCGCAACCCGAAACTGCGGCGCACCGCCGGCAGGACGGCCGCCGGCATCAGCGTGTTCCACCGCGTCCTTCCGGCCCGGATCTTCGACCGCATCGTCCGCAGGTTCAACCGGATGCCGAACTGACGCCCACGAGGTGATCGCGGAAGCGATGAAGGCCGGCGACGACCTCGCCGTCGTCGCCAAAACTGCGCTGGACCAGCGGCAGCCGGGCGCGAGCCCCGGCTTCCAGGAGGAACACATCGTGCGGTACCCGAAAGAACACAAGCAGGAGACACGGCAGCGGATCATCACGGCGGCCGGCCGCCGGCTCAAGCAGGACGGCATCGACGGCTCGGGAGTCGCCACGCTCATGAAGGACGCGGGCCTGACAGGCGGCACCTTCTACGCCTACTTCGACTCCAAGGACCACCTCGTCGCCACCGCGGTCGCCGACCAGATGCGCGCACAGCACGCGAACATCGTCGCGCAGGCGGCGCCCGGCCGTGCCGGACTCGAACAGATCGTGCGCTGGTACTTCTCCCCCGAGCAGCGCGACAACATAGAGGACGGCTGCCCCAATGCCGCGCTGCTCGACGAGATCGCACGCTCCACGGATCCCACCAGGCAGGCCTACACCAACGGCGCGCTGGTCCTCATCGACGGCTTCGCCGCCCGCATGGCACCCCACGATCCGCCGTCGGCGCGTCTGAAGGCGCTTGGCCTCCTCGGCATGATGGCCGGGACACTGCAGCTCTCCCGTGCCCTGACCGACCGGCAGCTCGCCGACCAACTGCTCGAACAGGGCATCCGCAACGCCCTCGCACTGCTGGATGCCGAGCAGCACAACTGAGAGGCGCGGGGAAACTGGACCTTCTCCGCGTCACCGGTCCTTGGACAGGGAGACGAGTTCCGCGAAGAGTCCGCCGGCGTTCGCCAGGTCCTCGTACGTGCCCTGTTCGATGACGCGGCCCTGGTCCATGACGAGGATGCGGTCGGCGAGCTTCGTGTTCTCCAGCTGGTGGGTGACGACGATCGTGATGCGCTCGGCGGCGATCCGCTTGATCTCCAGGAAGATGGCGTGCTCCCCGCGGGCGTCCATCTGCGAGGTCGGTTCGTCCAGGATGAGGAGCGGGGTCTGCCGGTAGAGCGCCCGGCCGCACGCGAGGCGCTGCCACTGCCCGCCGGACAACTCCGCGCCGCCCCACAGCTCTTTGGCGAGGAGGGTGTCGAGCTGCCGGGGCAGTTTCTCGATCGCCTCGCGCATGCCGACGGCGTCGACGACGTTCCACACCGGTCCGTCGTCGCTCGTCCGGGGCTGGCCGAGGGTGATGTTCTCGCGGGCGCGCAGGGGCCAGGCGGCGAAGTTCTGCGGGACGAGCGCGGTGCGTTTCCACACGGCGTCGGGGTCCGCCTGGGCGAGGTCGACGCCGTCCCACAGGACGCGGCCCTTGTCGGCGAGGAGGACGCCGGTGATGAGTCTGGTCAGGGTCGACTTGCCCGAGCCGTTCTCGCCGACGACGGCCAGGATCTCGCCGCGCCGCAGGGTGAGCGAGACTCCCGCGACGGCGGGCTCCTCCTTGCCCGGGTACTGGTAGACGACCTCGTCGAGGCGGATCCGGTCCACGCGTTCGGGGACCGCCAGGTCCCCGCGCCTGGGCGCGCGTTCCGTCGCCATGTCGAGGAAGGACCGCATGTCGGCGAGGTAGAGCGAGGTGTGGAACATCGCGGCGCCGTGGATGACGAACTGGGAGAGCGCGGCCAGCGTGGTCTGGACGGCGACCACGGCGGTGGCCGCGACGGGCAGGGCGATGCGGCCGCCGGCGGCCAGCCAGGCGAGCGTGGCCCAGGTGCACAGCAGGAAGATCCCGCCGAGGGCGCTGGTGCCGAGGGTGATGCGCAGCATGCGCGGGGCTGCGGTCAGGGTGCGCCGGTCGATGCGGTCGGACAGGGCGCGGTACCAGTAGGTGAGGTAGCCGGTCATGCCGTTGGCGCGGACCTCGTCGCCGAACCGGGAGTAGGTGGCCCACCAGCGCATCATGGACCGCACGTTGCGGTCGCCGAGGTTGAGGTAGTGGGTCTCGTAGTCGACGCGTGCCGACAGGACGGCTCCGGCGCCGGCCGGGAGGACGGCCAGCAGGAGCAGGGGCAGCAGCAGCGGGTGCAGAGTCGTGACGACCCCGCTCGCGGCGATCATGCGAATGAGGGCGGACATGAACCGCTGGGCGTCCTGCACCATCAGCCGGGTCCGGGTGACGCCGATCTCGGCGGCCTCCTGGCGGTCGGCGAATCCGTCCTCGCCGTAGGCGCTCGACTCCACGCGGCACACGGCGGTCACGAGCGCGATGTCCGCTTCGGTCGTCAGCAGCGGGGTGATCCGTCCGTCGGCGTACGAGGACAGCGCGCCGCTGATCCGTCCGAGGGCCGCGGCCGTCGTGACGACGATCAGGGCGGGCAGCGCGGCGTGCAGGCGTTCGGACACGGTTCCGGCGCCGAGGATGTGGGCCATCGCCCGTGCGGTGAACGCGAGGACGACGGCGGCCGCGCCGCCGGTCAGCGCCTGGCAGGCGAGAAGCAGTACGACGCCGGTCCTGTCGACGGCCCACGCCATCCGGGCCGTGTGCCCGAGCACGGCGGGCAGGCGGCGGCACATCGCGGCGAAGCCGGCGTCCGCGAGCGGGTTCTTGCCGAACTTGCCCTCGAAGGTGATGGCGGCCGGGGGTGGAGGGGGCGGCGTCTGCGCGTTGCCGGACGAGGTGTCAGTCACGGTCACCTGCATCGCTCCTCGGGTCGTGCCGCGCCCGGACGGCTCGGCGGTGCACGGCATAACGACGCGGCGCGGGAATCGAACGCGATCGATTCCGGACGGGTGTGCCCCCCAGTCGCGGCAAGGGCTCGAACGGATGGACGCGGTACTCAGGCCGCCCCCGGGCGGCCCGAGTTGGCCGAAACGCCGAGTCCTGAAACCAGCGTGACGGATGGGGTTCGCAAGCCTTCAGCGAGAAGCCGGTGCCGGTGCCGGCCGGGGGTCAGCTCACCGGGGCCGGGCCGGGCGGCAGGTGGACCGTCATGATCAGGTGACACGCTTCGGTGCCCGAGCCACGGTAGGTGTGCGGGGTGTCGCCGTCGAACGTGGCGGTCTGGCCCGCCTCGACGGTGCGCTCGGTGCCGTCGACGACCAGGGTCATCCGGCCGGAGGTGACGCTGACGGTTTCCACGACGCCGCCCTGGTGGGGGTGGCTCGGGTACTCCTCGCCCGGTTCGAGCCGCCAGCGCCAGATCTCGACCGGCGTCGGCCCCGACGTCGTCAGCATCAGCCGGGCCTCGCTGCCCCGCTCTCCGGTCCACAGGGGTGCCACGGCCTCGGCGGACACGACCCGGACCCGGCCTTCGGGCGATCCCTGCATCAGGGCCGAGACCGAGATGCCGAGGGTGTCGGCCAGCCGGACCAGGGTGGCCAGGTTGGGGTTGCCCTGTGCTTTCTCCAGGCCCACCAGGGCGCCCTTGCTGACCTGGGCGCGCCGGCTGAGTTCCTCCAGGGTGAGGCCCGCGCGGATGCGGGCCGCCCGGACGTTGTGTGCGACCGTCCGCAGGGCTGCGGCTGTCTCGGCCACCTGATCACCATCCTTACCGGCTGGAACATTCGACTGCACCGGACGGTCGTTTGGTTGACATCCGACGGTCGTTCTGTTGTACGGTCTGGTCGTTCCACTGGATAGTAAGGGATGTCCTGTGATCGCTCTGCTGCTGGCCCTGGGCAGCTCGCTCGCCTACGGGTGCGCCGATTTCCTCGGCGGCCTCGGCGCCCGCAAGGCCCATGTGCTGCGGACCGTCATGATCGCGGCCCCGGCGAGCCTCGCGGTCGAGCTGGCGCTGTGGCCGGTGCTCGGAGCCTCCTTCAGCGCCGGCGCCCTCGGCTGGGGTGCGGCCTCCGGGGTCGCCTCCGCCGCCGCGTTCGCCCTGCTCTACCGCACGCTGGCGATCGGTCCGATGAACGTGCTGTCGCCCGTGACGGCCCTGGTGTCCGCCGCACTGCCCGTCGGTGTGGGCCTGGTGCAGGGCGAGCACCTGGCCGCCGCGGGGCTGGTGGGTCTGCCGCTCGCGCTGGTGGCGGTCGTGCTGGTCAGCGCCGGGCACGGCGCGGGCTCGGCACGTCCCTCCCGCACGGCGCTGCTGTCGGCCTTCGGCGCGGGCACCGCCATCGCCCTCCAGCTGGTCTGCCTGCACCAGGCGCCGTCCGACAGCGGGGTCGCCCCGCTGATCATCGGCCGGGCGGTCTCCTCGGCCGTCACCCTGGCCGCGGCGGGGCTGATGCACCGCCGGCTGGGCACCGAGCGGCCCGCGTACGCCGTGTCGGCCGCCGCGGGCGTGCTGGACTCCGTGGCGAACCTGCTGTTCCTGCTGGCCGCCCGCAGCGGGGACCTCGCCGTCGTCGCCGTGATCACCGCCCTCTACCCGGCCGGTACGGTGCTGCTCGCCCGCGGCGTGCTCGCCGAACGCATCCACCGCGGCCAGCTCGTCGGCCTGGGCACCGCCGCCGTCTCGGTCAGCCTCCTGGCCCTGACCTGAGCAACTCCGAACCGAGCAGTCCGCCCCTGAGCAACCCCGCCCTGACCCCCGAGTCGAGAAACGGAAAACCCGCCGTGCCCACCTTCCACCTCACCCCCGCCGTGGCGGAGGCGTTCCCCGACACCCTCATCGCCCTGGTCACCGCCACCGGCCTGCGCGGCCGTGAACCCTGGCCGCACACCGCCACCGCCCTGGAGGAACTGGAGCAGCGGCTCTCCGACGGCACCTGGCGGCCCGCCGACGAGACCGACCCGCGCATCGAGGCCTGGCACACCGCCTACCGCTCCTTCGGCACCAACCCGCGCCGCATCCGCCCCAGCGTCGACGCGCTCGGCCGCCGCCTCGCCAAGAAGGGAACACTGCCGCGTATCAACCCGGCGGTCGACTCCTACAACGCCGTCTCCGTCCGGCACGGCCTGCCCGCCGGCGCCTTCGACCTGTCGCGGGTCGCCGGGGACGTCGCCATCCGTTACGCGGACGGCACCGAGTCCTTCACTCCGCTCGGCGAACCCGACACCGTCGAGCACCCCAAGGCCGGCGAGATCATCTACGCGGACGCCACCGGCGTCCTGACGCGCCACTGGAACCACCGCGACGCCCACCGCACCCGCGTCACCGAGGACTCCACACACGTCGCCTTCGTCCTGGAAACCCTCCGAGCCCCGCGCGACGGCGGTCTCCTCAAGGCCGCGGCGGAGGAGTTGCAGGGCCTGCTCGCCCCGCATGCCGCCCGGACCGCCGTGCACCACCTCGGCCCGGCCGGCCCCGAGGCCACCGCCTGAACGCGAAAGGCTGCCGATGTACCTCCCCAAGCACTTCGTCCCCGACGAGGACGCGGTCCGTGAACTGCTGGCCGATCAGGGCGCGTCCGACCTGATCACCATGACCCCTGAGGGCCTCGTGGCCACCCTGCTGCCGTTCGAGTACGACCCGGAGGCGGGCGAACACGGCGCTCTCGTCGGCCACATGGCGCGCGGCAACGACCAGTGGCGCCGGCCGGTGCAGGGCGAGGCCATGGTGATCGTCCGCGGACCCGAGGCGTACGTGACGCCGTCGTGGTATCCGGCCAAGGAGGAGCACCACCGGGTGGTGCCGACCTGGAACTACATCACCGCCCATGTGTACGGGCAGTTGGTCGTGCACGACGACCCGGCCTGGATCGAGAGCCGGATACGCCGCCTGACCGACCGGCACGAGGCCGGGCGCGCCGACCCCTGGTCCGTCGGCCAGGCCCCGGCGGAGTTCGTCGAGCGGCAACTGCGCGCCGTCGTCGGCGTCGAGGTGGTCATCAGCCGCGTCGAGGCCAAGTTCAAGCTCAGCCAGAACCAGCCGCAGGGCGCCGTCGAGGGCGTCGCCGCGGGCCTAGAAGCACGCGGCCGGGCCGGCGACGCCGCGGTCGCGGCAGCGGTACGCGCCCACGACCCGCACCGCGCCCGGACATGGTGAAAGGACCCCTCAGTCGCCGTCCGTGCCCGAGAGCCTCCTGGTGACGAGGCCGAGCGCGTGGGCGAGTTGTTCGCGGTGGTCGTTCAGCACCTCGGGGGTGATGCCCCGGCCGGCCGTCTCCCGGGCGAACTCGTCGGCCGCGACCTTGAGCACGGCGTTCATGGCGGCGGCCTGCACACGCACCTCGAACGCCTCGGGCGGCATGCTCATGCGCGCGGAGAGCACCTCGGTGAACGTCTCCTCCGCGCGCTCCCGGAGCACGAGGTAGGCGGCCCGCAGCGCGGGTTCGTCATGGGTCATGCGGATCACGGCGAGAACCGCCTCGACGTCCTCACCGGACGACGAGCCGAGGACGGGCTGGTAGGCCGCGCGCAGGTGCTCGATCAGGCCGGATCCGGGCGGCCAGGCGTGCAGGACCGTCCGGAACGCGTCGAGCATCTTCGTGAGCAGCGGCTCGACGCAGCTCTCCTTGGTGGGGAAGTAGCGCCACAGCGTGCGCTCGGAGACTCCGGCGGTCCGCGCGATCTGCTCGCCGGAGGTGGCGGCCACGCCCTGCGCGGCGAACAGCCGGACCGCGTGGCGGGAGATGTCGAGGCGTTGCCGCCCGCGCTGCTCCTCGCTCACCGGCGGCCGGCCCCGGCGGGATGTACGACCGCTGTCCACCATGACGTCCTCCATCAGGCGATCTAAACACGCGCGCGACAAGGGAGACGACTGGCCGAAACTTTAATGACAGTTACTGCCAATAAACTGCTACGGTCGGGACGGCTCGAAGATCGCATGCGGAGATCACAGGAGGAGCGCCATGAGCGTTACCGCCGAGCGTCAGCAACTGCCCTTCCCGAGGCCGAACGTTCTCGACCTCGCACCTCTCTACGACGTCCTGCGCCGCGAGGCGCCGGTCACGCCGGTCACCACACCGGCCGGTGACCCCGCCTGGCTGGTCACCCGCTTCGAGGAGGTGCGCGACCTGCTCGGCGACAAGCGACTCGGCCGCTCCCACCCCGAGCCGGAGCGGGCCTCCCGGCTGACGTCCGCCGCCGTCCTGGACGGACCCACGGGCAACTACGCCACCGAGGAGGCCGACCACACGCGGATGCGCCGGCTGCTGACACCGGCGTTCTCGGCCAAGCGGATGCGGATGCTCTCCGACCACGTCCAGCACCTGGTCGACACGTGCGTCGACCGGCTGATCACCGAGCACGCCGCCGCCCCCGACCGGGTCGTCGACCTGCATGCCGGGCTGGCCTTCCCGCTGCCGGTCGCGGTCATCTGCCGGCTGCTCGGGGTGCCGGAGAGCGACCGTGAGCTCTTCGCCTCGCTGTCGGAGCGCATGTCCAACTACGCCATCGGCGACGAAGCCCACCGGGCGCGGGACGAGTTCAACGCGTACATGACCAAACTGGCCGAGACCAAGCGCGCGCAGCCGGGCGAGGACGTGATCTCCGACCTCGTCCGCGCGCAGAGCACCGACGCGGACTACGACTACGCCGACATGATCCAGCTCTGCGTCGGGCTGCTGTTCGCCGGCCACGAGACCACCGTCAACCGCATCGGCCTGGGCATCCTCTTCCTGCTCACGCGTCTCGACCAGTGGCGGGCGCTGACCGCCGACCCCGACGGCCGGGTCAACGCCACCGTCGAGGAGATCATGCGGCTGGGCGCGCCCGGCGACCTCGGGCTGCTGCGGTACGCGCACACCGACGTCGACGTCGCCGGTGTCACCATCCGGCGCGGCGACGCCGTGGTCCTGTCGGTCAACGCCGCCAACCGCGACGCCTCCGTCTACACGGACGCCGAGACCTTCGACCCCGACCGCCCCGAGCGCACCCACCTCGGTTTCGGCCACGGCGTGCACTTCTGCATCGGCGCGAGCCTGGCCCGGGTGGAGTTGCGCATCGTGTTCGCCACGCTGGCCCGCCGTCTGCCCGGGCTGCGGCTCGCCAAGGAGCTGGACGAGCTGGAGGTGCGCACCACCCTCACCGGTGGCGTCACGGAGCTGCCCGTGACGTGGTGAATGCCCCGGGGTGACCCGGTGTCAGTGCGACTCACGGGTCACCTCGGAGCCGCTGGAGCCGACGAGGAAGTCGAGGTCGGCTCCGGTGTCGGCCTGCAGGACGTGGTCGACGTAGAGGCGTTCCCAGCCGCGCCGGGGAGCGGCGAAGCCGGTGACGGTGGCCTGGCCGGGGGTTCTGCGGGCTAGTTCGGCGTCGGGCACGTCGACGTCGATGCGGCGGGCCTCGACGTCGAGGGTGATGAAGTCCCCGGTCCGTACGAGGGCGAGAGGGCCGCCGGCCGCGGCCTCGGGGGCCACGTGCAGGACGACCGTGCCGTACGCGGTGCCGCTCATCCGGCCGTCGCAGACCCGGACCATGTCCCGCACGCCCTGTTCCAGCAGCTTCTTCGGCAACGGCATGTTGGCGACCTCGGGCATGCCCGGATAGCCCTTGGGGCCGCAGCCGCGCAGCACCAGCACGGAGTCGGCGTCGACGTCGAGACCGGGGTCGTCGATCCGGGCGCGGAAGTCCTCGATGCTGTCGAAGACGACGGCCCGGCCCCGGTGCCGGAGCAGGTGCGGGGAGGCGGCGGCCGGTTTGACGAGCGCGCCGTCGGGGGCGAGGTTGCCGCGCAGGACGGCGATGCCGCCCTCGGCGACCAGCGGCCGGCCGCGGGTGCGGATGACCTCGCCGTCCCAGATCCCGGCGTCGTCCAGGCAGGCGACGAGCGGCCTGCCGGTGACGGTCAGCGCGTCGGGGTCGAGCAGGTCGCGCACCTCGCGCAGCACGGCGAGCAGACCCCCGGCACGGTGGAAGTCCTCCATGAGGAAGCGGCCGGCCGGCTGGAGGTCCACCAGGACCGGCACGCGGGAGCCGATGCGGTCGAAGTCGTCGAGCGACAGGTCGACGCCCAGCCGGCCCGCGATGGCCAGGAGGTGGACGACGGCGTTGGTCGAGCCGCCGATGGCGGCCAGCGCGACGATCGCGTTGTGGAAGGACGCCTCGGTCAGGAAGGTCGCGGGCCGCCGTCCGGCGCCCACCATGTCCACCGCCAGCCGGCCGGTGTGGTGCGCGGCCTCCAGCAGCCGGCTGTCGGGGGCGGGGGTCCCGGCCGTGCCGGGCAGGACCGTGCCGAGCGCCTCCGCCACCAGCGCCATCGTCGAGGCCGTGCCCATGGTGTTGCAGTGGCCGCGGCTGCGGATCATCGCCGACTCGGAGCGGGTGAACTCCTCCTGGGAGAGCGTGCCCGCGCGGACCTCCTCCGACAGCTGCCACACCCCGGTGCCGCAGCCCAGCAGACCGCCGCGGAAGGTGCCGTTGAGCATGGGACCGCCGGGGACCACCACCGCGGGCAGGTCCACCGAGGCGGCGGCCATGAGCAGCGAGGGGATCGTCTTGTCGCAGCCGCCGAGCAGGACGACGCCGTCGACGGGGTTGGCCCGCAGCATCTCCTCCGTGGCCATCGCGGCCATGTTCCGCCACAGCATGGCGGTGGGCCGCACCTGGGTCTCGCCCAGCGACACCACGGGCAGGTCCAGCGGGATGCCGCCCGCCTCGTACACGCCGTTGCGCACCGAGGCCGCGACCTCGTTCAGATGCGCGTTGCACGGAGTCAGGTCCGAGGCGGTGTTGGCGATGGCGATCTGCGGCCGGCCGCTGAACGCGTCGCCGGGCACGCCGCGCCGCATCCATGCCCGGTGGATGTAGGCGTTGCGGTCCTGTCCCTCGTACCACTGCGCGCTGCGGAGTCTCTCCATGGAGCCCTTCCAATGGACGGTACAGCGGTCTAGATTCCGGAACGTCATGAAGCATAGGCAGACGGTCGACCGAGCGACACGCCCACCGTGCGCCGCCCTGTGATGCGCGCGTTCGTCCTGACCGGGCCCGGCGCGTACGAGGTCCAGGAGCTCCCGGCGCCGGTGGCCGGTCCCGGTGAGGTCGTCGTCGACGTCGAGCGGGTCGGGGTGTGCGGCACGGACGCGGAGTTCTTCACCGGCACGATGGCCTACCTCCGCCAAGGCCACTCCACCTACCCGATGCGGCCGGGCCACGAGTGGGCCGGGCGGGTGGCGGCCGTCGGTGACGGTGTCGATCCCGCCTGGCTCGGCCGCCGCGTCATGGGCGACACCATGCTCGGCTGCGGCTCCTGCCGCCGCTGCCGGCGCGGCCGCCGGCATGTGTGCGAGCGGCGGCGGGAGGTCGGCATACGCGGGGGCCTGCCCGGTGCGCTGGCGGAGCAACTCGCCGTACCCGCCTCCTCGTTGCACGCCCTGCCCGACTCCGTCGACGCCGTGCTCGGCGCGCTCGTCGAGCCCGGCGGCAACGCCCTGCGCGCCGCCCGGGCCGCCAAGCCTGCGCCCGGGGAACGCGCCCTGGTCCTGGGCCCGGGGACGATCGGGCTGCTGGTGGCGATGTTCCTGCGCGCGTCCGGTGCCGAGGTGCACCTCCTGGGTACGACGGAGAGCTCCCTCAACTTCGCCCGCTCCCTGGGCTTCGAGCACGTGTGGACGCGGAACTCCGTCCCGGACGTGCCGTTCGACGCGGTGGTCGACGCCTCGAACGCCGCCTCGCTGCCGGATCTGGCCCTGGAGCTGGTCGAGCCCGGGGGCCGTCTCGTGTACATCGGGCTGGCCGGCGAGCCCAGCAAGGTCGACACCCGCACGCTCGTCCTCAAGGACGTGACCGCGACCGGTGTCCTGTCCGCCTCCCCCGGCCTCGACGCCACCATCCGGGCGTACGCCGACGGATCGGTCGATCCCAGACCGCTGGTCGCCACCACCGTGGGCCTCGACGCGGTGGGCCCCGTCCTCGCCGGCGAGCGCCCGGCCGGCTCCGGGCCCGGCCCCAAGATCCATGTCGAACCCTGAGGGCCCGACGTCGGGTCACCGACCGGCGGCTGATGCCTTGGGGGCAGGTGTGCGCAGGGCCAGGAGGGCGACGTCGTCGTCGTTGTCGGCGGGGCGGACACGGCCCAGCAGGTGGTCGGTGAAGGAGGACAGGGGGCGGTGGGCGAGGGCGGCGGCGTGCCGGCGCAGCCGGTTCAGGCCCTCGTCGAGGCTGTGGCCGGGTGCTTCGATCAGACCGTCGGTGTACAGCACGAGGGTGGATCCGGGCGCGAGCAGGGTCGTGGCGTCGGGGCGCGGGCTGTGATCGGCCCCGGTGCCCAGGACGATGCCGTGGCCGTCGGTGAGGTAGCGCGCCAGGCCGTCGCGGCTGATCAGCAGGGGCGGCGGGTGGCCCGCGTTGGTCCAGGACAGCCGCCACTGGCCGTCGCCGGCCGCCTCGATCCGGGCGAAGACCATCGTGGCCATGTCGACGTCCGTGATGTGCTGGAGCGCTTCGTCGAGCCGTGTGACGATCCGGCTGGGCGATTCGTGCTGGGACCAGGCGTAGGCGCGGAGCATGTTGCGCACCTGGGCCATGCCGGCCGCCGCCTCCAGGTCGTGCCCGACGACGTCCCCGACGGCCAGGGCGGTGGATCCGTCGGACAGGGGGAAGGCGTCGTACCAGTCGCCGCCGACCTGTGAGGCGTCGGGGGCGGGCAGGTAGCGGACGGTCATCTGGAGGCCCGGGACCCCCGGCATCTGGGGCAGCAGGTGGTTCTGCATGGTCTCGGCGACCTTGCGCTGGCGCTGGTACAGGCGGGCGTTGTCCAGGGCGAGGCCGGCCCGGCGTGCGATGTCCTCGACCAGCGGGAGATCGGCGGAGGTGAAGGCGACCGGGTCCTCGGCCCGGCCGAGGGTCAGGGCCCCCAGCACCGCGCGGGTGCTGCGGATGGGCGCGATGGCCGCCGAGTGCATGCCCGTGGCGTCGAACAGCCGGCGCTGCTCGACCGCGATGCCGGAATCCGGTTCGCGCTGGTAGGTGCCCGGCCCGGCCACCGTGGAGGCCACGCCGCGCAGGGCTCTGGACAGGGGCATCGGGGACTCCTCCGGGACCGGTGGCATCGGGCCCTGAAGGTCGTCCCGGCGCACCAGGGCGCCGCCCTCGGCGTGGACGACGGCGGTCCGCCAGACTTCGTCGTGCTCGGTGATCAGGTCGACGATCACCCAGTCCGCCAGCCGGGGCACGACCAGGCTCACCAGGCGTTCCAGCGCCTCGTCGTCGTCGAGCGTGGAGGTCAGCCGCGTGGTGGCGTCGGCCAGCAGGGCCAGTCGTTCCAGCTCCCGCAACGGCCCGGCCGTCGGCTCCGGCCGCGAGCCGGTTTCCGGGGTGTGTCCGACGGTGTGGAAGACGACGAGCGTGCCGGCTCCGGCGTCCCCGATGTCGTAAGGGGTGAGCAGCCAGGCGATGGGCAGCAGGGAGCCGTCTCCGCGTGCGAAGTAGTCCTCCTCCCCCTGGGCGGTCCGCCCGGCGTGGAAGGCCTGCCGCATTCCGCACCGGGACGTGGGCAGCGGCTGCCCGTGGGCGTCCCGGTGCAGCAGGTCGTGCGCGTCGTGCCCGAGCAGGTCCTCGGTGGTGCGGGCGAGCAGGTCCCGGGCGCGGGTGTTGACCGCGAGGATGCGGCCCTCCTCGTCCACGACGTAGGCCCCGGTTCCGATGGCCTCCAGGCCTCGGGTCAGCGAGGTGTCGAGCACGGCCACGGGCTGGTGCGCGGCGGTCTCCGTACGGTCCGGCCCTGCCATGTCGTCGCCTCCTTGCTGATCGGTCGCCCCTGCCGGCCGTCGGCCCGTCCCCCGCGGGCTGCCGACCGGCGTTCCCCGTGTGCCCCGTCGTGGCGAAACCAGCCCCGCGTGGCTCTGCCGATCCGGGCAGCCCCGGAATGCCCGGGGGTTGCCCTGGTATGTGTGGTCCGCACCCGGGTAAACGCAGGGCGACAGAGCAGCCCGACATGGGCGAACACAACGAAAGAGCCTCCGTATGGTCCACCCGCTTGGGAAGCAGGCGGCAGATCGGCCGGGCGCGGACGAGCACGCCACGCTGCGTTTCGGCGCGGCCTGGGCGGACGGCGCGGCAAGCGCCGTCGACGCACGTCTGGCCCTGCGCGCCTTCCTCGCCCATGGCCCGCGCACCGCCCTCACGCCGATTCCGGCCTCCTCGGCCATGGATGCCGAACTCGTCGTCAGCGAACTGGTGACCAACGCCATCCGGCATGCTCCCGGGCCCTGCGAGCTGATCCTGCGGCTGTTCCGGGGAAGGCTGGCCATCACCGTGCGGGACACCTCGGCGGAGCAGCCCGCGGTACAGGAGGGCGACCGGTTCCGCGTCGGAGGCCATGGACTGCGGCTCGTGCACACGGTCAGCGACCGGGTCGCCGTGGCACGCCGCCCCAGGGGAAAGCAGATCACCGCCTACCTGCGGCTGGTCCCGAGCGACCAGGTGAGCGCCGGCGCCGGGAAGGCGGTGCTGGCCGCCGGCTGAGCCCGGTCCCCGTACTCGGCCGGCACGCCGCGGACATCAGTTCTGCCGGGCGTGTATCGGGCTGTTGGCCACGTCCTCCGGGCACGTCCCGTGCCGCTGCCGCGTCCGCCGGTCGCGCCTGAAGTCGGAGGTCGCCAGGGCCAGGGAGGCCAGCATGCCGAGGAGGGCGGCGCCCAGCGCGGTGGCGAGGGCGCCGCGGTAGTCGTCGCCGCTGCCGAGCACCACGTAGAAGAGGCCCGGCAGGGCGGCGGTGCCCACCGCGGCGCCGAGCCGCTGCCCGGTCTGGAGGACGCCGCCCGCCGCGCCGGCCATCCGCACGGGCACGTCGCGCAGCGTCATGGTGATGTTCGGTGAGATCACGCAGCCGCTGCCGACGCCGCCGAGGAACAGCACCGGGGCGGCGACCCAGGGCGCGATGTCCAGGGGCGCGAAGCGGAGCAGCAGCGCGGTGCCGCCGAGGCCGGCGATCACGGCCGTGAGGCCGCCCACGGTGAGCATGCGGCCGAGCCGGTCCACCAGCCGGCCGGCGACCGCGGCTCCGCAGGCCGAGCCGAGGGCGAAGGGCGTCACGGCGAGGCCGGACCGGAGCGGGGAGAAGCCCAGGCCGTGCTGGTAGAAGAGCGCGAAGACCAGCCAGACACCGCTGAAGCCGATGAAGTAGAGCGTGCCGACGCCGGCGCCGACCGCGTAGCCGCGCACGGTGGTGAACAGGCGCGGATCGAGCAGCGGCTGGACGTCCCGCGCGACGAGGCGACGCTGCCACCGGGTGAAACCGTAGAGGATCACGGCACCGGCGGGGAACAGCCACCACAGCCGGCCGAGTCCGCCGGAGCCCGCCTGGACCAGCGGATACATCAGCGCGAGGACGCCGAGGCCGAGGAGCAGGACGCCGGGCAGGTCCACGTGCTGCCGGCCGGAGCGCCGGGTGCGGGGCAGCAGACGGCGGCCGAGGAGGACGGCGAGGATCCCGATGGGCACGTTGACGTAGAAGATCCACCGCCAGCCCTGGTCGCCGGAGGCCAGGGCGAGGATCAGGCCGCCGGCGAGCGGGCCGACGGCGGACGAGACGCCGACGGTGGCGCCGAAGAAGCCGAAGGCACGGCCGCGTTCGCCGCCGCGGAACATCTGCTGGATGAGCGCGGAGTTCTGGGGGGCCATGAACCCGGCCGCCAGGCCCTGGGCGAGGCGGGCCACCACCAGCAGCGTGATGCCGGGGGCCGCCCCGCAGGCCACGCTGAAGAGCACGAAACCGCTGAGGGCCAGCAGGAAGATGCGACGCCGGCCCAGCGCGTCTCCGAGGCGGCCGGCGGTGACGAGCGCGAGAGCGAAGGTGAGGGCGTAGCCCGACACCACCCACTGCACCTGCGCGGGAGAGGCGTCCAGGCCGCGCTGGATCGAGGGCAGGGCGACCGCCACGATCGAGACGTCCAGCAGGCTCATGAAGCCGGCCACCAGGGTGACCCACAGGGCCCGCCACCGGCGCGGATCCGGCTGGTATCCGGCCTCCTGCGCGTCCTGGTTCCGGTCGCCCGCCGCTGACGCTGTCACAGGGGGCTCCTTTCACCGGGTGGGCACCGCGGCGAACCAAGTTCCCCCTCCGGGGCGCCGGACACACCGCGGCCGGCGGGCAGCGCGGGCCTCACCGAAAGCATCCGGCCATTACCCTCGGTAGTCGTCCGGGCGCCGCGTGAAGGGGTTCGTTTGAGCGCGCGAGATCTGTGCAGGCGTTGTGGTTGGCACAGACGATCGGCGAAAGGAACGACGTGATGGCGGCGCCCGACAACGACGAGCCGGTGGATCCCGCAGCCGTGAGACGACACCGGGTGCTGTTCCGGGCGATCGAGAAACGACGCCACCCGAAGCTGCGCCGCAGCGACATCACCGTGACCGACGAGGCGGCGGTCAAGCGCGCCACGAAGGCGGCCGCCCTCGGCAACGCGATGGAGTGGTACGACTTCGGCATCTACAGCTATCTGGCCTCGACCATCGGGAAGGTGTTCTTCCCCTCGGGGAACGACACCGCGCAGCTGCTCAGCTCCTTCGCGACGTTCGCGGTGGCCTTCCTCGTGCGGCCGCTCGGCGGCATGGTGTTCGGGCCGCTCGGCGACAAGGTCGGCCGCAAGCGCATCCTCTCCCTCACCATGATCATGATGGCGGTGGGGACCTTCGCCATCGGCCTGGTCCCCTCGCACGCCGTCATCGGTCTGTGGGCCCCGGCCCTGCTGATCTTCTTCCGGCTGGTGCAGGGGTTCTCGACCGGCGGGGAGTACGGAGGCGCCTCGACGTTCATCGCGGAGTACGCGCCCGACAAGCGGCGCGGCTTCTTCGGCAGCTTCCTGGAGCTGGGCACGCTCGCCGGGTATGTCGGGGCCTCCGGCCTCGTCGTCGTCCTCCAGATGCTCCTCAGCGCCGATCAGATGCTGGCGTGGGGCTGGCGCATCCCCTTCCTGGTCGCCGCCCCGCTCGGCTTCATCGGCCTCTACCTGCGGCTGAAGCTGGACGAGACGCCCGCCTTCCAGAAGCTGGAGGGCGGCCAGGTCAAGGCGAGCGAGGCCGCCGATTCCGTGGAGACCTCGGCCGCCGCCGACCTCGGCAAGATCTTCACCCGGTACTGGCGGCCGCTGCTGCTGTGCCTCGCGCTGGTCGCGGCGTACAACATCACCGACTACATGCTGCTGTCGTACATGCCGACGTACCTGTCCGACGAGCTGGGCTACGAGACCAACCACGGGCTGCTGATCCTGCTGATCGTGATGGTGCTCCAGATGTGTGTCATCAACCAGGTCGGACGGCTGTCGGACCGCTTCGGGCGCAGGCCGCTGCTGATGGCGGGGATGCTCGGCTTCCTCTGCCTGTCCGTGCCGTCCTTCCTGCTCATCCGGCAGGGCAGTGTCGTCCTGATCGCCCTGGGGCTGCTCCTGCTGGGGCTCTCCCTGGTGACGATGCTCGGCACGATGTCGGCGGCGCTCCCGGCGATCTTTCCGACCCATGTCCGGTACGGCTCCCTCTCGGTCGCCTACAACCTGGCCACCTCGATCTTCGGCGGTACGACTCCCCTGGTGATCACCGCACTGATCAGTGCCTTCGACTCGACCCTCATGCCGGCCTACTACTCCACGGGGGCCGCGGTCATCGGCGTCATCGCCGTGCTGTGCATGAAGGAGACCGCCAACCAGCCCCTGGCCGGTTCGCCGCCGTCGGTGGAGACGGAGGCCGAGGCCGCGCAGATCGTCGAGGAGCTGGCCCCTCGCCCCAGGTTCTGACCGAGGTGGTCTTCCGCGGCTTCGCCCCGGCGGGCGCGCGTATCATCGCGCGGTGAGCACAGCAGGGGGGCTCTCCGCGCCGTTCGGGCGGCTGTTGCGGGAGTTACGGCAGAGCCGTCGGCTGACGATCGAGGAACTGGCCGAGGCGTCGGGGGTCTCGGGGCGTGCCATCGGTGACATGGAGCGGGGCCGGAGCCGGCGTCCGCACCGTGGCACCGTCACCGCCCTCGCCCAGGGCCTGGACCTGGACGAGGCGACGCACGCCCGGTTGCTCGCCGCCGCCCGCGCGGCCCGCCCCGGCGCCCGGCCCGCCGGGTGCGTGAGGGCCTCGCCGTACACGCTGCCCAGGGGTGTGCGCGATTTCGTCGGCCGGGAGGCGGAACTGGCCTCACTGCGCGCCCTCGCGCGGGAGGTCGCCGAAGGCGGGACGGCGCACACCCCGCTCGCCGCCGCTCCGCCCGCGGCCGTCGTGTCCGGCTCTCCCGGGAGCGGCAAGACCACGCTGGCGGTTCGGCTGGCCGAGGAGCTGGAGGCGTCCGGATGTCCCGACGGGGCGTTCCTCGTGGACATGCGGGGGCTGGACGAGCGGCCGCTGCCGGCCGGCCAGGTCGCATCGGGGCTGCTGGGGTCGTGGGGCGTGGCGGACGCCGAGTTGGTCGGGCTCACCGCCGAGGAGCGTCTCGCCCGGTACCACGAGATAGCCGCCGGGCTCCGCGCGGTCCTGGTGCTGGACAACGCCGGCAGCGAGGCCCAGGTCAGGCCACTGCTGCCGCGCCAGGGGCGGCTGCTCGTGGTGGTGACGAGCCGCCGTACTCTCGCCGGTCTGGAGGGAGTCCGGCGCGTCGAGCTCGGTGCGCTGCCCCGGCGGGAGTCCGCCGCCCTGCTGCGTGCCGTCGTGGGGGCCGGGCGCGTGGACGCGGAGCCGGCGGCCGCGACCACGGTGACCGAGCTGTGCGGTCATCTCCCCCTGGCCCTGCGGGTGGCCGCGAACTGGGCCGCCACGCGCACCAACTGGAGCCTGCGGCGGCTGGCCGACCGGCTCGCCGACGAGGAGCGCAGGCTGGACGCCCTCAGCGCGGGTGACCTGCGCGTCAGCTCCGCCTTCGCGCTGTCCTACTCCCGTCTCGCTCCCGAGGCCGCCCGGATGTTCCGGCTGCTGTCGCTCGTACCGGGAGGAGACTTCGGCGTCGCGCCGGCCGCCGTGCTCGCGGGTGCCCCCCTGCACGAGGCCGAGGACCTCCTGGAGGAACTGCTGGAGGCGGGCCTGCTGATGACATCCCGTCAGGACCGCTACCGCCTGCACGACCTGCTCCGCCTCTACGCGGGCTCCCGCCACCGCGCGGACGACACGCCGGAGCGGTCGGTCACCGCGCGGTCCCGGCTACGGCACTGGCTGCTCGACACGGCCGTCCTCGCCGGCCGCTGGTACGAGCCGGACTACGGCATGCCGCCGCCCGACCCCGGCCGGCTCGTCGCCCTGGACGACCGTGAGCGGGCGGCGCGCTGGATCAAGGCCGAGAGCGACACCTGGCTGGCCGCGTTCCGGGAGGCCGCGGCGCACGGCGAGCACGCCAGGGTCGTCGACGTCGCGGAGGCCATGCACTGGTTCTCCGACCACTGGGTGTCCTGGCCCCACTGGGTCGAGGTCTACGAGCGTGCCGCCGCGGCCGGAGCCGCGCTGGGCGACGCGGGGCTGGAGGCGACCCACCGCAACTACCTGGCGTGGGCGTACTGGGCCTGTGCCCGCCGGCACGACGAGGCGGTGGCGGCCGCCACCCGCGCGCTGCGTCTCGCCGGGACGGCCGGGAACGTTCTCCAGCAGGCCTGGTCCCACGCGTACCTCGGCTGGCTGCTGGACGCGGTCGACGATCTGCCGCCCGCCGCCGGCCACTACCAGCGCGCCATGCGGCTGTTCACCGACGCGGACGACGTCAACGGATACCTGCAGGTGTCCTGCGGGGTGGTCAGGGTGCTGCGCACGGCCGGGCACGCGGAGGCGGCCGTCGAGACCTACCGGGGCATCACGGAAACGCTCGCGGACCCCCGCCACCGCGGCCGGATTCCGCCGAACGTACGGGAGTTCACCGTCCTGTCCGCCGTCTACGCGGTGTCGTTCGTCCATCTCGACCAGGGGCACTGGCGGGAGGCGGCCGACGCGCTGCGCTCCATACGCGGGCAGTTCGACGCCCGCGGCTGGGACAAGCAGGCCGGCACGGTCCACCTCCATCTGGCCCACGCACTCGCCCACCTCGGCGAGCGCGCCGAGGCCGCCGCCGAGTACCGCGCCGCGCTCGCGCTGGACGAGCGCCTGCCCGCGGACCTGCGGGACGAGGCCCGCGCGGGCCTCACCGCCCTGACCTCGGGCCAGCCGCCGCCACCGACCCGGTTCGGGCAGTGACGGGGCCGGCGGTCACCCCCTCCAGGGCCTGCGGCCCGTCGTGGAGGCGAAGCCCAGCCAGGTGTGACGGTTGTTCCACCAGCACCAGCCGACCTTCGGGGCGTTGCGGCGCTCGCGGCCGTCGCGCCCGGTGCCGTTGCTGATCCAGATCGCCGGAGTGCGGGCGTCCAGGCTGCCGTCGGGCTTGCGCAGCCGGGAGCCGATGGTCATGAAGCAGCGGTTGCGCTCCAGGGCGTCCGGCTGCTGGAGCACCCAGTGGATGCCCTCGGTGAGCAGCAGCGGGGTGCGGTCCTCCTTGGTGAGGGCGGGCAGGGCCTCGTCCGGGCTCCAGTTGGCCATGTGGTCACCGCGGTCGAGGCCGGTGACGGCGTAGAGCGGGGCGTCGGGCAGTTCGACGGCACAGGGCGTGAACGCGTCGACGTCGGGCATGTCGACGACGACGAAGCCCGGTTTGCCGTCGCGGCGCAGCAGCGGCGCCAGGGCGGAGGCGGGGGCTCTGTCCGGGTGCACGGCCAGCAGGGCGCCCTCGCCGTCGGTTCCGGCGGCGAACGTACGGATCTCGTCGGCCGAGAGCCCGGCGGTCTCGTGCACCCCCAGCTCGATCAGCCGCTCGGCCTGCGCGCTCAGGGGCGGGAGTGCGGGGAGGACGGTGGACGGGTCGGGCATGGTGTCGGGCACGATGCTCCCAAGGTCGGTGACGTGGGCGAACTCCTGTGCAACGCGCCGGTTCGCGGAGGCGTTCCCTCCCTTTCCCCTCCGTTCCGCCCGTCGCCGGACAGGCCGTGTGTCTGCCACTCGCGGGGCGCCACACCGTAGGCGGCGCGGAAGACGCGGCTGAAGTGGCTGGGGCTGACGAAACCCCAGCGCCGGGCGACGGCCGCGACCCCGTGCCCGAGGGCCGGGGAGCGCAGAAGATCCCTGCGGCACCGCTCCAGCCGCTGTGTGCGGATCCACTCCCCGACCGTCACGCCCTCCAGCTGGAACAGTTTGTGCAGGTAGCGGACGGACATGAAGTGCGCGGCGGCGATTTCGGGCGGTGACAGGCCGGGGTCGGCGAGGTGGCGCAGGATGTGGTCCTTGACGCGTACGAGGGTGGCCGCGGCGGCCTCCGGAGCCTGGGAGGCGAAGCGCCCGCACCGCTCGTCGATCAGCAGCGCCAGCAGGTCGAGCGCGGTGGCCGCGAACTGGCCGCCGACGAGGGCGTCGAGACCCGGCGCCTCGCGGGCCAGGCGCGCGAAGTACGCCGCCACGAGTGCGGCGCCGCCCTCCTGTCCGGAGAACGCCGTGGCGGTCACCTCCCGCAGGTCCTCGTCGCGCACGCGGAGGTCCGTGCGGGGGAACTGGAAGGAGGTGAAGGAGAAGTCGCTCTGCACGGTCTTGCGGAACAGCCGGGTGGAGTCGGACAGGGAGAAGTCGCCCGGCCCGATCCGCGCCTGTCTCCCGTCCTGCTCCTTGAGGGAGGTGCCCCGCTGCTGAAGGGTGAGGATGAGGTGCTCCTTGCCGTCCCCGATCAGCCGGCGGCTGCGCGTCACCGTCTGCGGGCCGGCCTGGACCTGCGCGATCCGTAAGGAGCCCAGCTGGTTGCTGACGATTCTCCCGGGCGACGGATCGTCCTCGAGGAGGTGTACGTCGAGCGGTATGAAGGTGCGTGACACCGCGTGGTGCCAGCGCTCACCGCGGTCGGCCGCCGAGAGCGACGCGGTGGACAGGACGACGGACACCTGGTTCCTCCCTGGGCATCATCGAAGGCCGGCAGCTCTGATGCGCTGCCGGCCTCGACGATGTCACCATGCCCGCCCGAGGCGGTCCAGGAAGAATCGGAGGAAGAATCCGGGGAGGAACCGGAGGAGGAATCCGGATCACTTCTCCAGGAAGGCGAGCAGTGCCGAGTTGACCTCCTCCGCGTGGGTCCAGAGCAGACCGTGCGGGGCGCCCTCGATCTCGACGTAGTCGGCGGCCGGAAGGGCCTTGTGGAACGGCCGGGCGGTGCCCTCCACGGGCAGGATGCGGTCGCCCGTGCCGTGCAGGATCAGGGCCGGCACGTCGATCTTCGGGATGTCGGCCCGGAAGTCGGTGTACCAGGTCGACGGCGCGGCGGCCGCCGCGAAGAAGCCGCCGCCCGCGGCGACGTGCCAGCTGTTGCGGACGGCCTCCTCGCTGATCCTGGTGCCGAGGTTCTCGTCGAGGTTGTAGAAGTCCTTGTAGAAGGCCGTGTAGTACGCGTAGCGGTCCGCCTTGACGGCCGCGACGATCCCGTCGAAGAACTCCTTCGGGGCGACGCCCTGCGGGTTGTCGTCTGACTTGAGCAGGCAGGGCTCCAGCGAGGCGAGGAAGGCGACCTTGGCGACCCGGCCGGAGCCGTACCGGGACACGTACCGGGCGACCTCGCCGGTGCCCATCGAGAAGCCGACGAGGACGGCGTCCCGCAGGTCGAGGGTCTCCATCACGGTGTTCAGATCGGCGGCGAAGGTGTCGTAGTCGTAGCCGGCCGTCGGCTGCGAGGACTGCCCGAAACCGCGCCGGTCGTAGGTGATCACGCGGTAGCCGGCGTCGAGCAGCACGGCGCTCTGCCGCTCCCAGGAGTGGCCGTCGAGCGGGAAGCCGTGGATGAGGACGACCGGCTGCCCGGATCCGTGGTCCTCGTAGTACAGATCTATGGCGGTGGAGTTCTCCTGGCCCACGGTGATGTACGGCATGCGCTGGCTTCCTCGTTTCGAAGGTGACCGGTGACGGACCCGGCCACGCTAGGCGCGGAGCCGTGCGGCCGGTTGCCGGGCAGCGCACCGGTTCTTGACCGGGGGCGCACGTTCTTGACCGGGGGCGCACGGGAGCACGCGTTCGACGGTCGTTAATCCGTCGCACCGCCGTGACCGGCGTGACAACATCGTCGGCATGGAAGGATTCTTGACGCCTGATCAGATCGACGCCCGCACGTCCCGTGCACGCGCGGCGGCCGTCGCCGCGGGTCGTGATCTGGGGCTCACGGTGACCGACGCGAGGGTGCTCTACGACGTGTTCTCCGTCGTGGTCCATCTCGCCCCGTCCCCCGTGGTGGTGCGGGTGCCGACCGTCCTTCCCTCGTACTCCGGTCCCGAGTCCCAGGGGGCGCGGCAGCGGCTGGAGCTCGATGTGGCGGGGTGGCTCGCGGACCAGGGGCACCCGGTGATTCCGCCGAGTCCTCTGGTGCCGCGGGAGCCCGTGCTGCGGGACGGTTTCTCGATGACCTTCTGGCAGTTCGTCGAGCTGGACCAGAGCGCGGAGCCCGACTACGCGCACAACGCCGGCCTCGTCGCCGGCCTGCACGCCGCGCTGCGCTCGTACCCGGGTGAGCTGCCGTTCCTGTCGGCGGCGGAACCGCGGTTCGTCTCCGAGGGACTTGCCGCGCTCGAAGGGCGGCCCGACCTGCTGGACCCGGCCGACCTGGACCGCGCGCGCCGCGAGTGGGACGTGCTGGAACCCGTCGTCAGCTCACGCGCGGCGTTCGAGGCGGTCTTCCCCGGCATCGAGTTCCAGCCGGTCCACGGGGACTCCCCCGCCACCAACATCGTCTCCGCCCGGGACGGCGAGCTCTACTCCGACTTCGAGCTGACCACGCTCGGACCGGTCGAGTGGGACCTGGCGGCTCTGGGCCCCGCGTGCGAGGCCGCCTACAACACGGCCGCCGAGCGCCGGGGGCTGCGGCGGCTGGACGAGGGTGTGCTGCGCGTCGTCAACGCCGTGGGCATGTCCCGCGCGGTGGCCTGCCTCGCGCTCGCGCCGCAACTGCCCCTGCTGGTGGATGCGTTGAAGCCGGCCGTCGAACAGTGGCGGACGATGCCGTTCGCCGGTGGTCTGGACGGCTGAGCGCGAGGCGGCGGCCGTGCTCACTCGGGCAGGGGCCGGTCGTCGACGACGTGTTTCATGACGAGGGTGGAGTTCAGGCGCTGGACGCCGGGCAGCCGGGCGAGCTGCTGGTCGTAGAGCTGCTGGAAGGCGGCCAGGTCGGTGGTGGCGACGCGCAGGAGGTAGTCGGGGTCGCCGAACAGGCGCTGCGCCTGGAGCACGTGCGGGACGGCGGCCACGCCTTCTTCGAACGCGGAGACGGTGTCGGCGTCCTCCCAGTGCAGGGTGACGAAGACGAGGGCCTCGAAGTTCAGGCCCACGGCGGCCGGGTCCACGACCGCCCGGTAGCCGCGGATCGCGCCTTCGCGTTCGAGGTCGCGCAGGCGGCGGTGGCAGGGCGAGACGCTCAGTTTTACCCGGGCGGCCAGCTCGGTGACCGTGAGACGGCCGTCCAGCTGGAGCTCGGTAAGAATCTTCCGGTCCAGGGCATCCATGGAGAAGATTCTGCCCCAGATCCCGCGATCAAGGAGTAAAGAAGGGAACACTTTCGGGCTGATCCGGCCTAGCCTTCCTCTCGCGACAAGGCACGTGAGAGGGACCGGTCCATGGATACGACGACACTGGCGGCATTTCTGGCAGTGGATCTGCTGCTGGTGTTCACTCCCGGCGCGGACTGGGCCTACGCGATCACCGCGGGCCTCAGGGGCCGGTCGGTCGTCCCGGCGGTCGCCGGGCTGATCGCCGGATACGCGGGATACACCCTGCTCGCGGTCGCGGGCCTGGTGGTGATCGTGGCGAACTCGGCGACCCTGCTCACCGCGCTGACCGTGGCGGGGGCCGGCTACCTGGTGTGGCTGGGCTGCGGTGTGCTGAGGCAGCCGGCCGTCCTGACGGCCCCCGAGGGCGACGTGGGCTCCTCCCGCCTGCGGATCATGCTCAGGGGAGCCGGGATCAGCGGACTCAACCCGAAGGCGCTGCTGCTGTACTTCTCGCTGTTCCCGCAGTTCATCGACCCCGCGGGCGGCTGGCCGGTCGCCACCCAGACCGGCCTGCTCGGCACGCTGCACATGACCGCCTGCGCCGTCGTCTACCTCACCGTCGGAGTCCTGGCCCGTACCGTCCTGAGGACCAGACCCTCGGCGGCCAGGGCGGTCACCCGCGTCTCCGGCGCGATGATGATCGTCATCGGCGGCTTCCTGCTGGCGGAACGGCTGGCCGGCTGACGGTGCGTGCGCCCCCGGGAATCCGGCGACGGGTCCTCCGCGGCCCTTCCTGAGATGATGACCGGGGAAGCGACAGGGGCGTCACATCCGGAGGCACCGTGCAGGGACGCGTACCGGAGGACTTGGCGGTCGTCGTCGACGCCCGTGGGGTGATCACGGTGTGGAGCGACGGCGCCCGACGGCTGCTCGGATACGAACCCGAGGACGTCGTGGGCCGGGCCGTCACCCGCCTGCTCGCCGCCGGCCTGCCCGATTCCACGCGACGCCACGTGGCCGACGGACAGCGCTGGGCCGGTGAGGTGGCGCTGCGGCACCGGCACGGCGACCGGGTCGTGGCCCGGCTGCACGGCACGCCGCTGCTGGACGCGGACCGCAGGCGGATCTGGCTCGTCACCGGCACCGCACTGGCGCCCGCGGCGAGGCGGGCCGGGCACGGGGCCCCGACCCTGTGGGACCTCACGCTCGCGCAGCTCCCCGTGCCGGTGGCGGTCTACGACCGTGAGGCCCGGCTCGTGGCCGCCAACGAGATCATGACCCAGGTGATGGGCCGGTCCGAGGAGGAGATGAGAGGCCTGACCCTCCGGGAGATCGAGCCAGGGCCGCCGTTCGACGAGTACGACCGCCTGCAGCGCGAGGTCCTGCGCACCGGCGAGACGATCTTCCATGAGCAGCACGGCAAGGCCCCGGGCGAGGTCCGGCGCCATGCCTGGTCGATGTTCATGTCGCCGCTGACGGACGAGACCGGTGCGGTGCAGGGGATGTCCGCGACCGTGTTCGACACCACGGAGCAGGACTGGGCGCGCCGCCGGCTGGCGGTGCTCAACGAGGCGAGCCTGCGGATCGGGAGCACCCTGGACGTGAGCCGGACGGCCGAGGAACTGGCCGAGGTGGCCGTGAGCGGGTTCGCGGACTTCGTCACCGTGGACCTGCTGGAGTCCGTCGCCCTAGGCGACGAGCCGGAACCGGTGCCGCCGCACGCGCCGGTCACCGTGCGGCGCACCGCCCAGCGGTCGGTGCTGGAGGGCTGCCCGGAGTCGGTGGTCCCCTCGGGCGACACCACGCTGTACCCCGTGGACTCGCTGCCGGTGGGGACGCTGGTCGCCGGCCGTGGCTCCCGGCACCGGCCGGGGGATCCGGGCCTGCGGGAGTGGGTCAGGTCCTCCCCGGCTCGCGAGGAGTCGGTGGGCAGGCACATGATCCACTCGGTGATGATGGTGCCGCTGCGCGCCCGCGGGGTGACCCTGGGGCTGGTGCACTTCCTGCGGCACCGCACGCCGGAGCCGTTCAGCGAGGACGATCTGCTGCTCGCGGAGGAGATCGTCGCCAGGGCGGCGGTGAGCGTGGACAACGCCCGCCGCTACACCCGGGAACGCCGCACGGCGCTGGCGCTCCAGCGCAGCCTCCTGCCCGACCGGCCGCCGGACCTGGCGGCGATGCGGGTCGCCTACCGCTATCTGCCGGCCGGTTCCGGAGCGGACATCGGGGGCGACTGGTTCGACGTGATCCCGCTGTCCGGCACCCGGGTCGCCCTGGTCGTGGGCGACGTGGTGGGACACGGCATCCAGGCCTCGGCCACGATGGGCCGGCTGCGCACCGCCGTGCGGACCCTCGCGGACGTCGATCTGGCCCCCGACGAACTGCTCACCCAGCTGGACGACCTCGTCGTCCGGATCGACCGGGAAGAGGGCCCGGAGGCGCGCGGGCGGGCGGCGGAGGCGTCGGGGCAGGTCGGCGCCACCTGCCTGTACGCCGTGTACGACCCGGTGTCCCGGCGTTGCACGATGGCCCGGGCCGGGCATCCGCCGCCCGCCCTGGTCACGCCCGACGGCGCCGTACGGTTCCTGGAGGTGCCGACCGGGCCGCCGCTGGGCCTCGGCGGCCTGCCGTTCGAAGCCGTCGAGGTGGAGCTGGAGGAGAACAGCCTGCTCGCGCTCTACACCGACGGGCTGCTCAAGGCCGCCGACCACGACATGGACGCCGGGCTCACCCTGCTCCGCGAGGCGCTGGCCCACCCTGCCGAGGCGCTGGAGGAGACCTGTGAGCAGGTGCTGCGCACCGTGCTGACCGGCCGTCCCGCCGACGACATCGTGCTGATGCTGGCCCGCACCGCCGCGCTCGGCGCCGGGAAGGTGCGCACCTGGCAGCTGCCGCCCGAGCCGACGGCCGTGGCCCGGGCCCGCAAGATGGCGGGCGAGCAACTGGCCGCCTGGGGGCTGACGGAGGCGGAGTTCACCACCGAACTGATCGTCAGCGAGCTGGTCACCAACGCGCTGCGGTACGGCGGCTCGCCCATCGAACTGCGGCTGATCCGCGACTCGGCCCTCATCTGCGAGGTGTCCGACGGCAGCAGCACCGCGCCCCATCTGCGCCGGGCCCGCGTCTTCGACGAGGGCGGACGGGGACTGCTGCTGGTCGCCCAGCTCTCCGAACGCTGGGGCAGCCGCCAGACCCCCACGGGCAAGACCATCTGGGCGGAACAACCCCTGCCCGAAGAGCCCTAGCGTGTGTCGACGATGCCGCCGGTCACCGCGATGACCTCGCCGACCGTGTAGCTGGAGTCGGCGTCGGAGGCGAGGTAGACGTACGTCGGTGCGATCTCCTCCGGCTGGGCCGCGCGTTCGAGGGGGGCCTCGCTGCCGATGTGGGCGAGTCCGTCCGGCGGCATGTGCGGGTCCGCCTCGTTGAGCGGCGTCCAGGTCGGGCCCGGCGCGACCACGTTCGCGCGCACACCGCGCTTGGCCAGGTGCACGGCGACGGACTTGGTCAGGGTGATCAGCGCGGCCTTGGACGCCGCGTAGTCGATCATCGTCGTACTGCCCTTGAGGGCCTCTTCGGTCGCGGTGGCGATGACGGCGTCGCCGGGCTCCAGATGGGGCAGCGCCGCCATGAGCAGGTGGAAGTACGCGTAGACGTTCGTCTTGAACGTCCGGTCGAAGTCCTCGGCGGTCAACTGGTCCAGTTCCAGCTTGCTGTTGAGGTACGCGGCGTTGCTCACCAGGATGTTCAGCCCGCCCAGCTCCGCCGCCGTCCGCTCGACGGCCTCGCGGCAGAACTCCGGGTCGGTGAGATCTCCGGGCAGCAGCAGACAGCGCCGGCCCTGCTCCTCCACCTCGCGCCGGACCTGCTCCGCGTCCACCTGCTCCTCGGGCAGATGGACGAGGGCGACGTCGGCGCCCTCCCGCGCGTACAGCAAGGCCACCGCCCGCCCGATACCCGAGTCGCCGCCGGTGATCAGCGCGGCCTTGCCCTCCAGCTTCCCGCTGGCCCGGTAGCGGCTCGCCCGATAGCGCGGCGCGGTGCGCATGTCGGCCTCGAGGCCGGGCCGCTGCTGCTTGTCGGAGTCGTAGGGCGGGTCCGGCTCGGACACGACCTGCGGTGCGGACTGTTCCTGCTCGGGCTGCACGGGCTTCCCTTTCGCCGGTGTCGTCCACGGCGCGGCCGTTCACCTCGGGCCACGCCGTTCCTTCCCCGCACGGGGTGCCCACAACGGCGGCAGGCATGTTCCGCGTCGTCACGCCCGAGCGCCGCGCCGACCGGCATGGCCGCACCCGCGAGGGGTACTCAGTCGATCTTGGAAGGCCCGGCCGGAGGGCCTGCTGTCGGAAGGAGATCCGTGTCTGACGAGACGGTGAAGAACGTCTTCGTGATCGGGCTCGACGAGGCCAATCTGCCGACGCTGCGGGAGGTTCCCGGAGCCGACCGGTTGCGCTTTCACCAGTTGCTGACCGTCGAGGAACTCCAGCTCGGCGAGGTGCACCTGCCCACGCTGTTCGACAAGGCCACAGCGGTGCTGGACGCCTTCGACGGCAGCATCGACGCGATCGTCGGCTACTGGGACTTCCCGGTCAGCACCCTCGTGCCCATGCTGAGCGAACGCTACGGAACGCGCAGCACGAGCCTGGAGTCCGTGGTCAAGTGCGAGCACAAGTACTGGAGCCGTCTGGAGCAGCAGAAGGCGACGGACCGGCACCCGCGCTTCGGCAAGGTCGACCTGTCGGCCGAGCCGCCGCGCCCGCCCGAGGACATGACGTTCCCGATGTGGGTCAAGCCGGCGCTCTCCTACTCCTCGGAACTCGCCTTCGGAGTGGACGACGACGAGGAGTTCCGCTCGGCCGTCGCCGAGATCCGCGAGGGCATCTCCCGCATCGGCCGCCCCTTCGAGCACATCCTCGAACGCATCGACCTGCCGCCGGAGATGGACGGCGTCGGCGGCCGGGTCTGTCTCGCCGAGGAGTCGATGTCCGGCGTCCAGGTCGCCGTGGAGGGCTACGTCCACCAGGGCGATGTGACGGTCTACGGAGTCCTGGACTCCATCCAGTACCCGGACTCCCCCTGCTTCCTGCGCCACCAGTACCCCTCGACGCTGCCGCCGGCGGCCATCGCGGAGCTCCACGACGTCTCGAAGCGGGTGATGCGGCAGATCGGAATGGAGTCGGCCACCTTCAGTATCGAGTACTTCTACGACCCGCGGACGCAGTCGATCAATCTGCTGGAGATCAACCCCCGGCACTCCCAGTCGCACGCGGAACTGTTCCAGTACGTCGACGGCGTCCCCAACCACCACTGCATGGTCCGCCTCGCGCTCGGCGAGGACCCGCGCATGCCGCACCGCCAGGGCCCGTACGCGATGGCGGCGAAGTGGTACCACCGCTGGTTCACCGACGGCGTGGTGCGCCGGGTGCCCGGGCCCGAGGAGATCGCCCGCATCGAGCGGGAGACGCCGGGCGTGCGCATCGAGGTGGTCCCCGAGGAGGGCACGCGGCTGTCGGACCTGCCCGGACAGGACAGCTACAGCTACGAGTTGGCGCACATCTTCACCGGCGGGGCGGACGAGGAGGAACTGCGGGAGAAGTTCGACCACTGCGTGGCCGCCCTGGGGCTCGCCTTCGACGAACCCCCGCAGGAGTGAAGCCCGGCCGGAGTGAACCCCGACAGTAAGGAGCACGTGGGTTCCATGCGTTACGTGACCAACCTGCCCTGTGCGACGAAGGAAGAAGAGCACGTCACGATCCCGATGTCCGACGGGGTCCGGCTCTCCGCGCACATCTGGCGTCCCACCTCCTCGGACCACGAGCCGGTGCCCGCGGTGCTGGAGTACATCCCGTACCGCAAGCGCGACCTCACGGCCGTGCGGGACTCGATCCACCACCCGTACCTCGCGGGGCACGGCTACGCCTGTGTCCGCGTCGACCTGCGCGGCACCGGCGACTCGGAGGGCGTGCTGCGGGACGAGTACCTGGAACGGGAGCAGGCGGACGCCGAGGAGGTCCTGGCCTGGCTGACGGAGCAGCCCTGGTGCGACGGCGGCACGGGCATGATGGGCATCTCCTGGGGCGCGTTCGCGGCGCTCCAGGTGGCGGCCCGGCAGCCGCCGGGCCTGAAGGCCATCGCCATCGCCTCCTTCACCGACGACCGGCACGCCGACGACATGCACTACATGGGCGGCGCCCTGCTGTCGGACAACCTGGCCGAGGCGGGCACGATGTTCGCCTACGGCACGTGCCCGCCCGACCCGGCCGTGGTCGGCGACCACTGGCGCGAGATGTGGCAGGAACGGCTGGAGCACACCGAGCCCTGGGTCCTGGCGTGGCTGCGCCACCAGCGCCGGGACGACTACTGGCGGCACGCCTCGGTGTGCGAGGACTACAGCAGCGTGCGCTGCCCGGTCCTGGCCTCCAGCGGCTGGGCGGACGGCTACTCCAACGCCGTGACCCGGCTCCTCGGCCACCTGGACGTGCCCCGCAAGGGGCTGATCGGCCCCTGGTCGCACAAGTTCCCCCACCTCGGGGAGCCCGGCCCGGCGATCGGCTACCTCCAGGAGCTCGTCCGGTGGTGGGACCACTGGCTGAAGGGCGTCGACAACGGCGTCATGGACGGTCCCATGCTGCAAGCGTGGATGCAGGACAGCGTGCCGCCCTCCACCGCGTACGAGGAGCGGCCGGGACGCTGGGTCGGCGAGCCGGAATGGCCCTCCCCGCACATCCGGCAGGCCGTTCATCCGCTCACCCGGCACACGATCGGGCCTCCGCGGGAGGCGACGGACGAGGGCGACGCCCCCGGCGGCGACGCGCTGACCGTGCAGTCGCCGTTGTCGGTGGGCCAGTTCGCGGGCAAGTGGGCCTCCTACAACGCGCCTCCGGACCTGCCGTACGACCAGCGCGAGGAGGACGGCGGCTCCCTGGTCTTCGACACCGAGCCGCTGACCGAGCAGGTGGAGATCCTCGGTTCGCCGACCGTGGAACTCGACCTGTCGGTCAGCGAACCTGTCGCCCTGGTGGCCGCGCGGCTGTCCGACGTGAGCCCGGACGGCTCCGCGACCCGGGTCTCGTACGGCATCCTGAACCTCACCCGCCGTGACAGCACGGAGTCCCCCGAGCCGCTGGAGCCGGGCCGCCGCTATCGCGCCACGGTCCCGCTGAACGGAGTGGCCCAAGCGTTCCCGCCCGGCCACCGCATCCGGCTCTCCCTCTCCACGTCCTACTGGCCGCTGGCCTGGCCGGCGCCGAAGCCCGCCCTGCTGAGCGTCCACGAGCACTCCAGCACGCTCACCCTCCCGGTGCGGCCCGTGGAGGAACCGGACGAGGTGCCGGCGTCCCCCTTCGGTGAACCCGAGGGCACTCCCCCGCTCGCGACGAGCCAGGTGACGCCGCCCGAGGAGCGCTGGGAGGTCAAGCGGGACCTGATCGGCTACCACTCCGAGCTGGACATCGTGAAGGACCGGGGCACGGTCCGCTTCGAGCACATCAACCTGGAGGCCGGGCGCCGCGCCCACGAGCGCTACACGGCGGTCGCCGACGACTTCACGTCGGTCAGCGGCGAGTCCACGTGGACCATGCGGTTCCGGCGGGACGACTGGGACGTACAGGTGGTGACGCACACCCAGCTGAGGTGTGACGACACGGACTTCTTCGTGGACGCGACTCTCGACGCGTTCGAGGCCGACCGCCGGGTGTTCTCCCGCACCTGGAACGAGAAGGTCCCGCGCGACCTGCTGTAGCGGGGCCGGGGCGGGGTGACGAGGAGTCGCCCGGGAAACAGTTGCTTGACTTAGGCAAGGCACTTCTGCTTGCCTAAGTCAAGCAATCTTGCGACCCGCTCCACGGAGGCCCCCCATGTCCGACATCCCCGCCCGCCACGCCGAGGCCGGGGCCTCCGCTCCACCGAGACCGCCCGGACCGCCCGGACCGAACGCCGTGGTCGCGGTGCTCGCCCTCGCCGGGATCGTGGTCTCGCTGATGCAGACCCTGGTCATCCCGATCGTCCCCGAGCTGCCGACGTACCTGGACGCCTCCCCCTCCGACGCCGCCTGGGCGGTCACCGCCACCCTGCTCGCCGCCGCCGTCGCCACCCCGGTCGTCGGACGCCTCGGCGACATGTTCGGCAAGCGCCGCATGCTCCTGGTCAGCCTCGCGCTGCTGGTGTCCGGCTCGGTCGTCTGCGCCCTGAGCGACTCGCTCGTCCCGATGGTCGTCGGCCGGACGCTGCAAGGCCTGGCGGCGGCCGTCGTCCCGCTCGGCATCAGCGTGCTGCGGGACGTCCTGCCCGCCGACCGGCTGGCCGGCTCCACCGCCCTGATGAGCGCCTCGCTCGGCGTCGGCGGTGCCCTCGGCCTGCCCACGGCGGCGTTCATCGCCGACCGCTACGACTGGCACACGCTGTTCTGGATCTCCGCCGTCCTCGGTGCCGCCGCCCTGGCGCTGGTGCTGCTGGTCGTGCCCGAGTCGAAGGTCCGCACCGGCGGCAGCTTCGACCTGCCCGGCTCGCTCGGACTGTCCGCCGCGCTGGTGTCCCTGCTGCTGGCCGTCTCCAAGGGCGGCGACTGGGGCTGGACCAGCGGCACGACCCTCGGGCTGTTCGGCGCCGCTGCCGTGATCTTCCTGGTGTGGGGGTGGTACGAGCTGCGCACCGCCCAGCCGCTGGTGGACCTGCGGACCACCGCGCGCCGGCAGGTGCTGTTCACCAACCTCGCCTCGGTCGCGCTCGGCTTCTCGATGTTCGCCATGTCGCTCGTCCTGCCGCAGGTCCTCCAGCTGCCCGAGCCGACCGGCTACGGGCTGGGCAAGTCCATGCTGTCCGTCGGTCTGATCCTGGCCCCGCAGGGACTGGTGATGATGGCCATGTCCGCCGTGTCCGCGGGCATCACCAGGGCGAAGGGCCCCAAGATCACCCTGATGACCGGCGCGGTCGTCGTGGCGGCCGGGTACAGCCTGAGCCTCGTGCTGATGTCCGAGGTCTGGCACATCGTCCTGGTCGCCTGTGTCATCGGCGGCGGCGTCGGCTTCGCCTACGGCGCCATGCCCGCCCTGATCATGGGCGCCGTGCCCGCCTCCGAGACGGCCGCGGCCAACAGCCTCAACACCCTGATGCGCTCCATGGGCACGTCGTTCGCCAGCGCCCTCGCCGGCGTCATCCTGTCGCAGATGACCACCGGCTTCGGCGGCCACGCCCTGCCCTCCGAGAACGGCTTCAGGACGGTCATGGCCATCGGTGCCGGGGCGGCTCTCCTGGCCTTTTTCCTCGCCTCCTTCCTCCGGCGTCGGCAGGCCGTCACCGACCCCGCCCCGGTGGCGGAAGGACCCGCCGAGCAGGCGGAGTTGTCCGGCGCGCGCTCCTAGTTCACACCGGCCTCGGCCACCGCCGCGCGGTCGGCTGCCCTCCCCCCGCCACCCCTGAGGAGATGCCATGTCCGATGCCCTGACGTGCCCCGTCACCGGCGCCTCCAGGCCGCTGCCCGAGTACCCGCTGCCGCGGGCGGCGGACTGCCCGCTGGCCCCCGCCCCGGCCACCCAGGAGCTGCGATCCGAGCAGCCGATCACCCGGGTACGGATCTGGAACGGCAGCACGCCCTGGCTGGTCACCCGGCACGCCGACCAGCGGGCCCTGCTGCCCGACCCACGCGTCAGCGACGACGACCTCGACCCCGGTTTCCCGTACGTCAACGCGCACCGGGCGGAGATCGCGCCGGTCACACCGCGGCTCATCACGAACACGGACGCCCCGGAGCACACGCGGTTGCGGCGGACCGTCAACGGGCCGTTCGTGGTCAAGCGGATCGAGAAGATGCGCGAGCCGGTCCAGAAGATCGTCGACGGCCTGATCGACGAGATGCTCGCCGGGCCCAACCCGGTCGATCTGCTCACGGCGTTCGCGTTGCCGGTGCCGTCGCTGGTCATCGCCGAACTGCTCGGAGTGCCGTACGAGGACCACGACTTCTTCCAGCGCAGCAGCAGCCTGGTGCTGGACGGTTCGGCGCCGCCGGACGAGGCCCGGAGGGTCAGCGGTGAGCTCGCCGCGTACCTGGACGACCTGGTCACGCGGAAGACGGCCGCCCCTGAGGACGACGTGCTCTCCGAGATGGCGGCCCGCGTCCAGGCGGGCGAGATGTCGCACACCGAGGCCGTCCACATGGGCGTGGCGATGCTGATCGCCGGTCACGAGACGACCGCCACGATGATCAGCCTCGGCACCCTCGCCCTGCTCCAGCACCCCGACCAGCTCGCCCTGCTGCGCGGGACCGACGACCCGAAGGTGGTCGCGAACGCGGTGGACGAGGTGCTGCGCTACCTGTCCATCGTCCAGACCGGGGTGCGCCGGATCGCCAAGGACGACATCGAGATCGGTGACGTCGTCATCCGCAAGGGCGACGGCATCATCTTCGACCTGCACGCCGCGAACTGGGACCCGGAGGTCTTCCCCGAGGCGCAGCGGCTGGACATCACCCGCCCGGCCCGGATCCACCAGGCGTTCGGCTACGGGCCGCACCAGTGCCTGGGCCAGAACCTGGCCCGCCTGGAGCTCCAGGTCGTCTACGGCACCCTCTACCGCCGCATCCCGACCCTGCGGCCGGCCGCCGCGATCGAGGAGCTGGAGTTCGACCACACCGGGACCACCTACGGCGTGCACAGCCTGCCCGTGGCCTGGTGACCCCTCCCCCCACTCAGAAGCGACCGAGGTGACAAGCATGCGTGTGGAACTGGACGTACCGAAGTGCGTGGCGTCGGGGCAGTGCGTGATGGCCGCTCCCGATGTCTTCGACCAGCGAGACGACGACGGCGTCGCGATCCTGCTGCAGGAGCGGCCCGGTGAGGAACTGCTCGACGACGTGCGCGAGGCCGTGGCGATCTGCCCGGCCGCGGCGATCAGGCTGGTGGAGCGGTGAGGCGCGTCGTGGTCGTCGGCGCCTCGGCCGCCGGGCTCGCGGCGGCCGAGACCCTGCGCCGGGCGGGCTACGACGGCACGCTCACCCTCGTCGGTGACGAGCCGCACGCCCCGTACGACCGTCCCCCGCTGTCCAAGCAGATCCTCTCCGGCGAGTGGAGCACCGGACGGCTGCCGCTGCGCCCGCGGGCCGACCTCGACGCCCTCGGCCTCGACCTGCGGTTGGGGACGGCGGCGACCGGCCTGGACCTGACGGACCGTGCGGTGTGTCTGGCCGACGGGTCGCGGGTGCCGTACGACGGCCTGGTGGTGGCCACCGGGGTGCGTCCCCGGCGGCTGCCCGGCGACGGCGGCGCCCATGTGCTGCGCACCCTGGACGACGCCCTCGCGCTGCGCGAGAGGCTGAAACCGGGCTGCCGGCTGGTCGTGGTGGGCGCCGGGTTCCTCGGCGCCGAGGCCGCCGCGGTGGCCCGGCGGCTGGGCGCCCGCGTGACCCTGCTCGAACCGGCTCCCGTGCCGCTGGCGCACGCCGTCGGCACCGAGGTCGGCCGGGTGCTCTCCCAGGCCCATCTCGACCACGGCGTGGAGCTGCGGACCGGTGTCGCCGTGGCCGAGGTGACCGACGGGGGCGTGCGGCTCGCGGACGGCGAGGTGGTCGAGGCCGACGAGATCCTGGTCGCCGTCGGCTCGCTGCCCAACACCGAGTGGCTGGCGGACAGCGGGCTGAGCGTCGGCGACGGCGTGCTCTGCGACGCGTACTGCGAGGCCGCGCCGGGGGTGTACGCGGCCGGTGACGTGGCCCGCTGGGACAACCCGCTGTTCGGGACGTCGATGCGGATCGAGCACCGTACGCACGCCGCCGAGCAGGGCATGGCCGCCGCCCGCAATCTGCTCGCCGCGCCGGACGCGCGCCGGCCGTTCGCGCCGGTGCCGTACTTCTGGTCCGACCAGTACGACATGAAGGTCCAGGCGTACGGCTTTCTGCGCGGGCACGACGAAGTCGCCGTCGTGGACGGTGACGTGGCCGAGCGCAGGTTCACGGCCGTCTACCGCACGGGCGAACGGCTGACCGGCGCCCTGGCGGTCGGCATGCCGCCCAAGTCCGTCCGCGTCTGGCGGCAGGCCATCGCGGGCGGGACGGCCTGGCGCGACGCCGTACCGGCCGCCGGCACCGAGGCGGCCTGACCCCCCGGGGACCCACCCAAGGAGATCGCACATGCACAACCGTACGGGCGACCCGCGTGCCGTGGTCGTCGTCACCGGAGCGGGCGGGATGGGATCTGCGGTCGCGCGACGCCTGGGCAGCGGAACGACGCTGATCCTCGCCGACCACGCGCGCGAGCGGCTCGATCAGGTCGTCGCGGAGCTGAGCGCGGAGGGGTACGCGGCACAGGGCGTGCCGACCGACGTCTCCGACCGTGCGTCGGTCGAGCGGCTCGCCCGCACCGCGGCGGAGCAGGGGCGGATCACCGCCGTGGTGCACACGGCCGGTGTCGCCGCCGCGACGGCCTCGGTCCGCGGGATCCTCGACGTGGACCTGCTCGGCACGGTGTATGTCATCGAGGCGTTCGAGAAGGTGGCCGTCCGCGGCACCTCGCTGGTCTGTGTCGCCAGCCTGGCCGGGCACATGGCCTCGCTCGACGACGAGGACGAGACCGCCCTGGCGACGGCTTCCGCCGAGGAACTGCTCGGGCTGAAGGCGGTCACGGCCCTCGGCGACGACGCGACCGCCGCGTACATCCTGGCCAAGCGCGCCAACCACGTGCGCGTGCAGGCCGCCGCCCTCGCCTGGAACCGGCTCGGCGCCCGCATCAACACCATCAGCCCCGGGGTCGTCGCCACCGCCATGGCGAAGGCGGAGGCCGACGCGGACGCCGGCGGGCACATGCTCGCGATGCTCGACGCGTGCGGCGCGGGCCGGCCGGGCACGCCCGGCGAGATCGCCGACGCGGTGGCCTTCCTCACCGGCCCCGAGGCCCGGTACATCACCGGCAGCGACCTCCTCGTCGACGGCGGGCAGGCGGCCTGGATCCGCCGGCACAGGAGGCGTCCGGGCTGACGGTCACAGGGCCGCCGGGTTTCCGGGACGGACAGTTCCGGGCGACCATGGCGGGGCGCCCCTACCGCAGGGAGGCTCCCCATGACCGACTCACCCGCCCCCGGCCCCGGCGTGCTGCCGACGACCGCGCGCACGGGACGTGTCGAACTGACGCCCGCCGCCGAAGACTTGCTGCGGCGGCTGACCGGGACGCACGGACCGGTGATGTTCCACCAGTCCGGCGGCTGCTGCGACGGCAGCGCCCCCATGTGCTACCCGCGGGGCGAGTTCCGGGTCGGTGCCGGGGACGTCCTGCTGGGGCACGTGGCCGGGGACACCCCGTTCTGGATGAGCGGGGACCAGTACGCGTACTGGTCGCACACCCACCTCACCGTGGACGTGGTCCCGGGCCGTGGCAGCGGCTTCTCCCTGGAGGCACCGGAGGGCGTCCGCTTCCTGCTCCGCTCCCGCCTGCTCACCGACGAGGAACTGCGCCGCATCGAGTCGGAACCGCCCCTGCCGACGGGGGCGGACACGCCCTAGGGTGGGCCCATGTACGCGACGCGGGTCTCCGGGCATGTCGACGCGCCCCGTGCGGACGTCTACCGGGCCCTGGTGAGCGCGGAGGCGGTCGCGCGCTGGCGGGTGCCGGCGGGGATGAGCGGTGAGGTGCACGAGTTCGACGCCCGTGAGGGCGGCCGGTTCCGTGTCTCGCTCACCTACGAGGCGCCGGAGGCCACCGGGAAGTCGGCCGCGCACACCGACACGTACCACGGCCGCTTCGCACGGCTCGTGCCGGACGCGCAGGTGGTCGAGGTGCTCGAGTTCGAGACCGTCGACCCCCTGCTGGGCGGCACGATGACCCTGACGACGACACTCTCCGACGCCGAGGGCGGTGGCACCGACGTCGTCATGGTCCACGAGGGGATCCCCGACGCCGTGCCCGCCGCCGACAACGAGACGGGCACGCGCATGGCCCTGGCGAACCTGGCCCGGTTCGTCGAAGCCGACCGCGACTCCTAGGCGCACACCGACGGCAGTGCCCGCCCGAGCCCTTTCATGTGCAGCGCGTCGAGCCGGTGGATGTACGCGGACCAGCCGGCGGCCGCGGCCAGGCGCGGGCCGCACGAGGGCAGGGCCCGGGCCCGTTCCGTGGCGTCGAGCGCGGCCAGCAGCTGTGTGGTGATGCGGTCGAGGGCCGGGCGGACCTCCGTGGCCAGGTCGGGCCGCTCGGTGGGACGCTCGGCGGGGTGCGCGTCCCAGCGGGCGTACAGGCCGCGCTGCACCAGCTTGTTCGCCTCGATCTGGTCCCGGAACACGGCGGCCACGGCATCCGCGTCGAGGCCGAGGCCGGCCGCCCGGGCGCGGACGTCGTCCAGGATCCGCGCCTCGCGCTCCGGGTCGTCGATCGGCGTGTCCGTGCCGTACTTGGCGGCGGCGACCTTGTCGGCCAGCAGGAGCCGCTGGACGAGCAGTTCGGTCACCGGCGACAGGCCCGGCGCGGCGTCGTGCGCGGCGACGGCGTGACGTACGGGAGCGGGCCGCTCGGCGGCGGTGGCCGGGCCGGCCGCACCGACGGCCAGAGTCGCCGCGGTCGTCAGGGTG
>NZ_MUKA01000617.1 GCF_002150735.1 Streptomyces africanus
GGGAGGGTGCGGGGGCCTGCGGAGCCGGTGCGACTGCCCGAGGGGCCGGCATCCACGCCGAGGACGGTCTCCCACTCCGGGGCGGGCGGGCCGTCGCACATGACGCTGACGACGTCGCCCTGGCTGCGCAGCACGCGGGCCACGGCATCCGCGACGACGACGGCTCGGANNCGAGGAGTGCGGAGGCGTCGCGTTCCAGGCTGAAGTTGAGAAACCCGGGCCCCGTGACGACGACATCGTCGATGAAGGCCTCACCGGCCAGCCGCGCCCTGAGGATCTCGGCCACGCGCAGCGGCGGCTGCCCTGCCGCGCCGGCCAGCTGGAGAGCGATGCTGGTGGCGTAGTCGCCACAGCCCCCGGGCCCCGGCGGAGTGACCACGGCGCGCTCCGGCACGGTCACGCTGAGCTCACCCTCGTCGACGGCGCGGCGCACGGCGTGCAGCACGGTGCGGGAGAGCTCGACGGGGGTCACGGGGACAAGCGTATGGGAGGAGGGGGGTGGAGAAGCGAGCCGGTTTTGGGGAGGGTCCGGTATGTGGACGCCGGGCGCGATGTGGACGCGGGGCGCGATGTTGACGCGGGGCGACGCCGCCGCCTCGCC
>NZ_MUKA01000618.1 GCF_002150735.1 Streptomyces africanus
GGCGGCCCGCAGCCGGGCCTCGCCGAGGAAGGCGGAGACGCGCTCGTCCTCGGTGTTGGCCCGGTCGAACTCGGCGTCCTGCGTGAGCAGCACCCCGTCCAGCTCCCCGCTGACGTACCAGCCCTCGGGCAGGGCACCGCCCGCGTCCCGTACCAGGCAGTCGACGTGCAGGTCACCGTCGTGGCGGGCCCGCACGGTCACGTCCGCCAGATACAGCGGGTCGGTGGCGTACAGCAGCACCGAGCGGGTGAGGCCGCCGTGCCACCACTGGTCCTGGTCCTCGATGTGCGAGGCGTCCGACCACTTCACCACGGTCAGCCTTACGGTGGCCCGCTCGCCCGGGCGTACGACGCCGGACAGGTCGAACTCGGCGGCCAGGTGGGAGTCCTTGGAGATGCCGACGGGCCGCCCGTCCACATGGACCAGCAGCACGCTCTCCGCGGCTCCCANNGCGGCGGGCACCCCCGGCGGGAACTCCGGGAACGGCATGCGGATGTTCAGGTACTGCGGAAGATCGTCCGTGCCCTGCATGGTCCAGACACCGGGCACGTACGCCGACGACCAGACCTCCCCGAGCGGGGCGTCCGGCGCGNNGCGTTCATCGGCAGCCGCCGCCAGGAGGTCACCTCGGGTGCTTCCCAGGGGCGCAGGGCGATCAGGGGATCGGGGAGTGCGTCGCTCATGATCATTCCGAAGTCGGTGGGGTGGGCCGGGGC
>NZ_MUKA01000619.1 GCF_002150735.1 Streptomyces africanus
CCGGATCCCGCCGCCGTTGCTCGTTCCCGGCCATCCGCCACCCTTCGACGGCCGCCGAACCGACCACCCTCTAGCGTGATCCCATGAACCTCACCAGGAACGCCGGACCCGGCGGAGCGGCATTGTGACGCCGGGCGAGATGGCGGCCGTGTTCGCCGCCGGCCTGGGCGCGGGTGCCGTCAACGCCGTCGTCGGCTCGGGCACGCTGATCACTTTCCCGGTCCTGCTCGCCACCGGCCTGTCCCCGGTCACCGCCACGGTGTCCAACGGGCTCGGCCTGGTCCCCGGCTCCATCAGCGCGGCGATCGGCTACCGCGAGGAACTCCGCGGGCAGCGACGCCGCGTGCTGCTGCTCGCCATCGGTGCCGTCCTGGGCGGCCTCGCGGGCGCCGTCCTGCTGCTGACCCTGCCCGCATCGGCCTTCGAGCGGATCGTGCCGGTCCTCGTGAGTCTCGCCCTCGTTCTGGTCGCCTGTCAGCCGCTGATCTCCCGATGGGTGCGCCGCCGTCGCCCGGCAGGCGGCCCCGCCCGTCGGGACGGCGGCCCGCTGCTGTTCACCGGCCTGACGCTCGCCAGCGTCTACGGCGGCTACTTCTCCGCCGCGCAGGGCATCATCTACGTCTCCCTGATGGGCGTGCTGCTCGACGACACGCTCCAGCGGCTCAACGCCGTCAAGAACGTGCTGGCCGCCGTCGTCAACACCGTCGCCGCCGTGCTCTTCCTCTT
Organism: Streptomyces africanus; assembly: GCF_002150735.1. GTDB lineage: Bacteria > Actinomycetota > Actinomycetes > Streptomycetales > Streptomycetaceae > Streptomyces > Streptomyces africanus. The sequence continues at coordinate 727 of NZ_MUKA01000619.1, forward strand.
CTTCGCGGACTTCGACTGGACGGCCGTCCTGCTCATCGCCGTGGGCTCCGCGCTGGGCGGTGTGATCGGAGCCAGGACGGGCCGCCGCTTCAGCCCCGCCGTCCTGCGCGCCCTGATCGTGTCGGTCGGCACCGTCGCCCTGGTCAACCTGGTGCTCCACTGACACCCACCGCCTAGGCCCGTCCCCCCTCGGCGTCGATGTGCGGCAGCACCCGCTCCAGCCACCGCGGAGCCCACCAGGCGTGCCGTCCCAGCAGCGTCATCACGGCCGGCACCATGAGCAGGCGTACGACCGTGGCGTCGATGAGCACGCTGACGGCCAGCCCCAGCCCCAGCATCTTGACCACGATGCTGTCGCTGATGATGAACGCCGCGAACACACTAACCATGATCAGTGCGGCGCAGGTGATGACCCGGGCCGTGATCTCCAGGGCGTGCGCGACCGAGGCCTTGGCGTCCCCGGTGCGCAGCCACGCCTCGTGGACCCGGGACAGCAGGAAGATCTCGTAGTCCATGCTCAGGCCGAAGATGATGGCGAACATCATCATCGGCACATAGCTCTCGATGGGCACCGTGCCGTTCACGCCGAGGGCGGGACCGCCCCAGCCCCACTGGAACACCGCGACGACCACGCCGTACGAGGCAGTGATCGACAGGACGTTGAGGACGGCGGCCTTCACGGCGACGAGAAGCCCCCGGAACACGGCCAGGATGATCAGGAACGCCACGGCCACCACGACCGCGATGATCACCGGCAGCCGGGCGGCGACGATGTCGCGGAAGTCGACCTGCGCCGCCGTCGTGCCGGTGACGTACCCCTTGGCGTCCGTGCCCTGGACGGCGTCCGGCAGCGTGTCGTCGACCAGTCGGTTGGCCAGGTCCGTGGTCGTGGCGCTCTGCGGGGACGACGTCGAGTAGACCGTGCCGATCAGGACGTCGCCGTCCTGGGTGGGCGTCAGAGCGGTGACGACGGCGGCGTCTTCGGTCTTGCCGAGCGTCTGCTGGGTCTTCGAGGCCAGATCGGAGCGCTGCGAGTCCGGCACGTCCGTCTGGTCGACGACCACGGTCAGCGGACCGTTGGACCCGGGCCCGAACGCGTCGGTCATCAGGTCGTACGCCCGCCGGTCGGTGAAGGACGTCGGGTCGGCGCCGTCACCGATGTGGCCGAGGCGGATGGACAGCACCGGGATCGCCAGGACGACGATCACGGCGACACCCGCCGCCAGGAACCACAGCGGCCTGCGCTCCACCCGCTGCGCGTACCGGTGCCAGGTGCCCTGCGGTGCGTCGTCCGCCCCGGCCTCCGTCTCGGCGACAGGGCGGCGCACCCGGTAGCGGTCGATGTGCCGGCCGACGAGCCCGAGCAGCGCCGGGACCAGGGTGAGCGCGCCGGCGACGGCCGAGACGACCGTGACGGCGGCGGCGACCCCGAGCTTGGCGATGAAGGAGACGCCCGACGCGGACAGGCCCGCCAGGGCGATGATCACGGTGCAGCCGGAGACGAGCACGGCGTGGCCGCTGGTGGCGGCCGCCTGCCCGGCGGCCCGCACCGGGTCCGCTCCGTCGATGAGATTCTGCCGGTGACGGGTGATCAGGAACAGGGCGTAGTCGATCCCGACCCCGAGGCCGATCATCGTGGCCAGGGTCGGTGAGACGGTCGCGAAGGTGAACGCGGCGGCCAGCAGCCCGAGGATCGCCAGACCGGCGACGACGCTGATCAGCGCGGTCAGCAGCGGGAGGCCGGCGGCGATCACGCTCCCGAACCCGATCAGCAGTACGACGACGGCCACGCCGAACCCGATCAGCTCGCTCACCCGGTCGTCGGCGGCCGGCCGGGCGAGCTCGCCGAGCGGCCCGCCGTACTCCACCTCCGCTCCGGCCGAACGCAGCGGCTGTACGGCATCGTCGACCCCGTTCAGATAGTCGTCGCCGAGGGTCGACGGCTGCACGTCGAAGCGGACGGTGATGTAGGCCGTCTTCCCGTCGTCCGACAGCGGCCCCACGTTCTGCTGCGACTGACCGGAGGACGAGCCCGGGGCGGAGAGCGGGTTCTGGGCCGACAGGACGTGCGGCAGCTTCTCCAGGTCGGCGACCGTGGTGGACATCTGGGAGCTCAGCGAGGTCAGGGACTGCCCGTCGTCGTGCAGCACGATCTGGCTGCTGTAGCCGCCGGCCTGCGGATCGTGCTTCTGGAGTACGTCCAGTCCCTTCTGCGACTGCGCCTGGGGCAGGGTGAAGTTGTCGGAGTACGTGCCCCCGACCGACCGGCTGACGACCTGGAGAGCCACCAGTGCCACGAGCCAGGCGACGATGACGACCACGAAGTGGCGCGCGCACCACTCGCCCAGCCTTCGCAGCAGCCCCGCACGCGCGGCCTTCTCGTCCTCTTCACCGGTGCGGGTGTGCGGCATGGACATGAACTCCTGTGTGGTCCGGGACGTTCGACGCCGTCCATTAGATGCGCGAGGGATCACTCCGGCATGCCGGACACGGCGTCGCCACGCTCCTCGGGGCGGCCTTTCCCCCGGAAGGTGGCCGCCGGGGGAGTGCGGCCGGTCGAGGCGATCACCGACGGCCCGCCTCTGCCGGGCAGCGTCAGCGCCCCGGACCCCAGGGCGACACCGAGGCCGACCAGCGCGCTGCCGGCCGCCTGCGCGAGACCGTAGGAGCCCGTGCCGACGAGCGGTGCGGTGCAGGCCGCCGCGACCGGGATGAGGCCGGAGAACAGGGTGGCGCGTTCCGCGCCGATCCGCTGCATGCCCATGTACCAGCACACGAAGCCGACCACCGTGACCACCACCGCCTGCCACAGCAGCGCGGAGGCCTCGACGGCGTCCGGACGCCGCAGCCACCCGGTGCCGTCGGCCGGCACCCCGGCCACCGCCGACTCCAGCGCGGCGACCGCGCACACCGTGGCGGACAGCAGCCGGGGACCGAGGGGCCGCAGTACGGGCACGGCGAGCACGGCGAACCCGACCTCCCCCGCCAGGGCGCACACGGAGAAGGCGAGGCCCGCGCCGTCGGTGCGCCCCCAGCCCTGGACGGCGAAGGCACCGACGGCCACGAGCAACGCCCCGTGCAGCACTGCCCGTTGGGGCCGACGCCCGTCCAGCAAGGGCACGAGCACGGCCACCACCACCGGCGCACAGCCCACGAACACCCCCGGGACCGCCGGCTCCGCCGTGCGCTCCGCGGCGATGACGGCCAGGTTGAAACCGACCATGCCGACCGCGGCGAGCAGGGCGAGCCGGACCCACTGACGGGGTGTCAGCGCCCGCAGCCGGGCGGCCGCGCCCTTCCCGGCCAGGGGCACGAGCAGCAGACAGGCCAGGCCGTACCGCAGGAACTGACCGCCCGCGTACGGGTAGTCGCCCAGCACGCTGTTGGCCGTGAAGGACCCTCCGACGAGGACGCAGGCGAGCGCGGCGAGAAGGGCGCCGCGCGTGGTGGTGGCGTTCATACGGGCGACGCTAGGCAGCCGGGCGGCCCGGGAAGGAGTCCACTTCCGCACCTGCTTACTGGACCAATCCTGCCCGGGCCGCGGCGCTCAGCCGATGTGGTAGCTGTCGCCGTAGACCTTCCAGTCCAGCGGCGGGTCGAGGTCGAGATTGCGCATGCGCAGGAAGACCCGCTGCGCCGTGTCGACCCTGCTGGTGTCGCTGTGCGCCTCCTCCTGCTTCATGGCCCACACGCGTGCGTCCAGGAACGCGTCGAGATACGTCACCTCGTCACCGCCCAACGCCGGCGGGTTCGCCGTGCGCAGCGCCCGCTTGCGGATGCTGCGGAAGCTCACGGGGTCGGTGCCGTCGCCGTGCATGACGATGGCGTCGTAGTACGCGAACTGGCCCAGTGCCCGCAGCCCGTCCGCCTTCCCCTGCCGGACCGCCGGGTCGAAGTACACCCGGTCGCGCTCGTCGTCCTGGGCCCGCCGGAACTGGGCGTCGCGGGCCGCTCTGCGCCAGTCGCCGGGGAAGCCGGGGTCGAGCCCGTCGTGCGAGTCGGAACCGTCGACCCTGCGCAGCGCCGGCAGGTACTTCGCCAGGACGTTGCCGGGTTTGCGGTCGGTGTAGAGCTCGACGAGGTCGAGCATGTCGCCGGTGCCGGAGCAGAACCCGATGATGCCGGCGGTGTAGCCGCGGCCGTCGCCGATGTCCTCGATGTACGGGTACTGCGCCTTCCAGTCGAGCGAGGAGTTCTCCGCGCTCGACACGAGGCGCATGGCGATCTCCTTCTTCGCCGGGTCGTCGAGCCCGGCCGCACGGACGGACGCCGTCGCGTGCGGGGGCCTCAGGAACGGGGTGGCGGCGAGGGCCGCGCCGAACAGCGCCAGAACGGTGCGGCGCGCTGCCGGAGTTGACGGGTGTCTCACGGGGCCTCCAAGCAGGGTGGGGGGTTGGAAGAGCTGGCCGTGCAGAACTGACAGGAAGGTTTCCTATCACTGGTGGTGATGCAAGGGAAACAGTCCAGCGGAAAGTTCGTAGGGTCGAACAAGCGGCCTTCGCGGGAACCATGGGCCCGGCTCGCACGTCAACTCTTTGCCGAGGGAGTCCGATCGGCCGGAGAGACCAGCCGGAGAGGGGAATCGCCGTGGACGACGCGACGTCGCAGCGGAGCAGCGAGGCGGAGGCCGCAGCACGCCAGGCCCGGTTCGGGACACTGCCGGAGCCGGTCCGCCTGGAGGACACGGTCGAGGAACGGGCCGCCAGCACGCCCGACCCGGCGCGCACCGCGTACAACCAGGACGAGTGGCTCGTGCGCTACTGCTTGTGAGACACCGCGGACCCTACGAGCGGCTCCGCGCCCCCAGGCCGCGCAGCCACCGCGCGACGTCGTCGGCGTCCTGGGCGCGGGCGATGTCGAGCGGCGTCCGGTCGTCGTAGCCGCACCAGTCGATGTCGGCGCCGTGCCGGTGGAGGTACTGCGCGGTGGACAGGTGACCGCCGTGGCAGGCGCCCCAGAAGGCGCTCGTGATCTCGTCGGGCGCGGGCGGCTCACCGGCCTCGACGCAGGCCCGGACCCGGTCCAGCAGCCCGAGCGTGGCGGCGTCCTGGAAGGTGGTGCGGGCACCGTGCTCGACGAGCCGGTACGCGGCACGCCACTGGCCGAAGGCCCGGGCATCGGCGAGCGGTGTACCGCCGGCGATCACCGCTCCGGGCGCCTCGATGTCGGCCCCGGCGGCGATGAGCGCGTCCAGGACCGGCACGTCGTTGTTGCTGGCCGCCCAGTGCAGCGGCGTCTCCTCGTGTGCACCGCCGAAGCGGGCGTTGGGATCGGCCCCGGCGGCTACCAGCGCGGCGATCACCTCCGGGCCATGCGGGTAGTGACCGGGCCAGTCGGTCGCGATGTGCAGCAGACTGCGCGTGCCCTTGCCGTCCTCCCCGTGCTCGGTGATGCGGACGGTGGCCAGACCGGGATGCTCGGCGAGCAGCTGCCGGATCCCGGGCAGATCGCCGCCCCGGATCGCTTCGGTGACGGCGACGGCGAGTGGAACCTGCGAGGTGAGCGTCTGCAAGGCAGGCCTCCCGGTCGCCGTCGAGGACCTCCGATTCTGCCAGGAGGGCAGTGTGCTCGGCCATGCCTTTCGGCAGCGTGCCCGGCTATGCCTGGCCGTGCCTTTCGGCAGCATTCCGGCCATGCCCGGCGGCAGCGTGTCCGGCCAGGCCGGCGGCCCAAGCTCGGCCATGCCCTTCGGCAGTGTGCCCGGCCACGCCCGGCGCGCTGCCCCCGGGCATGCCCGGCTGCCCAAGCCCTGCGGCACCATGCCCTCCCAAGCCCTGCGGCACCTCGCCCGACCAAGCCTGCGGCACCCTCCGCCTTCCCCGCCCCGGCCCGATGACGTGCCCCCGCGCCCCGCGAGGCGTAGCGTCCGGGTAAGAGCGGGAGGACACCATGCCCGGGAGCGACGAGCCGCCCAGGGGCGTCGGACCGCTGGACGAGGCCCTGGGGGCGGCACTGGCCGACACCGTGCGCGGTACCGGCGCCTCGATCGGCGGCCTCTATCTGATCGAGGAGGCGGAGCCGGTGCTGCGCCTGGTGGCGCTGTGCGGCCTGCCGGTGGAGTTCGCCGTCACGTGGCAGCGCCTGTCGCTGACGGCACCCGTCCCGGTCGCCGACGCCATCCGCGACGACGCCCCGGTCTGGGTCGGCAGCCAGGACGAGATGGCCCGCCGCTACCCGCGGGCCGCCGCCGTCCTGCCGTACCCGTTCGCCCTGGCCGCGGTCCCGCTGAGCGGTGCACGGCGCTGCTGGGGCGGCATCGTGCTGATGTGGCCCGCCGCGAGCCCGCGCAGCGGCACGCCCCGCGAACGCGGCGACATCACCGCCGGCGCCCGCCGCATGGCCCGCCTCCTGGACGACGCGCACCACCCCGTGCAGACCGGCCTCGCCGCCGCCGACTACCTCGACCGCCTCCCCGAGGGCGCCCTCGGCCTCG
>NZ_MUKA01000620.1 GCF_002150735.1 Streptomyces africanus
GCCCGAGGTGCTCACCGGGCCGGCGGACCCGCCGCGTCTGACCGTGACGTTCTGGGACCGGCCCACCCCGCCGCCGGAGGCACCGCACGCGCCCGCCGGCATCCAGGTGGTCGTCTCCCCGGACGTGTACGAGCAGTTCGCCGGCAGCTCGGCCGCCCAGGGCCCGCAGCGCTTCCGGCCCCTCTATCGGGGCGGCGCCACGGACACCCCGCCCGTCGCCTGGTACTGCCCGCTGTCCCCCGCCACGGCCGCCCCCGAACCCGACGCCCGCGATCTGGTGCGGGGCCCCTTCATCACCCACGACCTGCGCCGGCTGGGGATACCGGCCCCGGGCCGCACGGCCGTCGTCCACACCCAGCCCGACGGCCCGCTCACCCTCCTCGACCCCGCCCAGCCGCACGGCGACGGGCCGCCGCGCCTCGTGACGTACTACGAGGTGGACCTCACTCCCCACCAGGCCCGTCACCGGGTCTCGCTGCCGAGCTCCGGCAAGGGCGCCTTCACCGCCGCGGTCGAGCTGTCCTGGCGGGTGGACGACCCGGTGGCCTTCGTGCGCGCCGAGATCACCCGGGTGTCCGAGCCGCTGCTCGGCCATCTGCGGGAGGAGGCGGCCCGGATCACCCGCCGTCATCCGCTGCGCCGGGCGGGCGCGGCCCAGCGCGCGGTCAACGCCGGGCTGCGCGGGTGGCCGGTGCCGGGCCTGTCGGTCGCGGCCTCGGTGCGACTGGCCCCGGAGGGGGCGGCGCCGCCCGGTGTGCCGCAGACCCCGGCCCGGCCGGCGCCCCCGCTGACCGGTCTCCTCGGCGAGGCCGAGACCGTGCTGCTCGGCTTCGACGGCCCCCTGGCCCGGCTGTTCTCGGCGGCCGCCGCCCGCGAGGCCGCGCTCGACCTGCTCGCCCTCGTCACCGAACACCGGGACCCGCAGGACGCCCTGCCCCTGGCCGCCGCCGCGGCACGGGAGACGTTCGTGCATCCGCTCGACGTCCTGCGGGCCTTCGCCCGGGACCGGCTCGGCCCCCTGCTCCGCGACCGCCTCGACGCGATCGAACTGCGCGCGGTCCCCGACGCGCCGACGACCCACAACTCCGTGCCGCTGGTGCGGTCCCTGCACCACTCCGGCCGCCGCGTCAGCGTGGTCACGGACGTCAGCGCACCGGCCGTGCACCGCTACCTCGCCCCCTACGGCCTCCCCCTGGCCGGGATCCACGCCCGCGGCGAGGACCTCACCCGGCTGACCCCGCACCCCGACTGCCTCCTGCGCGCGATCGACTCCTGCGGCGGCGCCGCCGCGACCGGCGTCCTGGTCGGCTCGACGGTCGCCGAACTCACCGCCGCCCAGCAGGCCGGAGTGCGCTTCGTCGGCCTCGCCCGCAACGCCACCACCGACCGGCAGCTGCGCGAGGCGGGCTGCGAAACCACCGTCGACTCCCTGGCACCACTGCTGGAAGCCGCGCGCTCCCTCTGAACCCGTCGGGGCCGAACCCCCCGTTCGGCCCCGACGGGTTCAG
>NZ_MUKA01000101.1 GCF_002150735.1 Streptomyces africanus
GATACGGCCCGAGAAGCCGGTCCGGCTCGGCTGACCCACCGGGCCGACTCCCGGAGCACCCGCTTCCGTTTCTGGCCAATTCAAAACGAACCGTAACGAAGTGCGCGCATTATGTGATGTGCTTGGACCGTTCGCGCACATGGCAAGGGCTTGCGACATACGACAAACACATAGGCACGAAAGAACCACACAGGTCGCAGCGCACCACACAGCACGCACAGCCACGGGGGCGAAGGGGAGGGGAAGCGACCATGGGCTCGGAGCAGATCCGCCGCTGGGAGTCGGGAGCGCTGGCGCACGCCGTGACGGATCCCTTCGGGCAGGGCCCCGTTCCGTGGCTGCGCGGAAACGTCACGTACTTCGACGACAGCGGCCAGGTCGTCCCCTGGTACGTGGACCAGGACCCGGCCCAGGCCCCGAAGAAGGGCAGCCGCTCCGGCGGCCCCCGCGCGGCCGACGACGTCCACCGCCAGATCAAGGGCTTCACCTCCACCGGCGCGGTCGCGCCCGGCGAGGCCATCGACTTCCACATCACCGTCGACCCGCCCCAGGAGTTCGGCGTCGACATCTACCGCATCGGCCACTACGGCGGTGACGGCGCCGCGAAGATCACCACCAGCCCGCGCCTGTCCGGCATCGTGCAGCCCCCGCCGCTCACGGCGGACCGCACGGTCTCCTGCCACCACTGGTGGCTCTCCTGGCGGCTCCAGATCCCGTCGTACTGGAACATCGGCGCGTACGTCGCCGTCCTCACCACCGCCGACGGCTACCGCTCCCACGTCCCGTTCACGGTCCGCCACGACCAGCCCGCCGACCTGCTCCTCGTCCTGCCCGACATCACCTGGCAGGCGTACAACCTCTACCCGGAGGACGGCCGCACCGGAGCCAGCCTCTACCACGCCTGGGACGAGCAGGGCCGGCTGCTGGGCGAGTCCGAGGCCGCCACCACCGTCTCCTTCGACCGCCCGTACGCGGGCGCGGGCCTCCCCCTGCACGTCGGGCACGCCTACGACTTCATCCGCTGGGCCGAGCGCTACGGCTACGACGTCGCCTACGCCACCGCCGGCGACCTGCACGCGGGCCGCGTCGACCCCACCCGCTACCGCGGCCTGGTCTTCCCGGGCCACGACGAGTACTGGTCGGCCGCGATGCGCGGGGCCGTGGAGCGCGCCCGAGACGCCGGCACCTCGCTCGTCTTCCTCTCCGCCAACTCGATGTACTGGCGGGTGGAACTGGGCCCGTCCCCGTCCGGCGTCCCCGACCGCCTGCTGACCTGCCGCAAACGCAGGGGCCCGGGCAAGCCGGTGCTGTGGCGGGAGATCGACCGGGCGGAGCAGCAGCTCATCGGCATCCAGTACGCCGGGCACGTCCCCGTGCCCCACCCCCTCATCGTGCGCAACGCGGGCCACTGGCTGTGGGAGGGGACCGAGGCACACGAGACGGACGAGATCGAGGGCCTGGTGGCGGGCGAGGCCGACCGCTATTTCCCGCGCTCCCCGCTGCCCGAGCACGAGGAGCGGGTGCTGCTCGCCCATTCGCCGTACACGGACAAGGAGGGCACGGCCCGCCACCAGGAGACGTCCCTGTACCGCGCACCCTCCGGTGCCTGGGTCTTCGCATCCGGAACGTTCGCCTGGACCCCGGCCTTAGACCGCCCCGGCCACGTCGACGCCCGCATCCAGCGGGCCACCGCGAACCTCCTCGACCGCATCTGCAAACGCGACTGACCCACTGTCCGGGATCAGCCCCGCATACGGGAGAATCAACCCGACAGGACAGAACCACGGGGAGGAACCGTGTCCGGATTCGTAGAGAAGCCCGAGCCGATCCAGGTTCCGGGCCTGGTGCACCTGCACACGGGCAAGGTGCGCGAGCTGTACCAGAACGAGGCGGGCGACCTCGTGATGGTCGCCAGCGACCGCATCTCCGCATTCGACTGGGTGCTGCCGACGGAGATCCCCGACAAGGGCCGGGTCCTCACACAGCTCTCCCTGTGGTGGTTCGACCAGCTCGCCGACCTGGTCCCGAACCACGTCCTGAGCACGGAACTGCCCGCGGGCGCCCCCGCCGACTGGGTGGGCCGCACGCTCGTCTGCAAGTCGCTCCAGATGGTCCCCGTGGAGTGCGTCGCCCGCGGCTACCTGACCGGCTCGGGCCTGGTCGAGTACAACGAGTCCCGTACGGTCTGCGGCCTCGCCCTCCCGGAGGGCCTGGTCGACGGCAGCGAACTGCCCGCCCCGATCTTCACCCCGGCCACCAAGGCCGCCGTCGGCGAGCACGACGAGAACGTCTCCTACGAGGAGGTCGCCCGCCAGGTCGGCGCCGACACCGCCGCCCGGCTGCGCCAGGCGACCCTCGCCGTCTACTCCCGGGGCCGGGACATCGCCCGCGAGCGGGGCATCATCCTCGCGGACACGAAGTTCGAGTTCGGCTTCGACGGCGACGCCCTGGTCCTCGCGGACGAGGTCCTCACCGCGGACTCCTCCCGCTTCTGGCCGGCCGACGCGTGGCAGCCGGGCCGCGCGCAGCCGTCGTACGACAAGCAGTACGTCCGCGACTGGCTGACCTCGGCGGAGTCCGGCTGGGACCGGGGGAGCGAGCAGCCGCCGCCCGCGCTGCCGCAGCAGGTCGTCGACGCCACCCGCGCCAAGTACGTGGAGGCGTACGAGCGCCTGACCGGCACGAGCTGGTCGTAGGACCCGCACGGAGAACCCGCAGACACGGAGAAGCCCCCCGGCCGGAGCCGGGGGGCTTCTCACTGGAGCGAACGACGAGGTTCGAACTCGCGACCTCAACCTTGGCAAGGTTGCGCTCTACCAACTGAGCTACGTTCGCATGCGCCGTGGCGCGGGAACCACTATACCCAACCTCGCTCCCGCGCGAGCCGCACCGCGGCATGCCGGTTCTCCGCCCCGAGCTTCGACACGGCCGACGACAGGTAGTTCCGCACGGTCCCCTGCGACAGCGCGGCCCGCTGAGCGATCTCCGCCACGGGCGCACCGTCGGCCGCGAGTTCCAGCACCTCGGCCTCCCGCGCGGTCAGCGGCGAGTCCCCGGCGGCGATCGCGTCGGCGGCCAACTCCGGGTCGACGTAACGGTTCCCGGCGTGCACCGTGCGGATGAGCTCCGCGAGCCGCTGCGCGCTCACGGTCTTCGGCACGAACCCCCGCACCCCGGCCTCCAGCGCCCGCTTCAGATGCCCGGGCCGCCCGTGGCTGGTGACGATGAGAACCTTGCAGCCGGGCAGTTCGGTGCGCAGGGATGTGGCGACCTTCACACCGTCGGCGCCGGGCATCTGGAGATCCAGAACGGCGACGTCGGGCTGGTGCGCCCGGGCCATCGCCAGCGCCTCGGGCCCGGTGGCCGCCTCGGCGACGACCATGAGGTCGTCCTCCAGCGACAGCAGCGCGGCGAGCGCCCCGCGAATGAGGTGCTCGTCATCGGCGAGCAGCAGCCGCACCGGCTCTACGGCCGTCATGAAGTGACCTCACTCACAGCAGGCACGGCGGCGACGGGCTCGCCCGTGGCGGGCGCCGACGGCAGCGGAATCTCCGCCGTCAGCCGGAACAGCCCCTTGCCCGCCGGCCCGGCCTCCAGCGTCCCGTCGATCTCCGCCAGCCGCTCCCGCAACCCGGCGAGCCCGGAGCCGGACGAGCCGGACGCACCCTCCCCGTCTCCGGCCTCGCCGACCCCGTCGTTCTCCACCGACAGCACCACGCGCCCCTCCAGAACCTCCAGCCGCACCGCACACCGCCGCGCGTCCCCGTGCCGCAGCACATTCGTCGCGGCCTCCCGCACGACCCACCCCAAGGCGGACTGCACCCCGGCCGGCAGCCCCGCCGGGGTCCGTCCGCTCACCGTGCAGTCGATCCCGGCCGCGGTCAGCACGCCTTGCGCCCCGGCGAGTTCCGAGGCGAGGTCGGCCTCCCGGTAGCCGCGCACGACCTCGCGGACCTCCCGCTGCGACTCGTGCGCGAGCCGCTGCACCTCGACCATCTGCGCCACGGCCTGAGGCCGCCCCCGCTGGGCGAGCTGCACGGCCAGCTCGCTCTTGAGCGCGATGACGGCGAGGTTCCGCCCCATGACGTCGTGCAGATCCCGCCCGAACCTCAGCCGCTCCTCGGCGACGGCGAGCCGGGCCCGGGTCTCGCGGGCCTCGTCGAGTTCGTAGACGGCGTTGAGCAGCCACACGGAGAAGACGGCCGTGAAGGCGATGAACACGCCGCCGATCAGCACGATCAACGCGGTGAAGAGTGCCGTGACGGCGGAGGCGCCGAGCGCGAACGTCACGACCCAGGTACCGGCCGCGAAGCCGCCCGCGATGCCGAAGGCGCGCCGCCGGTCGCGGACGCCCAGCGCCATGATGCCGGGACCGAAGATCAGGATCACTCCGAAGACCCCACCGGCGGCGGTGTCGACGCTTTCACCGTCGGGTCCGTGCTCGGCGATGCCGATCGCGGCGACGGAGACCGCGGCGGTGACGGCGGCCAGGGTCCACATCAGCCCGACGGGCTGGGGCCTGCGGCCACGCGTCCAGTCCACCGCCCGCGACACGGTCACGAAGGCGAGGGCGGCGTGCACGGCCACCACCAGCATCACGGCACCACCCAGCCGTGTGCCCAGCGGGGCCGCGGACGTGAACCCGACGGAGAAGAACTCCATCACCGCGAAGAAGTAGAACGACCACCGCGTGTAGGTCTCGACCTTCTCCGGTGTGCTCTTCCGCCGCCACCACCTGCCCGGCCCGCGCATCAGCCCGTCACTCCCCCTTCGGTCAGCGCCGCGGTTCCCAGCGGAACCACCGCCGTACAGCAAACACCGCGATGACGATCCAGGCCATCGCCGTCGCGAGGGCGCCCAGCGCCTCGGACACCGGCAGATCGCCGGTCCAGCCGCCGCGCACCAGGGTGACGACGGGCGTCAGCGGCAGCAGTTCGCAGACGGAGGCCAGCCGGTCGGGCAGCAGCTCCAGCGGGACGAACATGCCGGAGCCCAGCATCGAGACGAGCAGCAGCGGCATGGGCGTGGCCTGTGCGCTCTCGCCGGTCCGGGTCACGGCGGCGGTGGCCGCGGCCAGGGCCGCGCACAGCACGAGCCCCAACAGCAGCCCGGCGACGGCCAGATGGGGCGCGGACGGCGGGGACAGGTCCAGCAGTACGGTGCAGCCGGCCGTGAGCAGCAGGCACTGCACGAGTCCGGTGAGGGCGGCGGGCAGCGCGGCACCGGCCAGGATCTCGACGTCCCGCAGCTCACCGGTGCGCAGCCGCTTGAGGACGAGTTCCTCACGCCGGACGACGAACGTGCCGACGAGCACCGAGTACACGGCGAACAGCAGGGAGAAGCCGACCGCGGCGGGCAGCACCAGGGTGCCGGTGTTCAGCCGGGCTTCGGCGAGGTCCATCTCCTCGGCCGCCGACCGCACGCTGAAAGGCATCACCAGCGGTACGAGCAGCGCCGCGACGAGCGCGCCCCTGGTCCGTCCGAGCAGGGTCAGTTCGGCGCGGGCGAGAGCGGTCATCCGGCTCAGCGCAGTGGTCGCGGCCGGTGCCGGGCGGGGCGTCGTGAGGGTGGCGCTCATGCCGCGTACTCCTTCGTCGTCGTCCCCGTGGTCCGGTGCGCGGAGGCGTCCTTGGCGATGCGGAGGAACGCCTCCTCCAGGGAGGCCGGCCGCACGTCCAGGCGGCGCAGGTCCACCCGGGCCCGCGCGGCCCACACCAGCAGTTCGGTGGCCGTCCGCTGGAGCTCGTGGGTGCGGAGCCGGACGGCCCGGCCGTCGGTCTCGTGCCCGGTGACGCCCAGCTCGCCGAGGGGCGGGAGATCGCCGACGAAGTAGCCGTCGGGCAGCTCGAAGGAGATCCGCGAGGGTTCGGCGGCGGTCACCTCGGCCGGGGTTCCGGTGGTGGCGATGCGGCCCTCGTGCATGATCGCCAGCCGGTCGGCGAGGTTCTCGGCCTCCTCCAGGTAGTGCGTGGTCAGCAGCACCGTCGTACCGCCGTCGCGCAGCGCGCTCACCAACTCCCAGGTTTCGCGGCGGCCTTCGGCGTCCAGCCCGGTGGTCGGCTCGTCCAGGAAGAGCACCTCCGGGTCGCCGAGCAGCGCGAGCGCCAGGTCCAGCCGGCGCCGCTGGCCGCCGGACAACTGCTTGACCCGGATGCCCGCCTTCGACTCCAGCCCGACCAGCGCCAGGACCTCCGCAGGCGGCCGGGCCCCGCTCACGCACCCCGCCCACATCCGCGCGGTCTCCGCGACGGTCAGCTCGGACGGGAAGCCGCCTTCCTGGAGCATCACGCCGGTCCGCGGCCGTACGAGGGCCCGGTCGGTGTACGGGTCGTGCCCGAGGACCCGCACCCGGCCGCCCGCGGGCGCCGCGAGGCCCTCCAGCAGTTCGACGGTCGACGTCTTGCCGGCGCCGTTGGTGCCCAGCAGGGCGAAGATCTCCCCGCGTCGTACGGAAAAGGTGATTCCGCTGACCGCCTCGAACCCGCCCCCGTACACACGCCGCAGGTCAGTGACCTCAATCACGTGTTCGTGTCCGTTGGTTTCCATGTCTTCAGCGTCCCGGCCCCGGGGCCCCAGAAGCAGTGCGCGCTGTCATCACTCGGCATGACAAATGTCAGAAGCGGAGGGGGAAACACGAAGAAGACCCCGATCCAGAAGGACCGGGGTCTCATTCCCGAGCGGACGACGAGGCTCGAACTCGCGACCTCAACCTTGGCAAGGTTGCGCTCTACCAACTGAGCTACGTCCGCATATGCTTCCGACCGGCTCTCACCGATCGGTGCGGGCACCAGCCTACCTGATCCACCAGAGTGGTCGGTACTGGCGATGCAGAGCGGGTGACAGGAATCGCACACTGCGCCTTCCCCCTGGAAGGGGGATGTTCTACTACTGAACTACACCCGCATGTTTCCGTGAGCCGGGCCTTTCGGCCTCGCCCCTCGGCGTGCTCCAGACTCTAGCTGATCAGCCGGGGTGCTGCGCAAGTCGGTTGCCGCGAGGGGCGGGTGACCGGTCGTCCGCCCGGCCTCACCGGCCCGTCACTGGGCGGCGGTGAACGCCTCGTAGACCTTCTTGGGGATGCGCCCGCGCGCGGGGACCTCCATCTTGTTGGCCTGGGCCCAGGCCCGCACGGCCGACGGGTCGGGGGCGACCTCCGTCTGCCGGTACGCCCGGCCCGAGCGGGACCGCTTGCGGCCGGCCTCGACGTAGGGCGCGAGCGCCTTCCGCAGTTCGCCGGCATTGACTTCGTTCAGGTCGATCTCGTACGACTTGCCGTCCAGTCCGAAGGCGATCGTTTCCGCCGCTTCCGAGCCGTCGATGTCGTCAAAGAGAGTGACCACGACCTTCTGCGCCACGAATATCGGTCCCTTCCTGCGGCACTTGCCAATTCATTTCTACAGTGCCTGGCAATGCATTGTGAAACTCGACTAAATCCTTCTGCGTGTCCGAACGCAATAGGTTCCGGGTGTCGACCCGGAATCTTTCCCGGAAATTTTCGTGTGTGGGTCCGTCGATGCGGGATCGTGATGACCGTCACGTAGTTTCCTACAAGTCGACGCGCGTAGAATTTTTGTGCGGGTAGTCTGAAGGAACCTGCTCAGCACCACACACCGGGAGTGCCAGTGGCACGCGTCGTAGTCGACGTCATGCTCAAGCCGGAGATCCTCGACCCCCAGGGCCAGGCGGTGCAGCGCGCACTGCCGCGGCTGGGTTTCGAAGGGATCTCGGACGTCCGCCAGGGAAAGCGTTTCGAACTGGAAGTTGACGGGCCGGTCGACGAGGCCGCCCTCGCCCGCATTCACGATCTTGCGGAGTCCTTCCTCGCGAACACCGTGATCGAGGACTTCACGGTCCGGGTCGAGGAAGTCGCGGAGGCCGTGAAGTGACCGCTCGTATTGGCGTCGTCACTTTCCCCGGAAGTCTGGACGACCGGGACACGCAGCGCGCGATCCGCCTCGCGGGCGCCGAGCCGGTCGCCCTGTGGCACAAGGACAAGGACCTCAAGCAGGTCGACGCCGTGGTGCTGTGCGGTGGTTTCTCCTACGGCGACTATCTGCGCGCCGGGGCCATCGCCCGTTTCTCGCCGGTGATGGAGCCCCTGCTGGAGCAGGCGAAGGCCGGTCTGCCGGTGCTCGGCATCTGCAACGGCTTCCAGATCCTCACCGAGGCCCATCTGCTGCCCGGCACGATGCTGCGCAACAACCACCTGCACTTCATCTGCCGTGACCAGAAGCTGCGGGTGGAGAACGCCGAGACGGCCTGGACCAGCGACTACACCGCCGGCCAGGAGATCCACATCCCGCTGAAGAACATCGACGGGCAGTACGTCGCCGACCAGCGCACGCTGGACGCGCTGGAGTCCGAGGGCCGGGTCGCCTTCCGGTACCTGGACGTCAACCCCAACGGCTCGAACAACGACATCGCGGGTGTCACCAACGAGGCCGGCAACGTCGTAGGCCTCATGCCGCACCCCGAGCACGCCGTCGAGCCGCTGATCGGCACCGGTCGTAGCGACGGCCTCCCGTTCTTCACCTCGATCCTCAAGAAGCTGGTCAACGCATGAGCCGGACGCCTCTGGACACGGTCGAGCACGCGGCCGCGACCCCCGACGTCGAGCTGCCCTGGGCCGAACTGGGCCTGAAGAAGGACGAGTACGAGCGCGTGGTCGAGATCCTCGGCCGCCGGCCCACCGGAGCCGAGCTCGCCATGTACTCGGTGATGTGGTCGGAGCACTGCTCGTACAAGAGCAGCAAGGTGCACCTGCGCCAGTTCGGCGAGAAGGCACCCGAGAACGACGCCCTGCTCGTCGGCATCGGCGAGAACGCGGGCGTCGTGGACGTCGGCCAGGGCTACGCGGTCACCTTCAAGGTCGAGTCGCACAACCACCCGTCGTACGTCGAGCCCTACCAGGGCGCGGCCACGGGTGTCGGCGGCATCGTCCGCGACATCATCGCGATGGGTGCGCGCCCGGTCGCCGTCGTGGACCCCCTCCGTTTCGGTGCGGCCGACCACCCCGACACCAAGCGCGTGCTGCCGGGTGTCGTCGCGGGTATCGGCGGCTACGGCAACTGCCTGGGCCTGCCGAACATCGGCGGCGAGGTCGTCTTCGACTCCTGCTACCAGGGCAACCCGCTGGTCAACGCCGGCGCCATCGGCGTCATGCGGCACGAGGACATCCACCTCGCGAAGGCGTCCGGCGCGGGCAACAAGGTCATCCTGTACGGGGCCCGTACGGGC
>NZ_MUKA01000621.1:0-695 GCF_002150735.1 Streptomyces africanus
GGCCGAGCTCGCCGTGCGCACCAGGACCGGCGAATACGCCGCGGAGGCGCTGAGCGTCGTACGGACGGCCGGCGCGGCCCCGCGCTGGGAGGTGACCGTCGCCCACGCCGACGGGCGCCGCTGGCGGGTCGAGGTGGCCCAGGGCACGGCCCTGCCGCCCCGGCCGGAGAGCTGCGGAGCGGCGGTCCTCGGTTCGCCCGCGCGGATGGACGTGGTGGCCGTGCGCGAGGTGAGCGTGACGACGGCGCTCGCGAGCTGACCGGCCCGCCGACCGTGGTCCGGACCGTCTCCGCAAGCATTGATCAAGAGATCCACGCCACACCCGTTACGGCAGGTAGCCGGCCCCACGTACCTTCTTGGGTATGAGCCCCACTCCCCCCGCACGCCGCCTGCGCCTCGGCCTGCCGCGGCGNNACGACCAGGCGATGCGCCGCGCGCTCGCCATCGCGCAGACCACCGCGCAGCAGCCGGGCCTCGCGAGGGAAGTGAGGGACACGCCTCCCTCACCGAACGGTCCGGTGCAGCGGGAGGCGGAGCGGATCCGGAAGGCCACCAAGGCCGAGTACATCGTGGTGATGGACTGGCGGGGCGTGCGCTGGTCGCACACCGATCCGAAGCAGATCGGCGGCATCGTCTCGACCGACCCGGGCCAGGCCCTGGCCGGCAAGGAGGTCATGGAGATCGACAGCGGCACC
>NZ_MUKA01000621.1:744-914 GCF_002150735.1 Streptomyces africanus
CGCTGGCCGCGTGGCTCATCTCGCGGCGGGTCCACCGGCAGACCAGGGACCTGGCCTTCTCGGACATCGCGGCACTGCTGTCGGAACGGGAGGCGATGCTGCACGGCATCCGGGAGGGCGTCGTCGCCCTCGACCGCACCGGTCGCATCCGCCTCGTCAACGACGAGGCG
>NZ_MUKA01000622.1 GCF_002150735.1 Streptomyces africanus
TGCACGCGCTCGCCCCGGGCCGCCGCCGTCGCGGCCATGATGGTCTTGCCGTGGCCCGGGGCGAGCGCGTGCATCGCCCCGAGGACGACGGCGATGAGCAGGGCCAGCGCGGCGAAGCCCGGGGTGAGGTCGTGCCGGGCGACCAGGTCGTCCAGGGCCCGTGTCCAGCGGTCGGCGCCGCGCGGCAGCACGGAGGCTGCAGGAGCGTCCGACTCCTCCTCGGCCAGGGCCGCACCGCCGGGGCGCACGCGCAGGGCGGCGGCCGCGGTGTCGGCCGGGGAGGAGAGCAACTCCGCCGGGTAGCGGGTCAGTTCCGCCGAGATCGACTTCTCCGGGACGTCCGACTCGGTGAGCGTCATACGGTCGCCCCGCGCCGTGATCTCCCGCCAGCCCGGGCCGGAGGAGCCGCCCGCGCCACGGAAGCCGACGGACACGGTCCCCTTGCCCGACCTTGTCGACTCATCCGACGGCAGGGGAGCGGTCAGCTCGCATTCCACGCGGAGGGTGTCGAGCCCCGCCTGCCCGGGCCGCACGCGCGCGTGGCTGCGCTCGGCGGTGAGCGGGGTGCCGCGGCCGTCGACGGTGACCCTGCTGTCGGCGGCGGCCGTGGCGCACCGCTCGCGGGCCCACATGGCGATGCCCAGCCGCTCGATGTCCGGTCCCGCCTGGGTGGCCGGGATCTCGGCGAGGTCCTCGACGTGGTGGACGCGCAGTTCGCCCGGGGCGGCGACCAGGCCGTCGTAGCGGTTGACGGTGAAGTTGCCCAGCGGGTGGGCGCTCGCCGCGCCGGCGGGCAGCAGGGTGAGCGCGCAGGCGGCCGTGAGGACGGCGGCGCCGGACGCGAACAGGCGGCGCAGGGTCACCGGGCCCCCTCCAGGTCCTTGAGCGCGGTACGGGCCTCGCGGGCGCCGAGCGGGGAGAAGCCGGGGTTCAGGTCGAGCGCGGCCGTCAGGTGCTCGCGGGCCTCGCGGTCGTTCCCGGTGGCGCGTTCGATGATGCCCCGGTGGTAGAGGAAGCCGGCGTTGCGGTAGCCGGTGGCGGTGGCGCGGCGGGCGTACGGCAGGGCTTCCTCGTCGCGGCCGTTGACGTGCAGGGCCCAGGCGAGGGCGTCGGCGGTGTGCACGCTGTGCCGGCGGTTCCACTCGGCGCGGGCGGCGCGCAGGGCCTCCTTCTTGTCGCCGTGGTCGGCGGCGGCCATGGCCGAGTCGAGGTCGGCGTTGACACCGCCCGCGCGGGCGAGGGACGTCCAGGCGTCGACGAGGGCGTACTGGTCGCCGGCCTTCGCCCGGTCGCCGTCGGCGCCCCGGTCCTCGTACAGCTCGCCGAGGGCGACGAGCGGGCCGGGCAGCGGGAAGCGGGCGACGACCTGCTCCAGTCCCTCGACGGCGGCGGCCCGGTCACCGTTCGCGGCCTGGGCGCGGGCGCGGCCCTCCAGGGCGGGGAGGTAGTTCTCGTCCGCGGCGAGGGCACGGGCGTAGTGGCCGAGCGCCGCCTTGTACTCGCCCTGGTTCCAGGCGAGCTGCCCGAGGGCGGTGGCGACGTACGCGATGTCGCCGGGCGAGTCGGCGGCCTCCAGGGCACGCTCCAGGACGTCACGCGCCGTACGGACGTCGCCGCGGAGTTCCTTCACGTACGCGTACCGCGTGAAGACGGGCACGCCGGGCCGCCGGTCGTCGGCGGTGCGGGCGGCCTCGGCGGCGTCCTCGTACCGGCCGAGTTCGACGAGGGCGTCGATACGTGTGCACAGGGCGCGTTCGCTGTAGGGGTTCTGCTTCAGGGCCCGGTCGGCGTCCTTCAGCGCGCCGGTGAAGTCGTGCCGGGCGGCGGCGAGGGCGGCACGGCCGGCGAGAGCCTGGTCGTTGCCCGGGTCCAGCTCCAGGGACCGTTTCAGCGCGCGCTCGGCCTGCGGATAGCGCGAGGGGTCGCCTTTCGTCCGGGCCTGTTCGACGTACGCCGTCCCGAGGGTGGCCCAGCTGCCGAAGTCCCTGGGCTGGGCGCGCAGATGCTTCTGCAGGGCCCCGATCCCCGCGTCGAGGTCCCCCCGGGCCAGCACACCGGCCGGCGGCGCCCCGGCCGCCGACACGGCCTCGGCACCGGCCCCCGCACGGCCGTCCCC
>NZ_MUKA01000011.1 GCF_002150735.1 Streptomyces africanus
GACGGTGTGTCGACCTGCCCGGCCGGCCGGCCCTTCTGCTGGCCCGGCACGGGCAGCCAGGGCGCGTCGGAGGTGCCCGACAGCACCGTGGCGACGATGACGACGGCGTAGACCCCGCAGGCCACGGCGACGGCCATGCCGATCCGGCGGAGGCGCCGGCTGCGACGGCCCGACTCGTCCACGAAGACGGGCCGGTCGGCGGCGGGGCCCGCGCCGGCACCTTCCTTGACCTGCCGTACGAACCCGTCCCCGAGCTGAACGGCGTCGAGCTGGACGGTCACTTCGTGCGGATCATGGGTGTGCCCGGCCGCGTCGGCGTCCTCCTGCCAGGGGTCGCGGACGGCCGGCCGCGTTCTGAGGCCCGCACCGAACGAGTCGGCACCGAACGAGTCGGCCTCGCCCTCGCTCTGCCGGGGAATGCCGCTCAGTATCTCCGTCACGTCCGTCCCGGCGGACGGGCGTGTGCCCGTCACCTGGACGTCGCCGCCGGAGAAGACCTGCGTGGCTCTCCGGTCCCGGGCTCTGCCGTCCGCGCGGAGTTCACCGGTCCTCGCTGCGGCCTCGGGCCATTCGGGTTGGGCGTCTTCTCGCCACTGTTCCACGCGCACGCACTTCCCCCCACGGGATGGTTCAGGTGCGCTTGCGACCTGAGCACTCGTCGTTCGGACCGGGTCCCCAACCCGCCCAAAGCGCCCCCATTACCACACCGTGCTCAGGCGTCGAATGTAGCGCACGCGGAGGTTGTGTGTTGACGGCGTGCCGAATCGCGTCAGCCGCGAGACGCCATGAGGACATCATCGGTGGCCGGAACCCATCCTCCGACGGGCCTTTGCAGCCACCCCTCCTCCACGGCGAGCCGCGCCGCCGCCCGCCGCAGCGCGTCGAGCCCGGGGTGCCTCAGACCCCTGCGCCACACCAGCGACACGGGAGAGAGCGGAACGGGATCGACCAGGGGACGTGACACCGTCGCCGGCAGGGCCGGGAAGCCCACGACGGCCAGGACCGGGTGCCGCGTACGGGCCATGATCCGCTGGAACTCCTCCTCCCCGACGGCCAGGGGCGCCGGTGGCGCGATGTCGATGCCCCGTCCCTCGAACAGCAGCCGCGCGAGGCCGGTCCACTCCGGCGTGCGGGGATTGCCGGCGCCCGCGTAGACGGTCTCGCCGGCCAGCTCGGCGAGCGGCACCTGCGCCAGCGGGGCCAGCCGGTGGTCCTCCGGCAGCACGATCGCCATCGGCTCGTACCGCACGGGCTGGTGGTCGAGCCCGGCCCGCAGCGCCGGGTCCAGTCCGGCGAACCGTCCGAACGACGCGTCCAGCCGGCCCGCGAGCAACTCCCCGGCGGCCCCGGTCAGGCCGCTCTCGTAGCGGGCCATCAGCTCGTGCCCGGGTGCGAGTTCACGGGCCCGGTGCAGCACATGGCGCGGTGTGGCCAGCCCCGGGGAGTTGAGGTCCACCAGCAGGGGCCGGGCCTGGTCGAAGGCGCCGAGCAGCTCCTCCTGCGCCTGGAGCACGCGGCGGGCGTACGGCAGCAGCCGCTCTCCGTCGGGCGTGAGCGTCACCTGCCGGGTGGTCCGCACGAACAACTCGGCGCCCAGCTCCCGTTCCAGCCGCCGCACGTCCCGGCTCAGCGCCTGCTGGGCCGTGTGCAGACGCACCGCGGCACGGGTGAAGTGCAGTTCCTCGGC
>NZ_MUKA01000102.1 GCF_002150735.1 Streptomyces africanus
GCGCCGCGTCCGTCGCCCCAGGGAGTTTCACCCCGTGACCGATCTCATCCGACTCAACGAACCCGTGCGGCCGAGCGCCGCGCACCCGGGGCGCGTGGCCGATGGCCAGCGCGCCATGATGAGCGGCTTCCCGACCGGGGTCGCCGTCCTCACCACCGCCGACCATGACGGCACGCCCCACGGGATGACCGTCTCCTCGGTGTGCAGCGTCACGCTGGACCCGCCCATCCTGCTGGTCTGTCTCCGGATCGGCAGTCCCACCCTGCGCTCGGTCCTGGACACCGGCCGGTTCGCGGTGAACCTGCTGCACGGTGCCGGCCAGCCGATCGCCGAGCTGTTCGCGTCGGGCGCGCCCGACCGTTTCGACCACGTGCGCTGGGAGCACGACACGAGCGACCTGTACGCGGCCGGTCCCCATCTCTTCCACGACGCGCATGCCATCGCGGACTGCACAGTCAGCGACGAGCACCGCAGCGGTGACCACCTCGTGGTCTTCGGCAGCGTCCTGCGGGTCACCCCGTTCCCGGACCGGCAGCCGCTGGTCTACGGCAGGCGGGAGTACCGGACGTGGTGAGCCCTTCGTCATCACTTCGACTCAGCGACCTCAAGGGCGTGCTGAGCTGGCACCGTCCGCTCATGGCCAATGTCGCCTTCATGACCACGCTCGTCGTCGTCTCGACTGCCGGCCTGTTCGTGGACGACCGGGTGCTGCTGAACGAATCGATCTGGCTGAAACCGCTGAAGTTCGGCTTCGCCTTCGCCGTCTATTCCGCGACGCTGGCGTGGTTGCTCACGAAACTGACCAAGGCCAAGCGGTTCGGCTGGTGGTTCGGCACCGCGTTCGCCGTCTTCGGCGCCTTCGACGTGGCGGTCATCGCGCTGGCCGCGGCTCGAGGGACCTTCAGCCACTTCAACGCGCGGGAGGACACGCTCAACCAGGTCGTCCAGACGGTGTTCGAGTACGGAGTGCCGCCCTTGCTGATCTCGAACCTCGTCATCGGGGTGCTGGTCCTGGTGCAGCGCACCGGTGACCGGGCGTTGTCGTGGGCGCTGCGGGCCGGGCTCGCGCTGTCCACGGTGGGCATGGTGATCCCGCTGGCGCTGATCCCGATGAGCGATGTCGGGGAGGGGCACACGGCCACCGACGCCAATGGCGACGAGGTGCCGATGTCCGCCGGCCACGGCATCGGCGACCCGGACGGCACCGGCATGCCGCTGACGAACTGGAGCACGACCGGTGGGGACCTCCGGGTGCCGCACTTCATCGGGCTGCACGGCATCCACGTACTGCTGCTGGTGGTGCTGGCACTGGCCGCCTCGGCCACGCGGCATACCTGGCTCCGCGATGAGCGGGTGCGGGCGGGGCTCGTCGGCTCCGTGGCGCTCGGCTACGGCGGACTGCTCGCGGTGACGACCTGGCAGGCGGCGCGCGGCCAGTCGCTGGTCCACCCCGATGCCTCGACCGGGCTGGGCCTGGCGGGCGTCGCCCTGGTGACCGTGGCCGTGGGCCTGGTGACGGTCGTGGGCGGACGCCGCCGCGCGGCGCAGGCTCGGCAGGAACTGGTCACGGCGGTGTGATGCGCACCGTCGTCGACGGGAGGCGGTCCCGGCGCGACATGACCGTGTTCGTCAGGCTGCGGTTCTCGAGCGGCCCGGCGGCCGCCCCGTCAGACCCCGGCGGAGGACGGTACGGGCTTCGGGCCGAGTGCGTGGCCCGCAGCGGCCGTCCTGCCGTCCAGCAGGGCCATCCCGAGGGGGGTCACCGAGTGCAGCACGGTGTTGCGCACCCGCCGGGTGGTGATCAGTCCGGACTCGCGCAGCACCGCGGCGTGCTGGCTGGCGCAGGGCGCCGAGACGCCGAGCCGGTCGGCGAGCTGGGTGGTGGTGCGCGAGGCCCGCAGCTCGCGCAGGGCCGCCGCCCTGGTCTGGCCGACCAGGGCGGCCAGCGCCTGCGACGGGGGCGTGGTGTCGTCCCACAGGAGCGCGGACTGTTCCGCGTTCGGCAGCGCGGAGAAGACCAGGACGGCCTGGCCGCGCTCCTCGTCGGCGCGGAAGAGCCGGGCGGGGCGCTGGGCGAGGAACACGGACGGGCTGAGCACCAGGCCCTTCCCGTCGAGCCGTACGTCGCCGTCGGGGCCGTCCTGCAGCTGCAGCACCTGGCCGTTCCAGACCGCACCGCGTCCCAGCCCGGCGAGCAACTGCTCGACACCGCCGGCCATCACCATCCGGCCGCGGGCGTCGCACTCGGCCTCGTAGTGGGCCCGCATCCGGTTCCAGTACGGGGCCACCGCCGCCCGCCAGAAATCGGCCGGGGTCGACGCGGACGCCGTCCGGGTGCCGGATTTCGCGCGCAGCCGTGTATAGACCTGGCGCTGCCAGCGCGCGTACAAGGGGCTGACTCCACGCGTGAACAGTTCTCGGGCCAGTCCGGCCTCGATTTCCGGTCCAGCGGTGAACTGAAGCCTTGTTCGCGCGAGATCAGCCGTCGTGAAATGAATCCTCTGCACAGTATTACCCCCGAATTGTGCACGACGTTCAGTCATGCCTCCGCCCCCATCGGCCGACCGACGGGGGAAACGATTTTTCGTGCGTCCAGGTGCGGCCGGATCAGCTCGCGTGCCCGGTGATCCGGGCGAAGGCGTCGTCCAGTGTGGGCCGGCGCACGACGAAGTCCACGACCGTCACGCCTGCCTTTTCCAATGCCGTCGCAGCGGCGGCGATACTGCCCATTCCCGCATCGAGCGGCAGGGAGATGACGCCCTCTTCCCGGTCCACCGCCGGGTCGTCGACCGTGTGGGTCCTCAGGGCCGCGAGGGCGTCGGCGACCGCGCCGAGGCCCGCCACCCGGATCTCCAGCCGGTCCGGTCCGACGGACCGCTTCAGCTCGTCCGGGGTGCCCTCGGCGACGATCCGCCCGGTGTCGACGACGGCGACACGGTCGGCGAGGAAGTCCGCCTCGTCCAGATACTGGGTGGTCAGCAGGACGGTCATGCCCTCCGCCACCAGATCGCGCACGGCGTTCCACAGCGTCATACGGCTCACCGGGTCCAGGCCGGTGGTCGGTTCGTCGAGGAACAGCACCGAGGGCGACGCGACGAGGCAGGCCGCGAGGTCGAGCCGGCGCCGCATGCCGCCGGAGTAGGTCTGTACGGGCCGGTCGGCGGCGCCGGCCAGGTCGAACTGGTCCAGCAGCCGCTCGGCACGGCGACGGGCCCCGCGCCGGCCGAGGTGCAGCAGCACGCCGATGAGGGTGAGGTTCTCGCGGCCGGTGAGCAGCCCGTCCACGGCCGCGTACTGGCCGGCCAGACCGATCCGGCGGCGGACCTCCCCCGGTCGGCGCACGACGTCGAAGCCGGCCACTTCGGCGTGGCCGCTGTCCGGTTCCAGCAGGGTGCTGAGGATGCGTACGGTGGTCGTCTTGCCTGCTCCGTTCGGGCCGAGCAGCCCGAGGACGGTGCCCTCCGCGACGCTGAGGTCGACGCCGCTGAGGGCCTCGTGGTCCTTGAATCGCTTGCGCAGGCCCTCGGCCCGGATCGCGGTCTCCACGTGTGTCGGCCGCCGGCGATCAGGCGCCGGTACCCGCGGCGGGCTCGCGGAGGCTTCTGGGCCGCATATCGGTCCACTGCTCCGCCACGTGGGCCAGGGCGGCCTCCCGGGTGTTCTCGCCCAGGGACACCGTCCACCCGTCGGGCACCGCGGCGAAGGCGGGCCACAGGCTGTACTGGCCCTCGTCGTTGACGACTACGAGGAACGTGCCGTCCTGGTCGTCGAAGGGGTTCGTCACGTCGGCTCTCCGAATCTGAGGAGTCTGGGGGAAAGGGCCGTGGGCGGGCCCCGATACGAACATCGTGTCGGGGCCCGCTGACACGGCACTGACCGCGCCCTGAGAGCGGGCGTCAGGCGGGAGCGGCCGCCGCCCGGCGGGATTCCACGAAGCGCACCACGTGGTTCACCGTGCGGAAGTTCTCGATGTCGAGGTCGGTCGGATGCACCGCGATGCCGAAGGTCCGCTCGACCCACATCACGAGCTGCACGGCGAACAGCGAGCTCACGCTGCCCGTGGCGAAGATGTCGTGGTCGTCACCGGGCTCGCCGTCCTGGACGTGCTCTCCGATGAAGCTGCGTACGGTCTTGGCGATGTCGTCTGTCATCAGGCCCCTGCCCTTTTCCCGGTCACGACCGGCTCGTACGAATAGAAACCCTGACCGCTCTTGCGGCCGAGGCAGCCCGCGGCGACCAGCTTCCGCAGCAGCGGCGCCGGCGCGAACTTGGGATCGTTGAAGTTGTCCAGGAGGACCTCCAGCGAGTACATGACGGTGTCCAGGCCGATCAGGTCCGCCGTCTCCAGCGGGCCCATCTGGTGGCCGAGGCACTGCCGGAAGAGCCGGTCGATGTCACGGGCCTGCGCCACGTTGTCCTGCAGCAGGAGGATCGCCTCGTTGACGCTGAGCATCGCGACGCGGTTCGTGACGAAGCCCGAGGAGTCCTCGACCACCACGATGTCCTGGCCGACCGTGCGGAACAGTCCGCGCGTGACCTCGATCGTCTCCGGCGAGGTGTGGTAGCCCCGGATCACCTCGACCAGCTTCTTCAGCGGCACCGGGTTCATCAGATGGGTGCCGACCACACGGTCCGGGCGGCCGGTGACCGAGGCCATGCGGGTGATGGGGATGGCCGAGGTGTTCACCCCGAACACACAGTGCCGCGGAGCCACCGCGTCCATCTCGCGGTACAGCCGCTCCTTGATGTCCCAGTTCTCCGTCACGTTCTCGACGACGAAGTCGGCGTCGGCGAGCCCGTCGAGGCCGGTGTCGAACTCGATCCGGGACAGCACCTCCTCGGGGGTGCTCTTGGCCAGCTCGCGGTCGAGCATCGCGTACAGCCGGGCGTTCTCCCCGATCAGGTCGCGGGCCTTGGACAGGGCGGCCTCGGTGGTGTCCACGAGCACCACCGACAGGCCCGCCGCAGCGAAGGCGTGGGCACCGCCGATGCCCATCGTGCCGGCGCCGAGGACGGCCACGCGCCGGATCTGCCTGGTCTCAGTCATCGCTTTCCTTTGCCCGGTTGTGGTGTGGTGGCGCACCGCTCGGCAAGCGGGGCCGGCCAGTCGGCGACGTCCCATCCGTACTGGCAGAGCACGGCGTAGGTGAACCGCTCCAGGCCGAATCCGACGCAGGCGGAGTACACCGTGGCGCCGTCGGGTCCCTTGATGCCGAAGGCGTCGCCGAAGTGCTTCTCGTGCAGGTTGAACGAGCCGATCGAGATGCTGTCCCCGGGGGCGACGTCCAGATGGAGTTCGTGCTTGAGTTCCAGCAGACGTTGCGAGGAGACCTGGGCGGCGGTCGCCGCTCCGGCGAAGAACGGGTCGCTCGCGACCTCGCACCGGCCGGCCAGGCCGAGCTGTTCCACCAGCTCGACGGCGCGCCGGCGGAACCGGTCGCGGGCCTCGCGGACGAAGTCGGCGGTGCCCAGGAAGACGGTCTCGCGGATGGTGAAGTCCGACAGCCGCTCCAGGGTCCGGTGGTAGCGGGACTCGTGCCGGAAGGAGCCGCCCTTGGCGGTCACCACGGTGTTCTCGTCGGGGAGGGTGGCCCCGGCGAACTGGTCGAAGGTGTGGTAGCACATCGTGGGCGGCAGGCACCGGTCCACCGGTGCGCAGCGGTGCAGCACCCGGTCCCCGACGGTCTCCCGCGCCCCGACCTCCTCGGCGAAGGCCCGGTAGGTGTCGACGTCTCCGTTGAGCCGGGCGGCGAACATCATGTGCTGCGGGAAGGAGGAGAGGTACCCGCTGCGGTGCAGCGCGGTGACCGGCAGCAGGGTCGGGTAACGGTACTCGCGGGCCCCGAACTCCTCGCGGATGATGTCCCGCAGCAGTCCGTCGAGCGCGTCGAGCGCGGCCAGTGCCGGGGCGCCGAGCGCCACCTGCCCGGGCCCGATCTCGTGCACGACGCCGTCCGCCAGCAGCCCGGCGAAGGTGTCGCCGTGCGGGGTGCGGTCCGCGGTGGAGCGCCACAACACCTTGGGCGGGGTGTGCAGTTGGGGGCGTACCTCGGTGTCGACGACGTACCGGAGCTTCTTGCCCAGGGCCTCCGCGTCGACCGGGTGGTCGGTGGTCACCTCGACGGCCTCGACCCCGTCGCCCGCGCCGGGGACGAGCCGGAAGCCGATGATGGCCTCGGAGATGTAGTGGACGCGCCGGCTGAGTTCGTCCAGGTGGGCGCCCGCGACCGGTTCGTCGAGGGCGAGTCGGTAGGAGTGCATGTCGTCTCGTCCTTACGCCGCGGTCGGCAGGCCCATGAGGCCGGCGATGATGGAGCGCTGGATGTCCGAGGTGCCGCCGTAGATCGTGCCCGCGAGCACGTCCCGCACCTCCCGCTCGATGCCGAGCTCCTCGGTGTAGCCGCGGGCGCCGTGGATCTGCATGGCGTCGAGCGCGGTGGTCTTCAGGCCCTCGCTGACATAGAGCTTCAGCATGGAGGCCTCCTGCATCGCGAGGCGGCCCCGGGAGCGCAGCCAGCCCACCTTGTAGAGCATCAGCCGTGCCAGTTCCAGGCGGACCCGCATGTCGGCGATCCGGTGGGAGACGGACTGGAACGACCCGATGGGGCGGCCGAACTGGCGGCGGCGGGCGGCGTACGCGGCGCAGCGGTCCGTGAGCCGGCTCATGACGCCGACCTGGCTCGCGAACATGAAGCCGCGCTCCCACTCCATGGTGGAGGTGAACAGCTGGTACCCGGCTCCCTCCGCGCCCAGCCGCTGGTCCTCCCCGAGCACGCAACCGTCGAAGGTGATCTCGCCCATCAGGGTGCCGCGCAGTCCCGCCTTGGGGATGTCACGGGCGGTCAGTCCCGGGGTGTCGGCCGGTACGACGAAGGCGGACAGGGCGCGCTGCGGTGCCACGTCGTCCCCGCCGGTGCGGGCGAACACGACGAACAGGTCCGCGCGCGGGCCGTTGCTGATGAACTTCTTCGTCCCGTTCAGCACGTAGCCGTCACCGTCGCGGACGGCGGTGGTGGTGAGGGAGAGCATGTCGGAACCGGTCTCGGGCTCCGAGAGGGCGTGCGCGCCGACCAGCGAACCGTCGCAGAGCGCGGGCAGCCAGCGGCGGCGCTGCTCCTCGGTGCCGTGGTCGGCGATGTAGACGGCGCAGGCGAAGAGGTGGTTGTTGATCGCGAAGACCAGGCCGTTGTCGACGCAGCCTTCGCCGAGCGCCTCGTAGGCCATGATCGCGGTCAGGGGGTCCAGGCCACCGCCGCCGTACTCCTTCTTGATCGGCCAGCCCAGCACGCCGAAGTCGGCGCAGGCCTTCCAGCCGCTTTCGTCGAAGGTGGCGTCGCGGTCGTGCTCGGCGGCCCGGGCGCCGAGGTGGTCACGGGCGAACCGGACGACCTTCTCGCGCAGCGCCTGTTGCTCGGGCGTGGGTGCAAAATCCATCAGTCTTCTCCGTGGTCGGTCAGCGGGGTCCGGGGCGGTGGGGGGCTCACACCTCCCACAAGGTCACCGCCCATGCGGCCACCGGGCTGTTGTTGAGCACGAGCACCAGGTCGCCCTGGTCCAGTTCGCCGCTCTCCAGCAGGGCGTTGAGATTCAGCACCACGTCGGCGGCGCCCAGGTGGCCGTACTCGGCGAGGTGCCGGCCGCAGACCGGGTGGATGGGCAGGCCGAGCAGGGAGGTGTAGAAGTCGTAGGCGGAGGCGGTGACGTTCTGCATCAGCGTGACCTTGACCCGCTGCCGGTCCGCCCCGGCGTCCGCGAGGACCTGGTCCACCATCGCGCCGAGCCTGCGCGAGCTGAGGGTGGCGAGCTGGAAGCGGTAGCGCGACGTGTCCTGGCACACCTCGCGCCACTCGTACCAGGGGGTCTGCTTGTAGTCGACGCGGAACAGGTCGTGGAAGCTGCCGTCGGCCTGCTCGCGATGGGCCCGCAGGACCGGCCGGCCGCCACGGACCATGGTCATGGCGTACGCGCCGTCGCCGACGACCGTGACGGGGAAGCGGATCCGGTCGACTCCGGTGGGCCGGCTGGCGTGGGCGATGACGACCTGCTCGCGGCCGGGGTCGGCGACCAGCAGATCCCTGGCGAGGGCCCAGGCGGTGCTGGATCCGGTGCAGCCCAGGCCCTCGACGGTGAACGGGAACGCGGAGTTCAGCTTCGCCTCGCTCTGCACCCGGCCGGCGTCCGAGCCCAGCAGCACGTCCGGTGCCCGCGGCGCCACCAGCAGCAGGACGTCAGGCTCCCCCGGGTGCGCTTCGAACAGTTCCCGGCAGGCCCGCGCGGCGAGCGGCGCCTGCTCGGTCTCGTCGAAGATCCCGACGGTCCGCACCCCGCTGCCCCGGGCGAAGTCCGCCGCGGCGGTGTCCAGCATCGCGAACTCGGGGAGGTCCTCGACGGCCACCCTGGTGTCGGGCAGTACACAGTGGATCGCACCGATGCCGATGTCCGTACCGCTGTTCACGCGGCGCTCCCTTCGGCGGCCCGCTCGGCGGTCAGGGCGACCCGCAGGCCCCGGTAGCCGTTGACGAAGTTGGAGAAGAGCCGCTGGGGCGGGCCCTGCAGGCCGATGCCGGCGACCTGGGTGCGCAGCGCGTCGAGCATCGCGTTCACATGGACGCGGCCGAGGAAGGCACCGAGGCAGAAGTGCGGGCCGTGGCCGAAGGCGACGTGCTTGTTGGGGGTTCGGGCCAGGTCGAAGACGTCCGGGTCGGTGAAGACGGTCTCGTCGAAGTTCGCCGAACTGTTCCACAGGCTGACCACGTCGCCGGCCTCGATGGTCCGGTCGCGCAGCGGTACGTCCACCAGCGCGCGGCGGCCGAAGTGCATGGCGGGGGTGGTCCAGCGCAGCACCTCCTCGGTGGCGCTGTCGACGCTCACCGCGCCGGACTTCAGGGCCCGCCACTGCTCAGGGT
This sequence comes from Streptomyces africanus, assembly GCF_002150735.1. Lineage (GTDB taxonomy): Bacteria > Actinomycetota > Actinomycetes > Streptomycetales > Streptomycetaceae > Streptomyces > Streptomyces africanus. The sequence goes on from NZ_MUKA01000102.1 coordinate 8,907, forward strand.
GTTCGGCCAGGGCGATCAGGCCGCCGACGGAGGACATCCGGCTGGACTCGTCGCCGCCCAGGATCAGGCTGTAGCAGTTGAAGACGATCTCGTCCTCGGTCAGTGGTTCGCCGTCGACGGTGGCCGTGGCGAGGGCGCTGATCACGTCCTCGCCCGGGTGGCGCCGGCGGCGGGCGGCCAGCTCGGAGAAGTACATGAGGATCTCGTTGCGTGCGAGCCACTCCTCCATCTCGCTGTCGTCGGCGCTGTGCCGGGAGAGCGTCATGGTGTTCCAGGCGACGAGTTGCTCGCGGTCCTCCAGCGGGATGTCCATGAGGTCGCCGATGGTGTTGATGGGGATGTGGTCCGCCACGTCGGTGACGAAGTCCAGCTCACCGTGGGCCAGGGCTTCGTCGACCAGGGCCCGGGTGCGCCGGTGCACGCCCGCCACTACGGGCTCCAGCACCCGGGGCGAGAAGGACTTGAGCATCAGGTTGCGGATCTCGCGGTGCCGGGCGCCGTCGGTGACGGCGAGCATCTTGCGCGAGGCCGAGTCCTCCCCCTGGAGCAGGGTCGCCAGGACGTTGCCCCGCTCGGAGGTGAACCGCTTGTTGTCGCGGTAGAGGGTGACGACGTCGTCGTAGGTGGAGATCACCCAGAATCCGGGGCCGCGTTCGGTGTCCCGGTGCCGGAAGACGGGCCGCTCCGCACGGAACCTGCGCCACATGTCCGGAAGGTCCACATCGAGGAACGTCTGCGGATCGGTGAGGTCCACCGTGGCCAGGTCGTCCACGGTCTGCCGTGATGGGGTGGTCATGTGCTGTCTCTCTCCAGGGGTCAGGCGCCCGCGGTGCGGTAGCGGCGGAGGCTCACCAGTGAGCACAGGGCGAGGAGCAGGCCGAGGGACACCGCGGCCACCAGCCAGGGGTGCTCGGCGGGGTAGCTGCCGCCAGTGCTCGCGGGGTTGCCCCACAGCCGGCGGCAGCAGGCGATCACGGCGCTGACCGGATTCCACTCCGCGACCGGCCGGATCAGGGACGGGATGTTCTGCGGGGCCAGGAACGCGTTGGACAGGAAGGGCAGCACGATCACCACGAAGGGCGTGATCACGCTGATCGTCTCCACGTTGCGCAGGGTCAGCGCGAACAGCACGCCCAGCCACAGCATCGCGTAGACGAAGACGGCGATCAGGGCGAAGCCGGCGAGCACGGACCAGGGCCCGTTGTCCGGGCGCCAGCCGAGCAGCAGTCCGGCGCCGGTGACGACGGCCAGCCCCAGCAACCCCACCAGGAGGTCGGCGAGGGTGTGCCCGAAGAGCACCGCGGAGCGGCTGATCGGCAGCGAGCGGAACCGGTCGGTCATGCCGCCGTGCAGGTCCAGGGCCACGGAGATCGCGGTGGGCCCCACACAGGCCAGCGCCACCTGGACGGCGCCGCCGGCGAAGACGTACTCCCCGTACGTGCCTCCGGCCGGCAGCGTGATGGAGTCCCGGAACAGGTAGCCGAGCATCACCATGCTCACCAGGGGGCTGAGCGCCACGCCCAGCACCCGGGCGGGCGCCCGCCGCAGGTGCCGCAGCCGGCGGCCGGTCACGGCGGCGACCTCGGTGAGGAGCGCCGCCACGGGCGCGGGCCGGGGAGCGACGGCGGCCGTCATGACTGCCCGCCGTGGTTCTCGGCGGCCTCGGCGTGCCAGCGCGCCAGTTCGGCGGTGACGGCCGGGCCGATCTCCCGCAGCGGTCCCTCGCTCATCATCTCGTCGTGCGTGCAGGCGAGGTGGTGGACGTCCGTCGGCCCGTCGAAGACGGGCTTCCACAGTCCCGCCTTGTTCGCCCGCTCGCCGTCGGAGAGCGCGGACTCGGAGACGAAGAGCTGCATCCTTCCGTCGTAACGGCCGGGCGCGTACCGGGACTTCAGTGTCTGGTGGTGGCTCATCAGGTCGACCATCGCCGCCATCCGCCGCTCCCCCATCCGCGCCAGCGGGCTGTTGTCGCGGCGCAGGGTCTCGAAGATGTCCTGGACCGTCAGGTCCCGGTCGCCGAACTCGGAGCGATGGTGGCCGATGCCCTCCAGCAGCCAGGCGTAGAGGGACTGCTCCTCGCGGTCGTCCGGGACTCCGGTGCGTGGGTAGGCGTCGAGGACGCAGAGCACGCCGACCTCCTCGCCGGCGGCCCGCAGCTGGACGGCCATCTCGTAGACGAGGGTGCCGCCGAACGACCAGCCGAGCAGGTGGTACGGGCCCTCGGGCCGGACCTCCTTGATCCTTCGGATGTAGTCGGCGGCGATCTCCTCGACCGACCCGGGAAGCGGCGCGAAGTCCACCACGCAGGGGGCCTGGATGCCGTAGATCGGGTGCTCGGCGCCGATGTGCCGGGCAAGCGGCAGGTACGGCAGGCTGAAGCCGACGCCGCTGTGCACGCAGAACACCGGTGGCAGGCTGCCGGTCGGCCTGATGCACAGCATCGCGCTGAACGGATCGGCCATGTCGGGCTTGGCCGGGGCGGCGAGCGCCTCCGACATCACCTCCGCGCCACTGCGGTGCTCCGGCCCGGTGGCGTCCGCGACCGGGCCGCCACGGCAGACCTCGGCGAGTTCCGCCACGCTCTGGTGCACGAAGACGTCGGCGACGGTGACGTCCAGACCGGCCTTGCGCGCCCCGCTGACCAGCAGCAGGGACTTCATGCTGTCCATGCCGGCGTCGAAGACGCTCTGCTCGACCCCGATCCGGTCCAGTCCCAGCACCTCGGTGACGACGTCGTGCAGCACGGCCTCGGTCTCGTCGCGCGGTGGGGTCCCGGCCGTGTCCCGCGCCGCCTCCGGGGCGGGCAGCGCGGCCCGGTCCACACGGCCGTCCGCGGTCAGCGGGAGGGTGTCGAGCACCACGAACGCGGAGGGCACCATGTACGCGGCGAGCGCCGAACCCGCGGCCCCGGCGAGCGCGGTGGTGTCCACGACGGCACCCTCGGCGGGCACCACGTACGCCACCAGCCGGACGTCGCCCGGACGGTCCTCGCGAGCCACCACCACGGCCCGCTCCACCGCGGCCTGCGACGCCAGCACCCCCTCGATCTCGCGCAGGCCGACCCGGAAGCCGCGCACGCGCACCTGGTCGTCCGAGCGCCCCACGTGCCGCAGGTCGCCGTCCGCACCCCACTTCACCAGGTCGCCGGTGCGGAACATCCGGGAACCGGGCGGGCCGTACGGGCACGCCACGAAACGCTCGGCGGTCGCCGCCGGGGCGCCGGCGTAGCCGCGGGCCAGGCCGTCACCGGCGAGGTACAGCTCGCCGGGCACGCCGGGGCCGACCGGCCCCAGCCAGGGGTCCAGGACGTACGCCCGTACGTTGCCGATCGGCCGGCCGAGCGGCAGGACGCCGGTCCCGCTCTCCTCGCCGGGCTCGACGGTCCGGGACAGGGCGCCGACCGTGGACTCCGTCGGCCCGAACTCGGTCACCACCCGTACCCGCGGGTGGGCCTCGCGCCACTCGTCCAGCCGCCGGGCCTCGACGGGCTCGTCGGCGAGGACCAGTTCGCCGGCCGGCGAGCAGCCGTCGGGCAGTGCGCCCAGCAGCGCGAGGTGGCTGGGGGTGCCCTTGAGGAACGCGGCTCCGCCGCGCGCCGTGGCGTCGTCCTCGCTCAGTTCGGCCAGCCGCACCGTACCGCCGGTGACCAGCGGCAGGAACAGGCCCGTGACCGAGACGTCGAAGGACAGCGGGGTGGCCAGCAGCGCGTCGTCGCCGACGTGGCGGTAGGTGTCCCGGGCCCAGGTCAGGTAGTTGACCAGCGCACGGTGCTCGACGACGACGCCCCTGGGGCGGCCGCCGGCGCCGGCGGTGTGGACGACGTAGGCCGGATGCGCGCAGCGCAGGGGCTCCGTTCGGTCGGCGTCGGTGAGCCCGGCCGCCGACGCGGCCTTCACCGCGGGCCCGTCCACCACCACCGGGGTCGTCCCGGTGGCCAGCATCCGCCGGGCGAGGCCGCCGGTGGTGACCACCCTGAGCGGCGTGGCCTCGGCGAACATCCGCTTGATCCGCTCGACGGGTTCGTCGGCCTCGACGGGGAGGTAGGCCGCACCGGACTTCAGGACGCCGAGCACCGCGACGACCGCCTCCGGCGACCGGGGCAGAGCGAGCGCCACGACCTTCTCCGGGCCGGCGCCGGCCTCGATCAGGTGCCGGGCCAGCTGGTTGGCACGGGCGTCCAGCTCCGCGTAGGTGAGGGAGCCCGACTCGGACAGGACCGCGGTGGCGTCCGGGGTGCGTGCCGCCTGCTCGGCGAGCAGCTCGGGCAGCGTGGTGCCGGGCACCTGCCGGGCGGTGTCGTTCCACCCGGTGAGCACCTGGGCGCGGGCGTCCTCGCCCAGCACGTCCAGCCGGCTCAGCCGGACGTACGGGTCGGCGGCCACCGCGCGCAGCAGTCGCACGAAGCCCTCCGCGATCGCCTCGGCGGTGGCCCGGGTGAACAGGTCGGTGCTGTAGCCGAGCAGACCCCGCATGGAGCCGTCCTCGGGCCACTCCAGCAGCTGCAGGGCGAGGTCGACCTTGATGCGGCCGGACTCGACGAACGTGGGGCGCACCGTGAGGCCGGGCAGCACCAGCGGCGCGTCCTCGTTGTTCTGCAGCGTCAGCAGCACCTGGAACAGCGGATGCCGGGCCAGCGAGCGCGGCGGGTTGAGCGCGTCCACGACCTGTTCGAAGGGCACGTCCTGATGGGAGTAGGCGGCCAGGTCGCTCTCCCGGACCCGGGCCAGCAGTTCGGTGAAGTCCGGGTCGCCCGCGGTGTCCGTGCGCAGCACCAGGGAGTTGACGAAGAAGCCGACCAGGTCGCCCAGCGCGTCGTCGGTGCGGCCGGCCACCGAGGTGCCCACCGGGATGTCCGTGCCGGCGCCGAGCCGGGTGAGCAGGGCGGCGAACGCGGCCTGCAGCACCATGAACTCGGTGGCGCCGGCCTGCCGGGCGATGGCCACCAGGGTGGCGTAGAGCTCGGCGTCGAGTTCGAACATGACCTCGCCGCCGGAGTTGCCGCTCACGGCGGGCCGGGGGAAGTCGGCGGGCAGGGCCAGTTCGTCGGGCAGCCCGGCCAGGGTCTGCTTCCAGTACGCCAGCTGTCGGGAGAGGTGGCTGTCGGGGTCGTCGGCGGAGCCGAGCAGCTCGCGCTCCCAGAGCGCGTAGTCCGCGTACTGCACCGCAAGCGGCGTCCAGGCGGGGGCCCGGCCGGCGCACCGGGCGCGGTAGGCGGCGGACAGGTCGCCCAGCAGCGGCGCCATCGACCAGCCGTCGAAGGCGATGTGGTGGAAGACCAGCAGCAGCACGTGCTCGTCCTTGCCGAGGCTGAACAGCCGTACCCGCAGGGGTGTTTCGCGGGTCAGGTCGAAGCCGAGGTCGTACTCGGCGGCGAGGGCGGCGTCCAGGCCGTCCTCGGACAGGGCCTGCACCTTCAGCTCCGGACCGGCGTCGGCGGCGTCCAGCACCCGCAGCGACGGCACGCCGTCGGCCTCCGGGATCACGGTGCGCAGCACCTCGTGCCGGGTCGCGACGTCACGCAGCGCCGCCTGGAGGGCGTGGGCGTTCAGCCGTCCGGTGAGCCGGAAGGTCATCGGCGAGTTGTAGGTGCCGGTGGAACGCCCTTCGCGGCGGTTGAGGAACCAGAGCCGCTGCTGGGCGAAGGACAGCGGCCGGCCGGCGCCCGCGGGGGCGGGTGTCAGGGCCGGGCGGGCCGCGTCGGCGGTGTCCAGCTGCCCGGCCAGGGCGGCCACCGTGCGCGCCTCGAACAGCGCCCGGATGGGCAGTTCCACGCCCAGCGCCGTGCGGGCCCGGCTGACCAGCCGGGTC
>NZ_MUKA01000623.1:0-2199 GCF_002150735.1 Streptomyces africanus
CGCGCCGCATGTCCTCGATCTGGACGTGCCGCAGCCAGGGTGCGGCGGCGCGCACGCAGTCGGCGGGCGAGAGGGGTTCGAGGCACTGGCAGTGGCCGATGTCGAGGGTGAGGCCGAGGGGTTCGGGGTCGCCGAGGATGCGGCGGAGGTGGTGGAAGTCGTCCAGGGTGGCGAGGAGGTGACCCGGTTCGGGCTCGACGGCGAGCGGAACGCCGGTGGACGCGGCGGCGTCCAGGACGGGCGTGAGGCTCTCCGCCAGGCGCTTCCACGCGGTGTCCGTGTCGGTGCCGTCCGGGACGATCCCGCTGAAGCAGTGGACCGCGTGGGCGCCGAGGTCGGCCGCGACCCGCACGGCCCGCAGGAGGAGGTCGGCACGGCGGGCCCGGTCGCCGGGGTCCGGGTCCAGCAGGGAGGGGCCGTGTTTGCGGCGCGGGTCGAGCACATAGCGGGCGCCCGTCTCCACGGTGACACCCAGGCCGAGCGCGTCCAGCCGGTGCGCGACGCGGCGGGTGCGGGCGGCGAGGTCGGGGGCGAGCGGGTCGAGGTGCATGTGGTCGAGGGTCAGCCCGACGCCGTCGTATCCGAGGTCGGCGAGGAGAAGGAGCGCGTCGTCCAGCCGGAGGTCGGCAAGGCCGTTGGTGCCGTAGCCGAAGCGGAGGGGCCGGCGGGCGTCGAGGGGAGAGGTCCCTGGATTCACGTCACACTCACCTTCTTCGCGAACCGCGCTCCCAGCGGGGCCAGGGCCGCGATGAGGAGGGCCGTGGCCGTGCCCTTGGAGCGGGCGGTCAGGGTGGCCTGGAGGGGGATCGTGGCGCGGATGCCGGCACCGACGGCTCGTTGGGTGAGCGGAGGTGAGGGGTTGAGCGTGGCGTGGAAGTAGGGGCGGGCGGTGGCCGCGACGTAAGCGGCCGCGAGGGCGGTGGTGAGGTAGGCCGTGGGTTTCCGGCCGGGCACGGCTCCTGGAAGCGGAGTCGCTCGTGGCCCGAGAAGGCCATGAGCGGCTGTCCCCCGGTGGTCCGGCGGGCGGTGCGTCACCACACGGGTCAGCAGGGCGGTCGTCGCGAGGGCCGCCAGGGGGGCCAGGGGTGAACCGCCCTGTGCCTCCTGGCGGGAGACGGTCGTGACGGCCAGGGTGTGAGTGCCGAGGAGGGCGGCGGAGGGCAGTGCCTGGCGGGTACGGCCGGTGGTGGCCGCTGCGCCCAGGAGCAGGTCCAGTCCGCGGGCCGCGCCCATGGCCACGGGTCCGGCGGGCGTGTGCTTCAGGCCGAGGTCGTACGCCCAGACGGTCGCCGCCAGGGGTGCGGCGACGGCCAGGGCCGGGCGGCCGGCGCGGGCGGCCAGGGTCAGGCCGGCCGCGGTGAGGGCGCAGGCCGCGGTCAGTGCGGTGGACGGTCGGATGCGGCCGGAGGGCAGGGGGCGGTGCGGGCGTTCGACGGCGTCGACGTCGCGGTCCGCCCAGTCGTTGAGGGCCATGCCGGCCTCGTACAGGCAGAGGGAGGAAGCAATGGCGAGCACGGTTCGGGCGTTGGGCGGTGCGCCGGTCGCGGCCGTGCCGGCGAGGGCGTCGCCTGGCACGCTGAACAGGGCGGGCAGGCGCAGGAGTTCGGCCCAGGCGCGTCGTCGGTGTGCACGGCCGGCAGCTCCGGAGGACGCCGTGCGGCGGGGGTTCTTTTCCGTGGCGGCGTTCTCCGCACCGTCCCGGTGTGCGGGAGGCTGCTCGCGACGTCCCGTCACTGCCGGTCCCCCGTCCCGCGCGCCTCCCGCGCCGGATGGGCCCCGTCTGCGGCGTCCTCGCGTTCGGCTGCTGTCTCCCCCGCCTCTCCCTCCCGGAGCCTCCCCGCGAACCGGATCAGTGCCTCGTACTGCTCGGCCAGACCCGAGGGCGCGTCCCCGACCGGGTCCTTGAAGTAGAAGCCGAGGGCGTCCAGCGGGCCGGACAGGCCAGCCTCGTGGGCCCGGGCGGTCAGGCGGGCGAGGTCGAGGACGAGGGGTGCCGCCAGGGCGGAGTCGCAGCCCTGCCAGGTGGTCTGGAGGATCATGCGGGTGCCGAGGAAGCCGTCGAAGGCGATGTGGTCCCAGGCGGTCTTCCAGTCGCCGAGGGCCGGGACGTCGTCGATGTGGGTCTCGCCCTCGGGGGTGGTGCCGAGGGTGTCGGTGAGGACGCGTTCCTTTCCGGCGTTCTTGGCCGCCGCGGCGGCC
>NZ_MUKA01000623.1:2286-2933 GCF_002150735.1 Streptomyces africanus
GGCAGGCCGCTCCGTTCGGCCTCGCGGGCGGCGAGGGGGTGGTGCATGCCCTCGGAGGGGGTGAAGTTGACGTAGGGGCAGCCCGCGCGCAGGGCCGCCAGCGCGTAGAGGGTGCTGGGCGGCAGCGGGGCGTCGGGCCCCTGGGGGGCGGGTTCGGTGGAGGCGACGTTCACCACGACGGCCCGCTCCAGGTCATGGCGGTGTACGAAGTCGCGGATGTCGTCGGCGAAGGCCTCGATCAGCTCGGCTTCGCTCCGGGTGTCGCCCGGGGCGGGACCGCCAGGCCTGATCTCCCGGTCGGCGGCGGCGAGTTCCGCGGCGAGCGCGGTGGCCACGCCCGGCGGGAGGACGCCGCCGGCGGTCAGGGTCTCGGCGCGTTTGGGCAGGGGGCAGTCGACGGTGTCGTGGCCGCCGAAGACGAGGCCGGACAGCGCGGGCAGACCGCTGTCGGTGAACGCCGGTGTCTCGGTCACCATGCCGGTGGGCGGGTGCAGTCCCGCGACGACGGCGGCGCACCCCGTGACGACGGTGGTGGCGACGGAGCCGCGGGCTCCGATCAGCCACACCCCCACACGCGGTCGGGAGAGGGACGCGGACATGGGCAGCCTCCTGATCGTGCGCGAACCCGGGGGGGGAGGGACGGGAGA
>NZ_MUKA01000103.1 GCF_002150735.1 Streptomyces africanus
CGGCGACGGCACCGGTCTCGTCACGCGTAAGGACCTGGGCGGTCTCAATCTGTCAACGGTTCCCAAGGTGTTCATCGAGTGCGGCAACATGCGCGATAGCAAGGACGCGGCGTTGCTGACCAGTGGCGCGTGGCGGCAGAAGGCGGCGCAAGGGATCTCTGAGGGAATCGTGAGTTTCCTGCGCGGGTAGCTCTCGGCGGGCTGTTCCGGGCGGACACCCTGGTCGGGCGGACGATAGGGTCCGTTCGTACGATGAGGGGTCACCCCCGCGCTTCACACCGGGGCCTGACGGCGACATGGTGGCAGCGACGCCTCTACCGACGACGAGACGACCTACGAAGGACCTGAAGTGAATATCCGCTCCCTCACTCGAGGCGACGGCGTGGTGATCGGTGCAGCGGTGTTGCTGTTGATCGCGTCGTTCCTCGACCTCTACTCGTTCGACAATGTCCCCGACAGCGTCGACCTCCCCAGCCTGTGGGGAAGCGGGCCGGTCGTGTTCAGCGTCGTACTGGCGGGGATCATCGGCGCCGCGCTCCTCGTCGTCGCCCGGGGCCTGCCGCAGGTACCGAAGGTCGCGGGTCTCGACCTCGGTCAGTTCGGTGCCGCCTTCACCGTGTTCGCCGCGTGGAGCGCCCTCGNNCAACAACGACGAGGGCGCTCCGACCCCCGGCATCGGCCTGATCCTCGCCCTCGTCGCCACGCTGCTCCTGGCCGCCGCCGCCCTCGCCACGCCCCTCGTCCCGGCCCTCAAGGGCGCCCTCATCCCGGCCCCGCGCCCGGCCGCCGCGCAGCCCTACGGCGCGCAGCCGCCCGGTGGTTACGGCTACCCGGGCGCCCAGCAGCCGGGTGGCTACGGGCACCCGCAGCCGGGACAGCCCGGGCAGCCGGGTCAGCCGTACGGCGGTCAGCCCCAGCCCCAGCAGGCGCAGGCGCCGCAGCCGCCGGCCGGGGACTTCTCGCCGTTCTGGTTCGCGGTGCCGGTGCCGCGGCCGCTGTTCGCCGAGGACGGTTCGCCCACGCCGATCGCCGAACTCGCGCCGGGCACCTGGTACCTGGCCGTCGAGCAGCGCGGCGCGGCCCTGGTCGCCCAGACGCAGGACGGCCGTCGCGGGGTCCTGCAGGACACGTCGGGCATCCAGCGCGGCTGAGCCCCTCAACGACGTACGGCCCCTCGCCCTTCCGGGTGGGGGGCCGTTGCCGTACAGTCGTCGCCCACATCGGCTGACGATCCGTCAGGAGGCAGGCGTGCGGCTCGGTCTCGCCCTCGGTTACTGGGGTCGCGGCCCCTCCCCCGGTCATGTGCCGCTCGCGCAGGAGGCGGAGCGGCTGGGCTACGACTCGGTGTGGACGGCGGAGTCGTGGGGCTCGGACGCGTTCACGCCGCTCGCCTGGATCGCCGCCCACACCTCCACGATCAAGCTGGGCACGGCGGTCGCCCAGATGGCGGCCCGTCCGCCGACCACCACCGCCATGCAGGCGCTCACCCTCGACCATCTCTCCGGCGGGCGCATGATGCTGGGCCTGGGCCTGTCCGGCCCGCAGGTCGTCGAGGGCTGGTACGGCCGCCCGTTCCCGAAGTCGCCGCTGACCGCCACCCGTGAGTACGTCGACGTCGTACGGCAGGTGTTGCGGCGCGAGGCGCCGGTCGAGCTGGACGGCCGTTTCCACGCCCACCCCTACCGGGGCCCGGACGCCACCGGCCTCGGCAAGCCCCTCAAGCCGATCACTCATCCCCTCCGCCCGGACCTGCCGGTCCTGCTCGGCGCGGAGGGACCGAAGAACGTCGCCCAGACGACCCGTATCGCCGACGGCTGGCTGCCGCTGTACTGGTCGCCGACGCGGCCGGAGGTGTACGGGGCCTCGCTCGCCGGCGCACCCGAGGGGTTCCTCGTCGCCCCGCTGGCCCAGGTCCGGGTCTGCGACGACGTCGCCGAGGGCCTGTTGCCCGTCAAGGCCATGCTCGGCTTCTACATCGGCGGCATGGGACACGCGGCCCGCAACTTCCACGCCGACCTCATGGCCCGCATGGGGTACGAGGAGGAGGCCCGCCGGATCCAGGAGTTGTTCCTGTCCGGCCGCCGCGAGGAGGCCGTCCTCGCCGTGCCGGACGCCTTCGCCGACGAGATCTCCCTGGTGGGGCCGCGCCAACGCATCGCGGAGCGACTGGAGTTGTGGCGGAAAGGGCCCGTGACCGACCTCCTGGCCCTGGCACCCGACCCGCACACCCTGCGCGTGCTGGCCGAACTCAACTCCCGGTGAGCGGCGGCGGTCACCAGAAGATCGCGATCGCCTCCAGCGTCACCTCGCGGGTCTCCTCGCGCCAGCCGGTCATCTTGCCGAGGCAGCGGGCCGTGAAGGTGCCGGCCGGGATGGAGCGGCGCGCGTTCCCGGGGGCCACGACGCGCATGGACACCGGGGGCTGCTCCTCGCCGTACTCGGCCCGCAGCTCGAATCCCTCCGCCACGTCCGGCACGCGGGTGAAGACGCCTTTGACCGAGACGAACGCGCCGATGCGGCTCAGGGTCACCGCACGGCCGTCCGCCAGGTCGTCGGCGAGGTTCCGGTTCGGGACGACGGTCAGGGCGGTCAGGTCGGCGTGGACGATGGCGTCGGCCCGGTCGAAGGCCTCCAGGACCACACCGATGACGTTGATCGGTTTGTCCTTGCGCACGAACTTGCGGAACGTCTCCTGGCTGACGTCCCGCTTCAACCGGAACCGGAACAGCCAGGTCAGCACCCGGCTCCAGAAGCCGACACTCGTGTCGACCTTCGTCCGCAGCTCGACGGCCTCCTCCAGCGCGGACCGGTAGTTGCCGAGTTCGTACAGGTCCATCACCGCCTGCTCGTCGAGGTACAGGCAGATGCTGTACGCCGACTGCCAGCGCCGCAGGTGTCTGCGCCGGTCCCGGGCATGGCGCACCAGGACCACCGCGAGCACGAGCACGCCGGCGGCCGTCACCAGCCAGACCGTCATCCACGGCCACCAAAGGCTCCACCACAGTGCGTCAGTGACAGCCACGGATCTCCTTGAATGCCTCGGAAAGGGACGAGCCGGCGGCGTCCACCATCCGTCCGCCCGTCCTCGCCGCCGCGCGCCGTAGTTCGCCTGCGTCGGCCTCGCCGAAGTGGACGGGATAGGTGTGGACGGCGGCGCGCACGCCGGCGGGCAGCGCCTTGTGACGGCGTACGAACTCGGCATAGGACAGGCCCGCGTTGTTCTCGCCGTCCGTCATCAGGACGAGGGAGACGGAGCGGTCGGGGTCGGCGGCCCGTTCCCGGGCGGCGGTGCGGTAGCCGTGGTCGAGGGCGGACCACACGGCGGTGGCGTCGCCGTAGCCGCCCCGGGCGACGGTGCCGGCGAGGGCGGTCAGGTCCTTCGGGCCGGTGACGGTGACGGTCTTCTCCTCCAGCACGCGGCCGCCGAACCGGACGACGGTCAGGCGCTCGCCCCGGTAGAAGCGGGTGAACTTGCCGGAGGCGGAGGGGTCCGCGCCGCTGAGTCCGGCGAAGGCCCGGCGCAGGGCGGCCATCCGGGCGCCGCGCATCGAGCCGGAGAAGTCGAGCAGGAAGACCACCTGGCTCGTGGTGCGGCGGACGGGGTCGCCGTAGTCCGCCAGCAGGGTTTCGACGACGGCGGGCCGGTCCGGGTAGAAGAGCGCGTTGCCGACCGGTTCGCGCAGCCGCGGGTCCCGGGTGACCGCCGTGTTCACGGGACGGCGCAGCGTGTGCCGCATGAGCTGCCGCTGCACCGATTCTCGCCGCAGCCACTGCGTGACCTTGTCGTACGCGGTCCGGTGGGCCGGGTTCAGCAGGAGCAGCGGGAAGTCCGCCAGGACCATGCCGTCTTCGGGCCGGACGATCTCCAGGCGGTCGTCGAGGCGGTCGCCGGCGTTGAGGGCGAGCAGGTCGGACTCGTACGTGATGAGGGCGTTGGCCTCGTCCTGGTGATCGACGTAGGAGTCGACGAGGGCGGGGCCGGTGTCGGCGGTGAGGGTCTGGCCGGAGCGGAAGCCGCGCAGCCGGTCGCAGGAGACGTCCTCGGGGCGCAGCGCGGCTCCGGTGCCGGCCGCGGCGGTGGCGACGCCGACGAGGGCGGCGAGCCCGCTGCCGGCGTGCCGGGGGTCGGCCATGCCGAAGCGGACGGTGCCCGTGGCGGCGGCGTCCGCGATGTCCGCCCAGGTGAGCTGGGCGCCGGGCGCCCGGGCGCGAAGCCCCCGTGCCACGTCGGGCTTCAGGCCGATGACGACGGGGGACGTCATGATGGGCGTGCGCTGCAGTCCCCGTGTCGCGCTCTTGTCGGTGAGACGCAGAAAGCGGTCGGACGACAGCCAGGCGAGGTCGTACCTGTCGCGGTCCGGGGCCTGCGTCTCGGCGTCGGCCCGGTGGTCCAGGCGCAGGTCGATGCCGGTCTCGTCCCTCAACTCCGCCAGCACCGCGGCCGGCACGGTGAGGTCGGGGCCGGTGAGCACGCGCAGCCGGACCGTGTCGTCGCGGTCGTCACCCGAGCAGGCGGTGAGCAAGGTGGTGAGGAGCGCCAGGCAGAGCGCCAGCAGGCCCGCGCCGCGCTTCACCGGCTGCCCGTCCGGTCCGGGCAGTCTCCGACGATCTCGATCATCTTCTCCAGCAGGGGCAGGCTGGGCAGGACCGCCCGGGTGTCGTCGGAGGAGGTGGTGGGTACCGGGATGTGCCGCTCGGTGAGGAACCGGGTGAGTTCGTCGCTGGTCTCGCCGCCGGTGGCGTTGCGGGCCCTGAAGCCCAACTCCACGGCCCGCCGCTGGAGTTCGTGGTCGGTGCTGATCAGTTCGCCGAGCCGGGCGCCGTCGCCGGTCAGGGCGACGAGCTGGGGTTCGGTGACGAAGCGTGTGGACGGGTAGAGAAGGACGCGCTCGTCATCGGTCTTTCCCTTCTCTGCCCGGTGCCGGATCTGGTGGGCGAGGAACTGGTGCTCGTAGATCACCGAGATCGGGGCGATGCTGTGCCCGTCGGGGGACAGATACGTTTCGGCGCGTTCGGCGGACGGCAGTCCCTGCTCGACGAGGAGCGGCTTGATCTTCCGGGCGAGTTGCTCGGCCTCGGCCTCGCTGTCCGGCGCGTCGTTCCCGTGCTCGACGAAGGCCACGAGTCCGAGGTAGGTGCCGGCGGAGTTGGACTCGCAGATGTCCGAGGTCTGGGCGAGGATCTTGTTGCCGTTGCGGACGAGGTCGTCGTGGTCGATCTCGTCCCAGCGGTACCCGTCCCGGGAGTCGCGCTGGGTGCCCTTCCTCCTGCCGTGCGCGAGATCGATGAACTTCCGCATGTCGAGGGTGTAGTACATCGGCCGGTCGCCCGGGCCCGGAAGGCGCTCTGCGACGCCTTCGACCGTGAGAACCTCGGCGTAGTCCCGGTAGGTGGCGAGCACGATGGGGCTGACGAACGGGCGGTACAGCAGCACCGGACGGTTCGCCCGGGCGCGCTCCCGGCTGATCAGATCGGCGGCCGGCTGGCCGGAGGGGAAGACGATGTCGTACCCCTCGTAGTCCTGCTTGGCGATCTCACGCGAGCCCATGTTGGTGATGTGCACGCGGAAGCCGTGCTTCATGAGCAGCCGCTCGACCACGGGGTCCTGGAAGAAGTCCCTCTTCGAGGCCATCTTGGCCTCTATGGTGACCACCTGCCGCAGCGGCAACAGCAGATTCCCGGAGGTCACGAGCAGGACCAGCCCGATGACCGGGACAGGCAGCGCCAACGCCAGGGCTCTGCGCAGGCGTCGGCGCGGGGGTCTGGTGACGGTTAACCGCGGCTCTTCGGTGGTGGGTCTGTTCGCGGGCACCTGCGTTCTCCCCCCGTGACACCTGCGTTCTCCCCGTGTGCCGGGCCAGGATCGTCGGTGATGCGGGTGTACCCCGAACGTCCCTTCCGGGAACTTCGGTTGAACGCGGGAGGAAGCGCCCGGGTTTGAACGAGGCCTCGCGGGCTACCCGGTGGGTATGTCCCCTCGATATCGCAATGGTGCGAATCAGGCCGGCACGGTCATCGCCGTCGTCGCCGACATCATGGCCCTCATCCTGGGCCTGTGGATTCTGATGTACCTGCTGGACGCCAACCGCGCCAACGACTTCGTCCAGTTCATCCACGACGCGGCCCGCTGGCTCGCGGGCTGGTCCCACGACCTCTTCACGTTCGACGAGGCCTGGGCCCGAGTGGTCGCCGGTTACGGCTTGGCAGCGGTGGTCTACTTGTTCGTCGGCCACGCCATCGCCAATCGAGTACACCGGCACTGACGCCATAGGGGCGCGGGGAACTGCGCGACAAGCCACACTCAACCCGCGCCCCCAATCAGGCAACAACCCCCCGAGCTCTCAGGCGCAACACTCCGAGTCCAGCCCCACCGGCAGACCCTCACCCCCGAAGACCCGGCACGTGGCCTCATGTCCCCCCAGCGCGGCGACGGCCAGCAACAGCGACCCGGCCGTCCACGTGGTCAACTCCCGAGGCCAGACCGCGTCGTCCTCGAAGACGTACCCCGTCCAGTACAGCCCGCTCTCCGGATCGCGCAGATGCTGGATCGACTGCAGCACCTCCAACGCCCGGTCCGACTCCCCCATCGCCCACAGCGCCAGGGCGAGTTCCGCGGACTCGCCCCCCGTCACCCACGGGTTGGGCACCACGCACCGCACACCCAGCCCCGGGACGACGAACCGTTCCCAGTCCTCCTCGATGCGGGTCTTGGCCTCCGCCCCGGTCAGGGCGCCGCCGAGCACGGGGTAGTACCAGTCCATCGAGTAACGGTTCTTGTCGAGGAACCGCTCCGGATGCCGGCGTATGGCGTGCCGCAGCGCACCCGCCGCCAACTCCCAGTCCGGCTGGGCCTCTTCCCGCTGTTCGGCGATGGCCAGCGCGCAGCGCAGCGCGTGGTGGATGGAGGAGCTGCCGGTCAGCAGGGCGTCCGCCGTGTCCGTGCCGTCGTCGTCGCGCCGCCAGCCGATCTGCCCGCCGGGCTGCTGCAGGCGCAGCACGAACTCCACGGCCGCGTACACCGCCGGCCACATCCGCTCCAGGAACGTGTCGTCGCCGGTGGAGAGGTAGTGGTGCCAGACGCCGACGGCTATGTAGGCGACGAAGTTGGTCTCCCGGCCCCGGTCGGTGACCTCGGCGAAGTCGCCGTCCGCGTAGGCCGCGTACCAGGAGCCGTCCTCGTTCTGGTGCCGGGCCAGCCACAGGTAGGCCGCTTCGGCGGCCTCGTGTTCACCGGCCGCGTCGAGGGCCATCGCGGCCTCGACGTGGTCCCACGGGTCGAGGTGATGACCCCGGAACCAGGGGATCGCGCCGTCCTCGCGCTGCACGGCGAGGATGCCGGCGACGGTCGCGGCGGCCTGTCCTGCGGTGAGGACCCCGGGCAGGACCAGGTGTTCCGTCCGGGGAGTCGTCACTGGGCGTCCGCCCCGCTGTCGGAGAGGCGCGGCAGGTGCGGCTTGGTCGCGTACGCCACGAAGCTCTTGCCGATCAGCGGGTTCAGCGCCTGCTCCGCGACCCGGGTGGCCAGCGGTTTCTTCATGATGTCCCAGACCAGCAGCTTGTGGTACGCCCGCACCGGCAGCACCTTGTCGTTGTCGACGCCGAACGCGCACTTGAGCCACCAGTACGGGGAGTGCAGGGCGTGGGCGTGGTGGGTGCCGTACGGCTCGAGGCCGGCCTCGCGGATCTTCTCCAGCAGTTCGTCCGCCTTGTAGATGCGGATGTGGCCGCCCTCGACCTCGTGGTAGGCGTCGGACAGGGTCCAGCAGACCTTCTCGGGGCCGTAGCGCGGGACGGTGACGGCGATGCGCCCGCCGGGCTTGAGCACGCGCACCATCTCGGCGAGGACGCCCTTGTCGTCGGGGATGTGCTCCATCACCTCGGAGATGATGACGACGTCGAAGGACTCGTCGGGGAAGGGCAGTGCGAGGGCGTCGCCCTCCATGGCCGTGGCGGTGGCGCCCTCGGGGGCCTCGCCGGCCTCCTTCATCGCCGCGAACCACTTCGCGACCTCGCGGATCTCCTCGGCGTTCTGGTCCAGTGCCACGACCTGCGCGCCGCGCCGGTAGCACTCGAACGCGTGCCGGCCGGCACCGCAGCCGAGGTCCAGGACTCGGTCGCCCGGGGCGAGCGGGAACCGGGAGAAGTCGACGGTCAGCACGTGGCCCTGCTTTCGGAGTTGACGCCTTCTACATCTGTGGTGGCCGCGGGAACAGCACCTGCGGGAGCAGCGGACCGGCCGGGGATGCCGGAGGCCGGGGGCGTCACCGTGGAACGGTCGTCGGGCGTTGCCGAGCGGCCCGTTTCGCCTTCCCGGGACCTGGCGATCGCCTCGCGGTAGCGCGCCACCGTGCCCTCCGCCGCCCTGGCCCAGGTGAAGTGCCGCAGCACCCGTTCCCGCCCGGCCGCTCCGAGCCGAGCGCGCAGTTCCGGGTCGCCCAGCAGCCGGACCAGCCCGGCCGCCAGTGCCTGCGAGTCGCCGGGCGGCACCGCGAGGCAGGTCTCCCCGTCCCGGCCGGCGACCTCGGGGATCGCCCCGCCGGTCGTGGCGAGCAGGGGCGTCCCGGTCGCCATGGCCTCGGCGGCCGGCAGTGAGAAGCCCTCGTAGAGCGACGGCACGCACGCGACCTGGGCCGAGCGCACCAGGTCGACGAGTTCCGCGTCGGAGATGCCCTTGACGAACTCGACGGCGCCGTCGAGGCCGTAACGTTCCATCGCCTGGGCGACGGGCCCCTCGGCCGGGCGCTTGCCGACGACGACGAGGTGGGCGCCGGGGTGCTCGGTGCGCACCTTGGCGAGCGCCTCGACGAGGTGGACCAGGCCCTTCAGCGGCACGTCGGCGCTGGACGTCGTCACGATCCGGCCCGGCACGACCGGCACCGAGGGGTCCGGCGAGAACAGGTCGGTGTCGGCGCCGATGTGGACCACATGGATGCGGTCCCGGCGGACGCCGAGGTGGTCGATGATCTCCTGCTGGGACGTGCCGGAGACGGTGAGGACGGACGGCAGCCGCCGCGCGACGCGCTTCTGCATGCGGGTGAAGCCGTACCAGCGCCGCACGGAGAAGCGCCGCTTCCAGCCCTCCGCCGCGTCCAGCTCCAACTGCCGGTCGACGGTGATGGGGTGGTGGATCGTGGTGACCAGGGGCGCGCCCACGTCTCCCAGCAAGCCGTACCCGAGTGTCTGGTTGTCGTGGACGACGTCGAACTCGCCGCGGCGGGCGCGCAGATGGCGGCGGGCGCGCAGCGAGAACGTCAGGGGTTCGGGGAAGCCGCCGGTCCACATGGTCGCGACTTCGAGCGCGTCGATCCAGTCGCGGTACTCGTCGCGCTTCGGTGTGCGGAAAGGATCCGGCTGGCGGTAGAGGTCGAGGCTGGGCAGCTCGGTGAGGCTCAGCCCGTCGTAGCCCTCGTCGAGCACGGGGTACGGCTGTGCGCCGATGACCTCGACCCGGTGGCCGAGGCGGGCCAGTTCGCGCGAGAGGTGCCGGACGTAGACGCCCTGGCCGCCGCAGAACGGGTTCCCTTTATAGGTGAGGAGCGCGATGTGGAGCGGTCGCAAGCCGTCGGCGGCGGGGTCCTCCGGAGCCCCGGCCTCCCTGGCCTCAGCGGTCACTCTGGGCCCCCTTCTGACTGCTCTGTCCCGCGAGATTACGCCGGGACGCTAATCTAGAACAAGTTTCAGACTTGATCGTTCGGAGGCTCTGAATCTACCGGCAGGTAGGGGCGCTGTGAGCAGTGGATCAGGTGATTCACGCCACGGCAGGCGCCGTGCCATGCTGTCTGATCACTCGTCCTCACGGACGGTCACGGAACGGGCCCGACCCATGCCCGCGGAAGCCAAGGTGAGCACCAAGGTGAACAAGGTGGCCAAGGTGGATGCCAGAGCCACGGCCCCCGGCTCCCCGCCCCTGACGGAGCGACAGGAGGCCCGGCGTCGCCGCATCCTGCACGCGAGCGCGCAGCTGGCCAGCCGGGGCGGTTTCGACGCCGTGCAGATGCGCGAGGTCGCGGAGTCCTCGCAGGTGGCGCTCGGCACGCTGTACCGCTACTTCCCGTCCAAGATCCACCTGCTGGTCGCCACCATGCAGGACCAGCTGGAGCACATGCACGGCACGCTGCGCAAGAAGCCCCCGCAGGGCGAGACGGCGGCCGAGCGGGTCGCGGAGACGCTGATGCGGGCCTTCCGCGCCCTGCAGCGCGAGCCGCATCTGGCCGACGCGATGGTCCGGGCCCTCACCTTCGCCGACCGCAGCGTGAGCCCGGAGGTCGACCAGGTCTCACGGCAGACGACGGCGATCATCCTGGACGCGATGGGGCTGGAACACCCCACTGGGGAGCAGCTCTCGGCGGTCCGGGTCATCGAGCACACCTGGCACTCGGCCCTCATCACCTGGCTGTCGGGCCGCGCCTCCATCGCCCAGGTCAAGATCGACATCGAGACGGTGTGCCGGCTGATCGACCTGACGGGGCCCGACGCACACGAATGACCTACGAGACGGGTTCCCTTCGCCGGCATGGTCCGGATCAGGTTCTGGGGGTCGCCTTCCGGTCGCCTGGCCTCGCGGCCCTGCGCCTTCCGGCCTCTCAGCCCTACCGTCGCAGTCGGCACCGGCGGAAGCCGAAGCTTCCTGCCAGAGTCGGCCAACTCCGGTCGGACTCCCTCACTCGTCCCGTAGGCCTGCTTCCAGGCTAGAACTTCTCGCGGCGAAGAGAAGCCCTGTGCTGGATTTTTTTACCTAAATATCCTGAGTATTCCGTATGCCCCCCTTTGAGGCCCCCGCCGCCGCGGACGAGACACCGAGCGGCCGGCCGGGGGCGGGCTGTGCCGCCGCTCTGCGCGGGCGACCGCCGGACGCATCGGTGAGACGGCTCGTCGCTGAGCGACCGTGAGCACGATCTTGCCCTGGATGTGCCCCCGGGCGGCGCGCTCGAGCGGACTTGCGCGCTCGAGACCGTGACGCCCAGCCTTGCGGTCTCTTCTTCGTCGAAGCCGCCAGGAAACACCGGGAACAGCGAAGCGACATTGACGGCACCGATCTGTTCGCACTGGTAGCAGCACTGGCATGGCTCGGCGATCAACCCGCGCTCGCGCCACGCGCCGATCGTCTCTTCGAGGTCGTCGCGAGCGCGACTCTGAATGGCTGACCGTCCGTACGCCGCATCGCGGAAGATCAATGTCAGCGGCGCTTTCGGTGCCTCACCTACTCACACCCGTACTCCTCCGGAGGGAACACCGCCTCCCCGCTGTCCCCCAGCGTGATCGTGATCGCCTCCACCGGGCAGTTCTCCGCAGCCGCCAGCACCCGCTCGTTCGCGTCCGTGTCCGGGGCGGCCGGACGGGACTGCCGGGCGGCGTCCAGGCGGAAGCCGTCCGGTGCGTGGTGGAGGCACTGGGCGGAGCCGATGCACAGGGAGCGGTCGACCTCCACGTGCCAGCGGTCGCCCATCGCTACGCGTCCGCCGGGAGGTGGATCATCTTGTGCTCCAGGTACTCGCCGTATCCCTCGGGCCCGAACTCCCGCCCCAGACCCGAGTTCTTGTAGCCGCCGAAGGGGCCCAGCATGTCCAGGCTGAAGGTGTTGACCGAGTAGGTGCCGGTACGGACCTGGCGGGCGATCTCGATGCCGCGCTCGACGTCCGCCGTCCACACGCTGCCGCTCAGTCCGTAGTCGGAGTCGTTGGCGATCTTCACGGCGTCGGACTCGTCGTCGTAGGGCAGCAGGCAGATCACTGGGCCGAAGATCTCCTCGCGGGCGATGCGCATGGAGTTGTCGACGTCGCCGAAGAGGGTCGGCTCGACGTACCAGCCGCGGTCGAGGCCGGCCGGGCGTCCGCCGCCGGTGAGGATCTTCGCGCCCTCCTCCTGGCCGATGCGGATGTAGTCGAGGTTGCGCCGCTGCTGCCGCCGGGCCACCAGCGGGCCCACCTGGGTGGCGGGGTCCAGCGGGTCGCCGACCGTCAGCGCGCCCGCCGCGGCGGCGAGGGCGTCGGCGAACTCGTCATAGCGGGAGCGCGGCAGGAGGATGCGGGTCTGGGCGACGCAGGCCTGCCCGTTGTTCATCCAGGCCGCGGGGGCGATGCCCGCCACGGCCGTCTCGACGTCCGCGTCGGGCAGGACGACGGCGGCCGACTTGCCGCCCAGTTCGAGCGTCACGCGGGTGAGGTTGCGGGCGGCGACCTCCATCACGCGTTTGCCGGCCGCGACGGAGCCGGTGAAGGACACCTTGTCGATGCCGGGGTGCCCGACCAGGTACTCGCTCACCTCCCGGTCGGCGGGCAGGATCGACAGCACGCCCTCGGGCAGCCCGGCCTCCTTCGCGATCTCGCCGAGCAGGTACGCATCCAGCGGCGACTCGGGCGAGGGCTTGAGCACGGCCGTGCAGCCGGTGAGCAGCGCCGGGGCGAGTTTGGCGGCGGCGACGAACTGCGGGACGTTCCACGGCACGACGGCGGCGACCACCCCGACGGGCTCCCGCCGGACGAGGATCCTGCCGAGCACGCCGTCGCGCCGCTCCTCGTAGGTGAAGTTCCGGGCGACGGTGATCGCCGAGTCCCAGACCATGACGGCACCGAGGGCCTGGGCGAGGACGCTCCAGGAGTACGGCGAGCCGTTCTGGCCGGAGATCACACGGGCGATCTCGTCGTGCCGGGCGGCGATCCCGTCCTTGATCCTGCTCACGACCTCGATCCGCTCGTCGAGGCTCATGCGCGGCCAGGGGCCCTGGTCGAAGGCCCGCCGGGCCACTCCCACGGCCCGGTCCACATCCGCCGTCGAGGCGTGCGGGACGCGTCCGATGACCTCTTCCGTGTGCGGCGAGATCACCTCGATGACGTCCGTACCCAGGGGGTCGGTCAACTCCCCGCCGACGAACAGCTGTCCGTGTTCCACGAGCTCGGTCATGGCCGACTGCCTTCACATCTGACGGTGTTTCAGAAACTGATACCAGTTCTCGTTATAGTGGGCAATGGCCGTGGATCGGAGGGCACATGAAGAGCAGCCAGGACCGCGAGCCCGTACCGGCGGTGTACGACCACGGCGGAGGCGTCCGGTCCCTGCGCGTCCCCATCCCGGACAACCCGCTCGGCCACACACTGGTGTACGTCGTCGACACCGACCGCGGCCCGGTTCTGATCGACACCGGCTGGGACGACCCGGCGTCCTGGAACACCCTCGCGGCCGGACTCACGGCCTGCGGCACCTCGGTCGCCGAGATCCACGGCGTGGTCGTCACCCACCATCACCCGGACCACCACGGCCTGTCCGGCCGGGTCCGCGAGG
>NZ_MUKA01000624.1 GCF_002150735.1 Streptomyces africanus
CGACGAGACCGCCGCCGACGAGACGTCCGCCGACGAAGCCTCCGCCGCCACCGAAGCCTCTGCCGCCAACGCCGACCTGGCCCCCCTCGGCGCCGGCGAGATCCCGGAACTGAACCGCGCGGAGAGCGAGCAGGAGTTCTTCGCCCTCAACACCGGTGAGCTGACGGAGCAGCAGCGGGTGAGGCCGTTCGTCGGCCCGCGCCCGCGCATCGTCACGCGGCGCGGCTGGGGCGCGAACGAGGGACTGCGGGAGCGGGGTTTCCGGTACACGAAGAAGGTCAAGGCGGCCTTCGTGCACCACACGGCCAGCGGCAACAAGTACCGCTGCTCGCAGTCCCCGTCACTCATCCGCAGTATCTACCGCTACCACGTCAGGAGCATGGGCTGGCGGGACATCGGCTACAACTTCCTCATCGACAAGTGCGGAAAGATCTACGAGGGCCGCGCCGGAGGCGTGGCCAGGCCGGTCCTCGGCGCCCACACCCTTGGTTTCAACAGCAACAGCATGGGGATCGCCGTCCTCGGGTCGTACGGCGCCAAGAAGCCGTCGTCCGCCGCGATCAAGGCCATCGCCCGGCTCACGGCCTGGAAGCTGGGTCTGTACGGGGTGAATCCGCGGGGAAAGACCTACCTGAAGTCGGCTGGCAGCAATCTCTACCGAAAAGGTAAGAAGGTACGACTGAACGTGATTTCCGGTCACCGGGACGGATTCAGGACGTCCTGCCCGGGACGCAAGCTCTACGGCAAGCTCGGCTCGGCCCGCTCCAAGGCGGCCCGGTACCAGGGCCGCTGAGACACACGTTCACCGCCGTCGGGGGGCAGCGGGCGGAATGCCGCACGGCCAGCGAAGGCGCCACGGAACGGTCTGCATACACTGACCGGCCGAAAGACAGTTCGGCCGGTCCCGGCAGGAAGCAGAGACGACACGTGACAGAAGCGATCCTCCTGGTCGGCGGCAAGGGCACCCGACTGCGCCCGCTCACGGTGCACACGCCCAAGCCCATGGTGCCGGCGGCCGGGGTGCCCTTCCTCACGCACCAGCTGGCGAGAGCGAGAGCGGCGGGCGTCGAGCACATCGTCCTGGCCACGTCCTATCTGGCCGAGGTCTTCGAGCCGTACTTCGGTGACGGTTCCGCGCTGGGGCTCCACCTGGAGTACGTGACGGAGGAGGAGCCCCTGGGCACGGGCGGCGCCATCCGCAACGTGGCCTCCCGGCTGCACTCCGGCCCCGACGACCCGGTCCTGATCTTCAACGGCGACATCCTGACGGGCCTCGACATCCGGGCCCTGGTCGACACCCACGAGTCGACGGGCGCGGACATCTCCCTGCACCTCACCCAGGTCACGGACCCGCGCGCCTACGGTCTCGTCCCCACGGACGACACGGGCAGGGTCCTGGCGTTCCTGGAGAAGCCGCAGACGCCCGAGGAGATCGTCACCGACCAGATCAACGCGGGGGCGTACGTCTTCCGCCGCTCGGTCATCGACACGATCCCGCCGGGCCGGCCGGTGTCGGTGGAGCGCGAGACGTTTCCGGACCTGTTGACCGCCGGCGCGCACCTCCAGGGCATGGTCGACTCGACGTACTGGCTGGATCTGGGCACACCGGCGGCATTCGTCCGGGGCTCGGCGGACCTGGTCCTGGGCCGGGCCCCGTCCCCGGCGGTCCCCGGCCGCTGCGGGGACCGCCTGGTCCTGCCGACGGCCACGGTCGCGGCCGACGCGAAGCTGTCCGGCGGCACGGTGGTCGGCGAGGGGGCGTTCGTCGCGGAGGGCGCCCGCGTCTTCGGCAGCACGATCCTGCCGGGCGCCGTGATCGAGCCCGGCGCGGTCGTCACCGACTCCCTCATAGGCACCCGGGCCCGCGTCGGCGAGCGCTCCGTCCTCACCGGCACGGTCATAGGCGACGGCGCGGTCATAGGCCCCGACAACGAACTCCGCGACGGCGCCCGCATCTGGTGCGACGCCCACATCCCAGCAGGAGCGGTCCGCTTCTCTTCGGACCAGTAGCGCACTGGCTGCCGCCTGCGGGCAGTCGTGCCGCTGGGGCGGCACGGGTGGGCGCAGGCGGCACCCCGCTACGCCGGGCTGCGGGCCCACCCGGCCCCAGCCACAACGCCGCAGCACTGGAAACCGGGGCAGCTCACAACGCCCCGATATCCCACCGCGGCATCTTCGGCGCCCTCCGCCCCGGCACCGCCCCACTCAGCAGAATCAACCGAGCCGCCCGATGCCGCTGCCCCGCATACGGCTCCAACAACTCCAGCATCACGGAGTCATCCGCATCCCGGTCGCCGGCCAACGCCCACCCCACGATCCGGGGCAGATGCAGATCCCCCACGGTCACCTCGTCCGGCGCCCCATGACTGCGCTGCACCGTCTCCGCCGACGTCCACGGCCCCACCCCCGGCACCAGCTCCAACCGCGCCCGAGCCGCCCCCGGCTCCATCCCGGCCGCCTCCTCCAACCGCCCGGCCACCCGAACCGCACGCAGAATCGTCGACGCCCGCTTGTTGTCGACCCCGGCCCGATGCCACTCCCACGACGGGATCAACGCCCACTCCCGAGGCGCCGGCATCACACACATCCGCCCGGGCGCGGGCCCCGGCGCCGGCTCCCCGAACTTCCGCACCAGCAACCGCCACGCCCGATACGCCTCATCGGTCGTGACCTTCTGCTCCAGAATCGACGGAATCAGCGACTCCATCACCAGCCCGCTCCGCGTCAGCCTGAGCCCCGGCCGCCGATGCCGGGCCAGCGCCACCAGCCGGTGCCGGGGCACGAACACGGACGGGTCATCGGCGGCCCCGAGCAACTCCGGCAACCGGTCCAGCAGCCACTGAGCCCCGGGCCCCCAGGCCTGGCCGCGCACCCCGCCGCCGTAGGCGCAGACCCGTAGCGTGCCGGGCCCGGCGGGCGTACGGCAGGCCCGCCACACGGACCCGTCCGGCATCGCCCGGAACGTCGGATCACCCGGTCCGCGCCTCAGCGGCCCGAGCACCAGCCCGAGATCCAGCGGCCCGTCCGGCACCCAGT
>NZ_MUKA01000625.1 GCF_002150735.1 Streptomyces africanus
GACTGCCCGCAGGCTGAGCGGCACGAGCGCTCGCAGCTAGGCCCTTACAGCGCCTGGGGATACGTGAAGAAGCGGTTCGGGTCGTATTCGTTCTTCAGTTTCTTCAGGCGGGGGGCCGCGTCGCCGTAGTACGCCTGGCGCCAGTTGGTGAGGGTCGGGTCCGTGTAGTTCTGGTAGGCCGCGCCTGAGGCGTGCGGGCGCATGGACTTGTGGGCGGAGGCCAGCCAGTCGCGGGCCGTGGTGCCCGTCGTGCCGGGACGCCAGGCGGCGATGTACTGGGCCAGCATGCGCGAGCGGCGGTGGACGAAGGCCGTGGACGTCGGGGAGACCCGGTTCACCGCTCCGCCGAGGGCCGTGAGGGCGATGCTGCCCGTGCCGCCGCGTACCGACCTGATCTGGGACAGCAGTGTGCGGATACCGGCCGCCGAGAGGGAACGGTCGAAGAAGTCGGACGCCGCCGCGTACGTCTCGCGGCCCAGCGCGCCCTTCGGGGACCGGCCCGGGGTCGAGCCGGGCAGATGGCACTGGGCGTCCGTCGGGAACGAGGAGCAGCCGGCGTACACCTCCATCGACTCCTCGTACGAGCGGCGCTTCAGGGAGACGCTGCTCGCCGGGGCGCCGACGCGGTCGGCGAGGCGGTCGACCGCGTTCTTCAGCTCGCCGTAGGTGCCGAGGGAGAAGGCCGCGACCGAGACGGTCGGGTTGCCGCCG
>NZ_MUKA01000104.1 GCF_002150735.1 Streptomyces africanus
GGCGTGGGGCTCCGGGACGGTTACTGCGGTCCGCGCGGCTGTGGTGGTGCGGTGGTGTCGCGCAGGATCAGGCGGGTGGGTACCTGGACATGCCCGGGTGAGGCGGCGTCCGGCTCCTCCAACTGCCGCAGCAACAGCCGGGCGGCTTCCGTACCCTGGCCCGCGACCGGCTGGGCG
Organism: Streptomyces africanus; assembly: GCF_002150735.1. GTDB lineage: Bacteria > Actinomycetota > Actinomycetes > Streptomycetales > Streptomycetaceae > Streptomyces > Streptomyces africanus. Next base: position 178 of record NZ_MUKA01000104.1, read on the forward strand.
ATGGTGGTCAGCCCGAGCACCTCGGCAAGTTCGTGGCCGTCGAGGCCGATGACGGACATGTCGTCCGGCGCCTTCAACCGGTGCAGCCGCAGGGCGCGGAGGGCACCCATGGCCATCTCGTCGGACTGGGCGAACACCGCCGTCGGCGGGCGGGGAGCGGCCAGCAGTTCGGTCATGGCGCGCTCGCCGCCCTCGACCGTGTAGCCGCCGTCCGTCTCCAGGGCCGGATCGTGCGGTATCCCGGCGTCCGCCAGGACGTCCAGGTAGCCCTGGCGTCGCTCGACCGGAGTGGTCCAGTGCAAGGGTCCGCTGGTTCCGCCGATCATGCCGATCCTGCGGTGGCCGAGGTTCACCAGATGCCGCACGGCGCTCTGCGCGGCGGCTCGATCGTCGATGCCCACGACCGTGAAGCCGGGTCTGGGCGCGGTCCAGAAGGTGGCGAGCGGCACCCTGAGCGACCTCAGCGCGTCGGCCTCGTCCTCGTCGTGGACCAGCAGCGAGAGCACCGCGTCCACGCGTTTGCGTACCGGCATCTTGGTGAAGAAGCGTTTGCGTGCCTCAGGGGAGCCGAGGTTGTACAGCAGGACGTCGTACCCGGCCGCACCGAACTCGTTCTCAGCCGCATCCAGCACCGTGCCGAAGAACCAGCGGCCCACGAACGGGGCGACGACGCCGATGGTGAGCGTGCGACCGCTGGCCAAGCTGGACGCCGAACGCGACGCGGTGTAGCCGAGCGAGGCGGCTGCGGCCGCGATCTGCTCCCGTACCTCGTCCGACACCCCCGGTCGGCCGCGCAGCGCGCGGGACACGGTGGACGCCGAGACCCCGACAGCACGGGCGACGTCGGTGATGCTGGCCGTCACAGTAGGTCCCTCCGATCCGGTTCACATCGGTGTGATCCGCGGGTGACCAGACCGTAGACCCACACCTTTGGTTGCGCAAGCGTTTGCGTTCATATTTACTTGCACCGCTTTCCCATCAGCGCAGAAGTGACAGCGATTCAGCGCACGCGTTTGTCTACCGAGAGCCCCAGGAGTCATCCATGCGTTACGCCCCGCCCGGCCTCTGTGTGAACGACTTCGCCCTGCTGAGCCACGCGGACGGCACGCACACGGTGCTGCACCTGCAAGGTCCGTGGACAGCGCGGTTCGACCACCTGTGGATGGAGACTTCCTACGGCCGGGCCACCTCCACCGACCTGGTGCACTGGCAGCCGCAGGGCACCGCCTTCGGCACCGGCCTGCCCGGCCGCTTCGACCAGCAGGCCGTGTGGACGATGCACCCCTTTCCCCACGGTGACGGGCTCGCCATGTTCTACACCGGTGTCCGCGGACTCACGCCCGGAGGCTGGCCGCTCCAGGCCGTGGGGCTCGCCTACTCCGACCGCCTCGACGGCACCGGATGGCGCCGCCACGCCACGGGGCCGGTCGTCGAGGCCGACCCACGCTGGTACCGCACCACGGAACGCATGGGCTGGCGCGACCCCTTCGTCGTACCCGACGACGAGTCAGACGGCTGGATCATGGTCGTCTGCGCCAGCGACGCCTCGCTGCCGGTCGAGGTCAGCGGATGTGTCGCCCTCGCCACCTCGGACGACCTGGAACACTGGACCGTCCACCCGCCGCTCATCTCCCCCGGCGACGTCAACGAACTGGAGTGCCCGGTCCTCGAACGTCTCGACGACGGGACCTGGCTGCTGCTCGGCTCCATCGGCTCCGCGCAGGGCTTTGAGGCATGGACCGCCCCACGCCTGCGTGGGCCTTGGACCCGCCGCGGCCCCCTCGGGCCGTCCGGCGCCTACGCCCCCCGCGTCACGACCGCGCCTGACGGCTCTCGGGTGGTCCTGCACACGACCCCCCGCCGCGTCGGCCTCACCGACGCCGGCACGAGCTGCCGCGGCATGCTCGCCCAGCCGAAACTCCTCGTCACACCCCCGGATGCGGCACCCCGCCTCGAATGGTGGCCCGGCCTGGACACCTGGCTCGATGAGAAGACGGACCACCCGACCCTGCACGCGGTCGGCGACATCGCCGTGTCCGGGCCCGTCGAGGTCACCCTGCGTACCGATGTCCCGGGCAGCGGTCGCGCCACCCTTGCCGTCGGCTGCGACGGCAAGCACCTCTGGGTCACCGGCCCGGACGGCTCCCGGCTCGCCGAAACCCTCCTGCCCAGCTCCGCGGCCGTGCTGCGCATCCTCACCATCGGCGAATACGTCGAGGTCTACGCTGACGGCGTGTTCGCCCTGACCACCTTGTGCTACGCCGGTCGCCCCGCCCCGTGGACGGCCGTCACGGAGGGACGCGAACACACCGTCTCCGTCCGCCCGATCCGGCTGCCCGACCCCCACCGCGACGACGCCTCGGCCATCTGGCCCGGCCCCTCGGCTCCCTGACACGCGGGCCCACGCGCAACCGCTGACCGACACCCGGCACGACCCAGGAAAGGCCCAGCCATGAACGTCACCGCCGACGGTCTCCGCTTCCCCGACGGTTTCCTGTGGGGCGCGTCCACCGCCGCCCACCAGATCGAGGGCAACAACGTCAACAGCGACTGGTGGCACATGGAACACAACGGCGGGTCCATCGCCGAGCCGAGCGGCGACGCGGCCGACAGCTACCACCGGTGGCGCGAGGACATGGACCTGCTGGCCGAACTCGGCTTCACCGACTATCGCTTCAGCATCGAATGGGCCCGCATCGAACCCGCACCCGGACACTTCTCCCGGGCCGAGATCGCCCACTACCGCCGCATGGTCGACGGCGCGATCGAACGCGGCCTGCGACCGATGGTCACGCTGCACCACTTCACTGTCCCGCGCTGGTTCGCCGAACGTGGAGGCTGGACCGCGGACGGCGCCGCCGGCCTCTTCGAGCGGTACGTGCAGGCGACCGCGCCGATCATCGGCACCGGCGTACGGCACGTGTGCACCATCAACGAACCCAACATGGTCGCGGTCGCCGGCGCCGTCCGCGAACTGGGCGCCGAAGCACCTCCCAAGGTGGGACTCGTGCTGCCCGACAAGGCCACCACCGACGCCCTGATCCAGGCCCACCACCGTGCGACGGCCGCCGTCAAGGCGATCTCCGCCGGCATCCAGGTCGGCTGGTCGATCGCCAACCAGGTCTACCAGGCCCTGCCCGGCGCCGAAGCCGCCACCGCCGCCTACAGCCACCCCCGCGAAGACGTCTTCATCGAAGTCGCCCGTGACGACGACTGGATCGGCGTCCAGTCCTACACTCGCACCAGGATCACCACCGACGGCCCCGTCCCCGCCCCCGACGACGCCGAACGCACCCTCACCGGCTGGGAGTACTACCCCCGAGCGGTCGGCCACGCCCTGCGCCACACCGCCGAGATCGTCGGCGACGTCCCTCTGATCGTCACCGAGAACGGCATCGCCACCGGCGACGACACACGCCGCATCGCCTACACCACCGGGGCGCTCCAGGAAGTCTCCGCCGCCCTGGAGGACGGCCTCGACGTACGTGGCTACCTCCACTGGAGCGCCCTCGACAACTACGAATGGGGCTCCTACACACCCACCTTCGGCCTCATCTCCGTCGATCCCGACACCTTCGAACGCACCCCCAAGCCCTCCGCGGCCTGGCTCGGCGGACTGGCCCGGACCGGCATACTTCCCCGAGCCGCCTCCTGAAGGTCCCGGCTCGAACTGGCCGTGGGTCCGGCCTCTCAAGGGCTTTTGGCGGGCGGGACGCGGATCGTGTCGGCCTGTCCGGACCGGCTGGGCGTCCCGGAACCGAGAAGAGCCACGATTCTCCGGGCGCCGTACGACGAAGACGTCAGCCGGGCCCCCGAACCGTCGCGGAAGGAGACCTTGAAGTCGGACTCGGCCACGCTGAACGGCTTGATCTCCGCGTCGGCGATGTCCTTCCGGGGCACCGACCACTGGACAGCCTCGGATCCCGGGACCTTCTCGCCACCGCCCCATGAAAGAACCGACTGCCACGCGCCGTGTCCTCGTACGACAGGATGCGCACCAGCCCATGGGAAGTTGATTTTGCCCCAACGGCAAGCGTCCGCTGAGGGCTCCCCCGGACAACCGCCATGCTGTCCGGGACAGGCCGGAACGCGCAGGTCCGAGGGGTGCCGGTGTCACCGGTGCTCCGCGGTCAGGCCTGTTGAGCATGACCACTCCTGTTGTCGACAGCCCCTCATGTCCCGGAGGGAGTTGTCCGGGAGGGAGACGAGGGGGTCCGGACCCGACCCCGTGAGCGGGTGGGATGAACGGTGACGAGTCTGGGATGGAGTGAGCACTCATTCCGAACGCGTTCCGAACACCGGGGCCTGGTGGGAGTCCGCTGTCCGGACGACCATCGAGACCACGTGCTCATTGACGGCATGGGTTAACGACGTTAAGTTAACGTCGTTAACCATCAGCTTCGATCGGAGTAGCCGGGTGCTCACACTTGATGCCGAAGAGGTCTACGCGCTCGCCCCGTACGCCAAGACGCTCGGAGTCGTGTTCGACGAGATCTCGGCAGTCAGCGTTCGCGCCACGCTGGCGCACGATCTCTCTCTGTCCACGGTGGGCGGTGGTCTGCACGGAGGAGCGTTGATGGGACTCGCCGACGTCTGCGCTGCCGTGTGCGCCGCTCTCAACGGGCCAACCGGCGCGGCACCGGCCACCGTGGAGTCGTCCACGCACTTCCTTCGTCCGGCACACACAGACGTCGTCGCCACAGCCGGCCCCTTGCGTGTGGGGCGCAACACTGTCGTCGAGGTCAACATTCATGACGCCGGCGGTGAACTGTGCGCCCGGGTGACCCAGGTGGTCACCGCCGTCAGGCCAAAGGCTGGATCACAGCCGTGACCGGCTCCCGAGTTCGCGCCAGGAAGGGCCAAGGCGGTTTGCTCCGGGACCAGTTTCTCGACATCGCCGATCAGCTTCTGGAAGACGGTGGCGCCGAGGCTCTCACGATTCGTGCGGTAGCGGCACGGGCGGGAGTCAGTCCCCCAGCCGTCTACCTCCACTTCGCCTCGAAGACGGAGCTCGTCCATGCGACGTGCCTGCGCGTATGGAGATCACTGTTCAGCGAGTTGGAAGTGGTTTCCCGGGACGTCCCCGATCCGGTGACGGCGCTCTACGAAACCTGCGTCGCCTATATCTCATTTGGACTTCGCCATCCGTCCCCATACAGACTGGTGATGGCCGGCACGGCCACAGAAGCCAGCCGTCAGAACGAAGATGCGTGCTTTCGCTATTTTCGCGAGAAGGTGGCTGCCTGCCTGGATGCCGGAGTACCGGTTGAGAACAAGACCGAAACCACCAGATTGCTGTGTGCCGGCGTACACGGGGCAGTTTCTCTGCTCATTCACCAAGAACGTGACGCATGGCCGCCGGATGTCGCCGGCTACGTGAGACGAGCAGCCTCCTCAGCCGTCTACGGTGCCCTTCTCACCGCATCTCACGCAACCAGCCCCTCATTGGCTGCCTTGAACCAGTACGTCGCAAGCGCGCCGCAGACGCAGGCGTGATCCCTGCCCCCTTCGGCTTCCACGGCACCATCGAGCAGGACGCGGCTCGTCAGGAGGAAAGCTCGACCGTGCGCGGCCGGTCTGGAGAGGGGCGCAGGATGCCGGCCGCCGCGGCGGCGGTCGCGCAGAACAGGGTGAGCAGCAGGAACGTGTGATCGAGCGCCATGAAATGGGTCATCCAGCCGATGACGGCGGGGCCTGCGAGCATGCCGATGTAGCCGAGTCCGGCGACCCGGGAGACGTTGGTGCCCGCGGCTGCGGGGTCGGCGTGTCCGGCGGCGCTGAACAGTTGCGGGATACAGCCGGACAGGCCCAGGCCGAACAGCGCCCAGCCGGTCAGCGCGGCCCAGATCCAGGGTGAGAGGGCCACGGCCGTGATGCCGACGGCGGCCAGAGCCGCGCCGTACCGAAGGACGGCGACCGGTCCGATGCGCGCGGACATCCGGTCCGCCAGGAGCCTGCCGATGGTCATGGTGGCCGCGTAGGTCCCATAGGCGAAGGCGGCGGTGCTCTCCGGCGCGTCCAGGACGGACTTGAGATGGAGGACGCTCCAGTCGTTGGCGGCTCCCTCGCACAGCATGACCAGCAGAGCCAGGACGGCCAGGAGCCGGATCCGGGCGGGAACGGGCCGCTTCTTCACGTCAGGGTCACCCTCGGCATCGGCTGCGGGGGCGGTCGACACGGTGGGCAGGAGGCCACGAGCCGACACCAGGGCGATGACGACGCCGACGCCTGCGGCGGTGCCCAGTGTCGTGGCCAGGCCCAAGCCGATGTCGATGGCGGCGGCACCGGCGAGCGCGGCCAGGACACCACCGACGGAGAACGTGGCGTGGAAGGCCGACATGACAGGCCGCTCGTACGCCTTCTCCACCTGCACGGCATGCGCGTTCATGCTGACGTCGAGGGTGCCGTTTCCGAACCCGAAGAGCAGGAGCGCCGCTCCGAGGGTCCAGGGTTCTCGGGCGAGACCAGGCAGTATCAGGGTCGCGCTGCACAGCACTCCGGCCAGGGGAACGACGGTGCGTGTGCCGAGCCGGTCGGACAGACGCCCGCCGACCTGCATGCCGGCGAAGGCCCCCGCTCCCAACAGCACGAGGAACCCGCCCAGGGCCGCGTGGCTGATGCCCACGCGTTCCTCGATGGCCGGGATCTGCACCACCCACATGCCCAGCAATGTGCCATTGAGTACGAAATATACAAACGTCACGACGCGGGATGCCCGCAGCACTCTTTCCATGCCGGACACCATAACGAACAACAACTCCGTTCGAAACCTAGGCTTCCGCACAGCTTCACTGTTCGGTCCGGGTGGTGTTGAATCACGGTATGAGCACCAGTGAGCGTCACCGACTCATCGCCCAGGCCGTCCAGGAGGCAGGAACGGCCACAGTCACCGAACTCGCCGACCTGACAGGTGCCTCGGAGATGACCATCCGTCGCGATCTGGACCAGCTGGCATCGCAAGGCGTCCTCGAACGGTTCCGCGGTGGCGCACGGACCCTGCTCCTGCGAGGGGACGAACCTCCCTTCGCGCTGCGCGCCCACGAAGCCACGGACGCCAAGCGCCGGATCGCGGCGGAGGTGGCCTCCCTCATCACCGACGGCGAAACCGTCCTGCTCGACAGCGGGACGACCTGTCTGGAAGTGGCACGCCTGCTGCACGGACGACAGGTCACGGTCATGCCCTTGTCACTGCAGGCGATCCACATCCTCAGTGACGCCCCTGAACCGACCTCGCTCCTGGTCCCCGGAGGCCGGCCCCGCGCGGGCGAGGGAGCTCTCACCGGGCCCCTCGCCCTCGCCTCCCTCGCGGCGCTGCGTTTCGACACCGCCGTCCTGGGCTGCTGCGGCTTGACCGCCGGGGACGGCATGACCGCCTACGACCTCGACGAAGCAGCGGTGAAGAAGGCGGTCATCGCCTCGGCGCGCCGCATCATCGCCGCCGCCGACGGCAGCAAACTCGGCCGCACCACCCACGCCTATGTCGGCCCCTCCACGCTGGTGCACATCCTCGTCACCGACACGACCGCACCCGCCGGCGAAACCACCGCGCTCGAAGACAACGGCACCACGCTCAAGATCGTCTGAGCTCGGTTGCCGGGGATGCGATGCGGGTGACCGCCAGGATGTTGTCCGGAGCGTGCTGCTGCCGCGGGCTCCGGGCCGCTGGGTCGGAATCGATGCCGGTGCATTCCGTGTCGGCAGCGGCCATTCCGACCCCGTACCCGCCGGCTCCCCCGCTGGCCTATTCGCCCAGTCCCAGTCAGGTCAAGAGCGGACGTTCGCTCGGACCGCTTCTTCGATGGGTGTCGACCCTGTGTTGAGTTCGAGGATCTGCCGGCCGATCCGGGGCTCGTGGAGCAGTTCAGCGAGGGTGGCGGCGACGTCGTCGCGAGTGATCTCACCGTGGAGCTCTGCCGGCCCGAGCGATACGGTGCCGGTTCCCGGGCCGTCGAGAAGGAGTGACGGACGGAGGATCAGCCAATTCAGATCGCTGCGGCTGAGCGCGACGTCCGCGGCCTTCTTCACGGCGAAGTAGTACTCGACGTCCTCGCCGAGGTCGCGTTCCCGCCATGATTCCGGGAGCACCGATACCAGCGCAAAGCGCTCCACGCCGCCGATGCGTGCCGCTTCGATCGCTTTGACGACCCCATCGCCGTCGATCGCCGTCGTGACCTCCCTGCTGCCGCCATTCGATCCGGCGCTGAAGACGATCACGTCGACGTCACCGAATGCTGCCGCCAGTTGTTCCACCGTCATGCCGGAGAGATCACCGACTCGTGCGTTCACGCCTCTCGTTGCGAGTTCAGCCTGCTGTTCGTCCCGGCGAACGAGCCCGTGCACGGCGTCTCCCCGAGTACGCAGCTTCTGCGCAAGCAGACCACCGATACCGCCGGTGATGCCGATGATGAAGACGTCCACGCCGGACACTCCGTTCTCTCGGAAGTGACTCCTGGCTCCGTCGTCAGACCGGTGCCTGAATGATCAACGACCCCCGTCCGCGCGGGTATTCCGGGTATGCGGAGGCCCTCAGCTTGTTCTTCAAGGTTGGCCGGACAGTCACACAAGCGATGGCCACCGATCGGCGGCCCACTCCAGCCAGCCTGACCACCCAGGAGGCGGACCTCCTACCTCATGTCCATCGAGTTCCGTGGCGTCGGGCTCCTCGAACAACGTCCTCCAGTGCAAGAGCTCCGTCTCGCTCATCACGAAGGTCTGATCAGGGGTGGTCGACTGGCGATGGGCGATCCGAGCGCGTTGGGTCTCATGGTCCACCGGCATGTACACGAGTTGACAGGACGCGCCCACAGACATCACCAACCAGCGGATCGCGGACCTCTCGTCACGAGACCAGCATCCGAAATCCAAGACCACGTTCGTTCCCAGCTTCAGCGCCTCCAGCCCCAGCCAGAGCAGCCGTCCTTCCAGCACATGGCGCTTCCCGGCCGGCTGCGGATCACCGAACAGCGGGAGCATCCACTCATCAGGCGTCAGCCGCAGCGCGTTGTGCTCCTTGGCCAGCTGTCGAGCTCTCGTGGTCTTTCCGGCCCCGGGAAGACCGACCGTCAGGAACAACGCCGTCACGCCCAGATCCGACTTTGAAAGCGGCTGCCGCATTCACGGCCGCTCACGCCGGTGACTTCCGCTCCAACGCGGCCAGCCGCAGTTCGAGTTGGTCAACCCGGTGCCGTAGCAGGGTGACCTGGGCTTCCAGGCTGACTTCGCGTTCCGCCCTGCGTTGAATGCGCGGTGACGCGGCGGCGCGCTCGATCACCGCGTCCAGCTGGACCAGGCGCTGCGGCCCGTTCGGGCCGTCCACCAGCCGGGACTGGATCTCGCCGTTGCGGTACCAGGACCGCAGAGCCGAGCGGGAGACCCCGGTTTCGGCTTCCGCCCTGGCGAGCGTGACCCAGGGCGTCTCGTCCAGCTGCTCGAACAACTCCAGCTCGTTCTGCCAGCGCGCGAGCCGGTCCTCCCAGTCCGACGGTGTCTCCATCACACCCTCCCTTCGCCACGGTAACCCTGTCAATGACAGTGTATTGACAGGGTTGGGACCATGGAACCATGACTTTTGAGAGGTTCACGGTGAAAGCCCGTCGCGTGGTCGTCACGGCCCAGGAGCAGGCGAGGCTGCTCAGGCACCACCACATCGGCACGGAGCACCTCCTGCTGGGGCTGCTCGACGTGCCGGACAGCACTGCGGCGAAGGTTCTGCACGAGCTCGGGTACGACAAGGAGACGGCGCAGGCCGATATCGCCGCGGTGGTCAAGCCCGGTACGGAGGAGCTGAGCGGCCACATCCCGTTCGCGCCGCGCGCGAAGAAGACGCTGGAACTCGCCCTGCGCGAGGCGCAGCAGCTGCACCACAACTCCATCGGTACGGAACACATCCTGCTCGCCCTGGTCAGGGAAGGTGAGGGCGTCGGCGCGCAGGTGCTCGCCGAGCGGATCAATCCGATCAGCAAGATCCGCGCCGCGGTGCTGGCCTCGTCGGACGGATCGCGGGACGCCGCGGCCGGCCCCTGGCCGGCCGGCACCCCTGCCACCGAGGACACCGTGTCCGCCGCCAGCGCGCTGGCCGGTGGCGCACCGGTCGGCAGCCATCACCTGCTCGAGGCGATGCTGCGGGCCGAGAACAGCATGGCGGCCAGGGTGCTGCGCGAACTCGGGGTCGACCCGGACGCGGTCGCCGCCAAGATCGACGAACTGGATCCGGAGACGACCACGGACGCGAATCCGGAGGAAGCCGCCGCCCGCAGGATGGAGATCAGGCTGGTCGACGATGAGGTGCACGTGATCCTTCGGGACCCGGCAACGGTCGCGATCGCCAAGAAGGTCACCGAGCTGTCCGACGGCCCGATCCACGGCGTAGGTCCGGTCGCCGGCCTGTTCGTCCCGCTCTGGCGGTCGACCAACCAACTGCTGCTGCGGATCCAGCGGATGCTGGAACCGGAATCCGAAGAAGAAGAGGAGGACGGATCCGCCGCGAGCAAGGTGGCCAAGGTCGTGCGCACGGTCCTCGCGCCCCGGCTCCGTCGGTGAACCGCCCCCTGACCAGGGGGCCGGACTCTGCCGGCGGGACGGGCGAACAGTCGAGCGATGTGATCACTCGATCGTGAGTTCTTGTGCTCTCGCGCCCGGTCTGGCCAATGCTCGGAAGAACGGCGCGTGACCGGCGCCGCCCGGATGTTGTGTGAGCGGGGGGGAACAGCATGACGCGAGAAGCGGGACGGCGCGACGGCCTGGACGCGCAGGCGGTGCTGCTGGTGGCCGGGCTGGCCGATCTGACGGTGAGTACGGTGGGTTCGGCCGTGGGGACGCTGCGGGGGCTGCTGCGCCGTTCGGATACCGCGGAGTTGGCGGCGCAGGCCGAGAGCGAGCTGATGGCCCGTGGGCGCCTGGCGCTGGACCGGTACGCGTCCGCACCTCCGGCCCACCTGGAGATCCTCGCCCGGCACGCGCAGGTCCGGAGGGCCGCCGATGGCATCTGACCGGTGGGAGCCGGCCGCTTTCAAGTCCCGCGTCGACGAGGTACTGCACCGGTTCACCGCCCGGGAGGCCGACCAGTTCGCCGCGGTCGATCCGCTCCTGGCCCCGGTGGCCGAGCAGTTGGAGGCGGCGGTCGCGGACGGCAAACGGCTGCGAGCGGCGTTCTGCTACTGGGGCTGGCGCGCCGTGGGACAGCCGGACAGCGACGCGCTGGTGCGAGCCGCGGCGTCCATGGAGCTGGTGCACGCCGCTGCGGTCGTGCACGACGATCTCATCGACGACAGCCCGCTGCGGCACGGTCGCCCCACCGCGCACATCGCCCTGCGCGGTGCCGTGCGGCGGCGACCACGCGCCGACGCCGCCGCGAGGTCGCTGGCGATGCTGGTCGGAGACCTGCTCATGGCGCTGGCCGGGCAGTTGTTCACCACCAGCGGTCTGCCCGCCGCCTACCTCGCCCGGGCCCGCCCCTTGTGGTCGGTGATGGCACGCGAGCTGATCGCGGGAGAGTGCCTGGAGATCCTGCGCACCGGAGCCGGTCCGGACACCACCGCGTCACTGAAGGTGATCCGCTACAAGACCGCCAAGTACACCGTCGAGCAGCCCCTGCTGATCGGCGGCGCTCTGGCCGGGGCGGGCGCGCAGTTGCGCGAGGGCTACTCCGCGTACGGGCTGCCGCTGGGAGAGGCGTTCCAGCTGCGGGACGATCTGCTCGGCCTGTTCGGAGATCCGGAACGCACCGGCAAGGCCAACACCGACGACGTGCGCGGCCACCGGCCCACGGCCCTGCTGGCGGAGACCTGGCGTCTTGCCGATCACGAAGACCGCGAACGGCTGCGTGTCCTGCTGGGCCGCCGCCGCGCGGATACGGATGCCCTGGACACGGTGCGCGAGATGATGCGCCGACTGAAGGCACCCGATCGCATCGAGGCCATGATCGGCGCACGCGTCCATGAGGCACTCGGCGCTCTCCACGACATGGACGTACCGGCGCACGCCTGCAGCGCTCTGACCGCACTGGCGCAGTCGGCAGCGGACCGCCTGTCCTGAACTTCCGCACCCCCGGCTTTCACAGCCAACCGCCATGTCCGGCCGCCGGCCCGGCCGTCGCTGTCGGCCGCCGCCGGTCCCGAAGGGACAAGGAGCCCCGCCGTGACCTACACCGAGTCATCCATGGACGCCCTGCGGCACGTCGGCGACGAACTCGCCGACACCACCGTCGCCGCACTCTTCGAGCGCGGCCAGGTAGGCGCGTTCAACACGCTGATGCGCTACGTCTCCACCGCCGGCGCCCCCCTGCCCGACGGGCTGCCCGATGTCGCCCGGGAGTACCTGGAAGCCACCCGCGTCCCGCCGGACTGGGTGGACTGGGCCGAGATGGAGAAGGCCCGGCTGTTCTTCATCGACAACAACGTCCACATCTCCACCGCGCTGTCCTTCGCCTCCATGCCCGCCTGCTACGTCGTCCCCCATGTGGCGAAGCTGTTGTCGGCCACGCACGGGATGGACTACCCCTCCAAACGGATGGCGGAGACAGGTCAGTTCACCGTCTACCTGATGCAGCCCGACGCCTTCGAGGCCGGCGGCCGCTTCCTCCCGGCCGCGCAGAAGGTGCGCCTTCTGCACGCCTCCATCCGCCACCATCTCCAGCGGGAGAACCGGTGGGACACCACCGCGCTGGGAACGCCGATCTGCCAGGAGGACATGATCGGCGGGCAGATGTTCTTCTCCCTGCTCGTCCTGGACAGCCTGCACCGCCTCGGCATCCACATGTCCGAGGAAGGCGCCGAAGCGTACTACTACGCCTGGCGCGTCGTCGGCGCCATGCTCGGCGTCGACCAGGACGCCGTCCCCAAGACTCTCGCGGAGGCCCGCGGCTTTCTCGACCTGTACATGGTCCGGCACATGGGGCCCTCCGAGGAGGGCGCGCGCCTGACCCGGCAGCTCATCGACCTCTACGAGGAGGTCGTGCCCGGCACCTTCTTCGACCCGATCGTCTCCGCCCTCATCCGCCACCTCATCGGCACCACCTGCGCCGACTGGCTCCACGTGCCGCAGACCCCGTGGGACACCGTCGTCAAGGCCGTACCTCACCTCCTCGGCGTCCTCGAAACCATCGAGGACCGCTCACCTCTCGGCGCCTGGGCCCTGGACCGCCTCGGCCACCTGACGACCGTCTTCGAGCTGTCCTCCCTGACCCGCGGACGCGTCATGCACTACGCCATCCCCGACCGGCTCAAGAAGGACTACGGCATCTCCACCACGGTGCCGCGCACCCGCCGATGGAACCCACCAGCCGCAACGGTTTCGATGCCGTCATAGGACGTCACGCTCCGCCGGCCCGGCGTCGAGCGCCGAGCCGATCGTGGCGCCGCCGCCCATACCGCCGCCAACTGCCCCTGGAAACAGCCGGGATACCGGACCAGGAACCTACACTCGCGGCATGATCCTTCCCTCTCTCGCCGCCGATCTCGCGCCCACCGGTGTCCTGCGCGCCTCCATCAACCTCGGCAATCCCGTCCTCGCCCAAGGGACGCCGCAGGCACCCAGTGGCATCACCGTCGATCTCGCCCGGGAGATCGCGGCCCGGCTCGGGGTGCCCGTGGAATTCCTCTGCTTCGACGCCGCGCGCGCCTCGTTCGAGGCGATGGCCGGTGGGCGGGCCGATGTCTGCTTCCTCGCCATCGAGCCCGCCCGCGAGACGGAGGTCGCCTTCACCGCCCCGTACGTCCTCATCGAGGGCGTGTACGCCGTGCCCCAGGACTCCGACCTGCACACGCCCGAGGACGTCGACGCGCCGGGCATCCGTATCGGCGTGAAGGCCGGATCCGCCTACGACCTCTACCTCACCAGAACCCTGCGCCACGCCACAGTGGTTCGCGGCCACGAGGGTGTCGACACCTTCGCCGCGCAGCACCTGGAGGCGGGTGCGGGCATCCGGCAGCCGATGACCGTCTACGCCGAAGCGCACCCCGAAGTGCGGCTGATCGAGAAGGAGTTCATGGAGATCCGCCAAGCCGTCGGCACCACCACCACCCGGCGGCCCGAGACCATACGATTCCTCGGGGAGCTGGTCGAGGAGCTCAAGGCCGACGGCTTCGTCGCCGCGTCACTGCGCCGCGCGGGCCAGTCCGAAACCCTCGCGGCACCGGCCCTGCCGTAACACCGTCCGGCCTCGCCGACCGACGGTCAGCGGTCGATGCTGGCCATGTTCGCCTCGTCGTGGCGCTCGCCCGCGGCCGGCGTGAGGTTGTTCAGGCGGTCGAGTTGAGCGGCGCTGAGTTCGATGCCGTCGGCGGCGGTGTTCTCTTCGACGCGTGAGACTCGCCGGGTCCCGGGGATGGGGGCGATGTCGTCGCCGCGGGTCAGCAGCCACGCCAGCGCGGTCTGTGCCGGGGTGGCGCCGATCTCCGCGCCGATGGCCTGCACTTCGTCGACGATACGCAGGTTGCGCCGGAAGTTCTCGCCGGTGAACCGCGGGTTGGTCTTGCGCCAGTCGTCGTCGGCGAAGTCGTCGACGGTGCGGATCTTCCCGGTGAGCAGGCCGTGGCCGAGCGGCGAGTAGGGAACGAACCCGATACCGAGCTCGCGCAGCAGCGGGAGGATCTCGGCCTCGACGTCACGGGTCCAGAGAGAGTATTCGGTCTGCAGCGCGGCCACCGGGTGCACGGCGTGTGCACGGCGGATCGTCTCGGGCCCGGCCTCCGAGAGTCCGATGTGGCGCACCTTGCCCTCGGCGACCAGCTCGGCCAGCGCGCCGATGGTCTCTTCGATGGGCGTGTCCGGGTCGACGCGGTGCTGGTAGTAGAGGTCGATGTGGTCGGTGCCGAGGCGCATCAGTGAGCCTTCGACGGCGGTCTTCACGTTGGCGGGGCTGCTGTCGATGACGCCGGGGCCGTCACCGTGGTGGGAGACGAGACCGAACTTCGTCGCGACCACGACGTCGTCGCGACGGCCCTTGATGGCCTTGCCGACGAGTTTCTCGCTGTGGAAGGGGCCGTAGATCTCGGCGGTGTCGATGTGGGTGACCCCGAGGTCCAGGGCCCGGTGGATGGTGCGGATGGACTCGGCGTCGTCGAGCCCCTCGCCCGTGGTGTAGACGCCGGCCATGGTCATGGCTCCCAGGCCGATGCGGGAGACATCGAGCCCGCCCAGTGATACGTGCTTCATGAGGTGTTCCTTGTCGGGTCGTCAGGCGGAAACGGGGTCAGTGGTCCTGAGCCGCGGGCTCCAGGACGAGGACCGGGATGTCACGGTCCGTCTTCTTCTGGTATTCGGCGTAGTCCGGGAAGGCCTCGACGGCTCGGGCCCACCAGACGGCCTTCTCGTCCCCGGTCACCTCGCGGGCCAGCATGTCCCGGCGTACCGGGCCGTCCTGCAGCTCGACCCGGGGGTCGGCCAGCGCGTTGTGGTACCAGACCGGGTGCTTGGGGGCTCCTCCGGCGGAGGCGACCACGGCGTAGGAGCCGTCGTGCTCCACCCGAATGAGGGGAGACTTGCGGATCTTGCCGCTCTTGGCGCCCAGGGTGGTCAGGATGACGACGGGCACGTCCTCCGGTTTCTCGTCTTCTTCGCGTGTGACCAGGACACCGAGCGTCGTTCCTTCCGTGCCGCCGGAGCTTTCGTACAGCTCGACCTGGTCACGTACGAACTGCGCCGTGCTCGGCTCGTACTCGCCTTTCAGCGGCATGGTGTTCCTCTCAGGCGTGGGTGTCGTCGTAGGCGAGGCTGTCGCCCAGTTCGCGGGAGGCTTCGGCCTGGGTCAGGAGTTCCCTCGCCTTGGCCTCGACGGCCTCGATGGCGTCCGCGCCGGCGACGAAGCGCGGCAGGGGCTTGTCCTGCTGGACGATGGTGAGCAGCGCGCGGGCGAGCTTGGCGGGGTCGCCGGGCTGCCGGCCGTTCATGCTCCTCATGCCCTCGATCCTCGGGGCGGTCCGCGGCGCGTAATCGTCGATGGACAGCTCGGGCCAGATGGTGGAGCCGTCCACGAGGAGTTCGGTGCGGAAGTAGCCGGGCTCCACGACCGTGGTGTGGATGTTGTACGGCTCGACGTCGTAGCGCAGGGACTCCATCCAGCCCTCTTCCGCGAACTTGGAGGCGGCGTAGGCGGAGGTGAACTCCATGCCGACCAGCCCGGCGGTCGAGGTGATGGTGACGACGTGGCCGGCGCGCTGCGCCCGCATGCGGGGCAGGACGGCGCGGGTGACGTTCATCGGGCCGAAGAGGTTCGTCTCGAACTGCCGGCGCATCTGCGCGGGCGAGATCTCCTCGAAGTAGCCGGTGAAGAGGTTCCCGGCGTTGTTGACCAGGACGTCGATGCGGCCGAAGCGGTCGACGGCGGCCCGCGCGGCGGCCTCGGCGTCCTCAGGGCTCGTGACGTCGAGCTTGGTGACCAGCAGGTCGTCCTGCGGGCCGCCCAGGGCCTTCTCGACCTCGTCGGGGCGGCGGCCGGTGGCGACGACCCGGTGGCCGACGGCGAGGGCCTCGCGGGCGATGTCCGTACCCAGACCGCGTCCGGCACCGGTGACGAGAATGACCTTGCTCATGGGGGGGGTTCCTTTCAGGTGCCGTGGTCCGGCAGCCGTGTGTGCCGTTCACACCGCTGTGGGCGGTGCACCACCCACAGAACCGGCTGTCAGGGGAGTGTGGGAGTCCCTGATGAGGGGGTCACTGAGAGGGACCCCCTGCCCGGCGCGAGCGCTCGTAGAGTGGAGCTCATGGCAGGCAGAAAAGACCCTTCCGGCACCCATCGCGACGTCCGTGATGATTTCCGCGCAGAGATCCGGGAATTTCTCGGCACGCGACGGGCCAAGGTCACCCCCGAGCAGGCCGGGCTGCCCCCGTACGGCGGGGAGCGGCGGCGCGTCACCGGGCTGCGCCGCGAGGAGGTCGCCCTCCTGGCCGGCATCTCCAGCGAGTACTACACCCGGCTGGAGCGCGGCAACGCCACCGGCGTCTCAGAAAGCGTCATCGAAGGCATCGCGCAGGCACTACAGCTCGACGAAGCCGAACGGATCCACCTGCTCCATCTCCTGCGCGGAGCCGGCGCGACCCGTCCGCCGCGCCGCCGGCCCGCCCAGCAGCGCGTCAGGCCCGCGGTGCAGCGCGTCCTCGACTCGATGACCGGCACACCCGCCTTCGTCCTCAGCGGACGCGGGGACATCCTGGCCGACAACCACCTCGGGCGCGCCCTGTTCTCCCCCGTTTACGCCGACCCGGCACGGCCGCCCAACAACGCCCGGTTCGTCTTCCTCGACCCGCAGGCCACCGAGTTCTTCCGGGAGTGGGACAAGGTCGCGGGCGACACGGTCGCCATGCTGCGAGCCGAGGCCGGCCGCGATCTCCACGACCGCCGGCTGATGGACCTGATCGGCGAACTGTCCACCCGTAGCGAGGACTTCCGGCACCGCTGGGCCGCCCACAACGTCCGCATCCACACCACCGGCGTGAAGCTTCTCCACCATCCGGTCGTCGGCGACCTCGACCTGCCCTTCGAGACCTTCCCGCTCGGGGACGGCCCCAGCCAGTTCCTTCTCGCCTACACCGCCGAGCCCGACTCGCCCTCGCAGGACGCCCTGAACCTCCTGGCCAGCTGGGCCGCGGCCGACGACGGCATCGAGCGGTCCGCGACGACCGGCGACGGCGAGCCGGCCGACTCGGCCGACTCACCCGACTGATCGACGAGCCGGCGCCTGCCGTGTCAGTCCACGATCACCTCGGCACGCGCCGCCGGAGCCGGCCCGGCGAGTTCGCCGGCGAAGTTCCCCTCGACCTCCGTCTTCTCCGCCGCGTTCGGATACGGGTTCTTGCACGCGGTGCCCGCGCTGGAACCGGACATCAGGCTCGAGCACGGTCCGGGCTTGCGGTCGGGCAGGCCCAGGATGTGCCCGAGTTCGTGGGCGGAGATACGGATCGTGTCGTAGCCCTGGTCGACGGCCTGGCGCCCGATGTAGACGGTTCCGTTGCCCAGGGTGGTGGGCAGGGCGCGCGGCCAGCCGTTGTCCGCGAGGACCCGTATGTTCGCGCGTTGCCCGGCGGCGGCCGGCCGCAGCTCGACGGCGTCGACACTCTCGTTCCAGATCGCCGCGCCCCGGTCGACCGCGCTCTTGAACTCCGCGGAGCCGCCGGCGTCGTAGAGGAGGACACGGGCGGCCAGGGGGGCGTCCTCCGCGTCGGGGGGAGCGGCCACGGCCTGGCCACCCGTCAGGGACAAGGACAGCACCAAGGCAGCGGCCAGGCCGCCGGTGAGCGTTCGGACGTACATGATCGACCTCCTTGTGGGGAAAGGCAGTCGTGCTCATGACATTCTTCGACTCACTGCCCGGTGGGAGTGGAGGTGAATCCGCCAATCCGAGTGGCCTACGGGCCGGCCCCCGGCCGGACCGGCCGGAGGCCGGAGTGCGCTCGGTTCAGCTCCGGGTGAAGAGCTTGTCCTGGGTGGAGCCGGTGGAGCACAGCTTCTTTTCCGCGGCAGTCATCTTGCGGGACTTGACCACGACCGCGCTGTGCTTGCCGTCCGTGCCGTTCGGGGCCGGGCCGGTGACCACGTCGGGCACGAACCAGTAGTAGTGGCCCCACTTGGGGTCGTCGTAGTGGGTCTGCCACGTGCCCGTGATCTGCTGCATCACCTGGGCGCGGGAGATCCAGCCGACCTCTCCGGGCCGCACGTTCACGGTGAAGGAACTCGTCTCGGTGTGCGAGCTCTGCCATGTGTAGTTGTACGTCGCGGTCACGCTGGCCGTGATGATGCCTTCTATGCCGCCGCCCGCGGTGACCGAGCCGCCCACCGAGTGGGAGGAGCCCACCGTGTCGGCCCAGGACATCGACTGGGCGGCGGGCGAGTCGGTGCAGTTGTAGAGGAGTTCGGAGACCTGGTGCGGCTCACCGAGGTAAGCCCGGCCGACTTGCGGGGAGTTGAAGGTGCACTTGCCTTCCCCGGACGCGCAGTCGGCCATGATCTGCTCCGCGGTGGGCTGTTCCTCGGCCGCCGCGGGAA
The DNA here is from genome assembly GCF_002150735.1 of Streptomyces africanus. Lineage (GTDB taxonomy): Bacteria > Actinomycetota > Actinomycetes > Streptomycetales > Streptomycetaceae > Streptomyces > Streptomyces africanus. Next base: position 19,157 of record NZ_MUKA01000104.1, read on the forward strand.
CGGCCGTCGCGATCACACCGAGCGCGGTCGCCGTCAGCGCCAGCGTGCGGCTGCTGTACCGCAGTGTGCGGTTCTTCGTCATGGTTGGTGCCTCTCACCCTTGCATGGGGGGACGGTGACCACACCCCCCTGTTACAGGAGGGTGTGCAGCCACCGCCTGGTGCCCACGAGGCTCACGTAAACCGCAGTCCATCTACACCAAGGAAAAGCAAAGTTGTACTTGATTTCCAGAAATGATGAAGAGTCAACAGTGCGGTCACGGGCCGGAGTTGGGAAGCACGGCGCAGGTCAGTCGAGGGGGTCGAGGGTGAGGTAGGCCTGGCGCGGGTTGCCGTCGTGTACGAGGGACTCGTGGTGGCCCACGTCGTCGAACGCGAAGGCGTACGCCTTGCCGTCGGCCATCTGGGCGTGGATCTTGCGGGCGTAGTGGTTGGTGACGGCGTCCTTGTAGAAGGCGTCGGCGCCGGCGTCGGGCTGCTGGGGGTTGGCCAGCAGGGTGGAGCGGTTGAAGCCGGCGCACAGGGTGCGGGAGATCGGGCCGCGGACCTGGTCGTTCGGCGCGTCGAGCCTTCCGTGGCAGCCGAAGACCGAGGAGGCGTCCGGCTTCTGGAAACTGGTGACGGTGGCGCCGGCGCTGTCGGTGAAGTTCATGACGCCGCCGGAGACCCGGCCGTAGTACTTGGTGCCCGGCTGGTCGGCGAACGGGGTGACCGTCAGGGTCGAGGTGGAGTACTTCTGCCAGACGCGGTTGATGTAGTCGTCCATGACGGTGGCCGGCAGTGCGCCGGTCTCCAGGCCGTACAGCGGGGACAGGGCGCGCAGGACGGTGCCGTCGGGGCGGCTCTGGATCAGGTTGGCCCAGCCTCCTGGTTGTCCCCTGAGGGCGTTGAAGAAGCCGTTGTAGCCGCCGGGCTTGAGGCGGCCGGTGTTCACGGTGGTTCCGTCGGCTCGCTGCACTCCTACCGCGTACGGTGCGGAGAACATGTCGACCTGTGTGCTGTTGATCCACAGGCCCGCGTCGTTGAGTGTGTACTCCGACCAGTTGAACAGGATGTTCCGGTTGGGGTCGGACGGGTTCTGCACGGCGGGCTGGACCAGGCCGCCGGTGGTGAGCTTGAAGACCAGTTTCTGGCCGTACGAGAAGTACACACGGCCGGAGAACTTCGGCATGCGGATCGTGGTCGACTGGCCCGCTGCCGGGCCCGGGATCGAGGCGTCGGGGGCGGGAGTCGGTGGGTTGCCGCCCGCCGGCCAGGGGTGGAACGTGCCGCCCGCGTCGGCCCAGCCCTGCCGTCCGGTCGACAGTTCGGTGCCGAGGTTGTAGATGTACACCTGCTCGCCGCGGGCCGAGTTGTTGGTGATCTTCAGGGGGATCGTCGCCGGGACGGCGGCGTGGGCCGGTGCTCCCGCTCCGGTGGCGAGGAGGGAGCCGGTCAGGGCTGCGGCGAGGGACAGCCCGAGAGTCCTGATGCTGCGTCTGAAGGTGCGTACCATGCTCTGTCTCCGTTCGACGAGGGCCGATCCGGGAAGGGGGGTGAGAGCGCTCTCAGAGCGTGCCGCGTTGGTCCGGACCTGTCAATGTGGCGGGACGGATGCCGAGTTGCGCGTCCCGAGTCCGGCGTCCCCGTCCGTGACGCCGACCGCTTCGGGGCGGCGTCACGGACGAGGCGATCAGTGCCCGAGCGCGCGGCCGGTCTCCTCGCGCAGGAGGGCGACGTAGTCGCGCGCCCAGGCCTCGATCGTGGTGTGGTCCCACAGGTCGGCCGAGTACTCGACGAATCCCTTCAGTTCGTCGCCGGCCGGGACGAGGCCGAAGGTGAGCAACGTGCGGGAGGCGGCGGGGGCCAGGTCCTCCACGGCCGTGGTCAGGCCGGGCAGTTCCACCTCGGCGTCCAGGGAGCTCTGGTACGCGAAGCCGACGTCCAGGCGGTCCGGCACCTCGGCGCCCGTGCGCTCCTGCAGCGCGGGGGCGATCCGGCGCACCGGCACGGCCCGGTCCATGCACTCCACCGCCGTACGGGCGATGCGGTCCGTCAGGGCGGCGAAGGAGCCGGCCGCGCCGCCCCGCACCGGCAGCGCGAAGCCGGAGATCGTGCAGGCCAGCAGGGACTCGAAGGCGCGGCGCTCACGGTTGGCGTAGGAGATGTTGAACACCACGTCGGGCTGCCCGGACTTTCTGGCGAGCAGCCTGCCCAGCGCCGCCGCGGTGACCACGAACGGCGTTGTCCCCCGCTGCCGCGCCAGGTGCTCCACTGCCGACCGCACACCGGCGGGCACGGTGAACACCACCGCGCCGCCCCGGCCGCTCAGTTGCTCGGGCCGGGGCCGGTCCAGGGGCAGCCCGACCGTGAACGGCACTCCGTCGAGTGCACGCAGCCAGAAGTCCAGCGTGCGTGCGTCGGGACCGTCGTCGGCCTGTTCCCGCTGCCAGCCGGCGTACTGTGCGGGCTGGCATCCCACGGGCGGCAGGGTGTGTGGTTCGCCCCGCAGAGCCGAGCCGTAGAGCGCGGCCAGTTCCTTCAGCAGCAGGCTGACGGACCATCCGTCACAGGCGGAGTGGTGCAGGACGAGGAGCAGCACCCAGGTGCGCTCGCCGGTGCGCAGCAGGCGCAGGGACATGGGTGTGTCCCGGGTGGGGTCGATCGGTGTTTCGGCGGCCTGGGTGCTCGCCTGGTCCAGGGCTCGTTGCCGCTCGTGCTCGGGGCGTGCGGTGAGGTCGTCCAGCGGCAGCTGAACCGGGCCGGGCCGCAGGACCTGCTGTTCCCAGCCGTCCCCGCTGCGGGCCAGGCGGGTCCGCAGTCCCTCGTGCCGTTCGACGAGCTGGGTCAGGGCGGTGCGCAGGGCCGCGATGTCCAGGTTTCCGGAGAGGGTGATGCGCAGGGCGACGTTGAAGACCTGAGGGAGGGGGTGGTCGGCGTGCACCGTGGCGAAGCGGGACTGCTGGGTGGTGGCGGGTGCCCGGTGCTCCACCGTGCCGGGGCCGTCGCCGGCCTCGGCCGCGGGGCTCGGCGTCGCCGCCGCGAGCGTTCCGGCCAGGTGGGTCGTCATGGCCCGCAGGGTCGGCTCCTGGTAGAAGCTCAGCATCGGGTACTCGGTGCCGAACTCCTCCCGGACCTCGTTGACCAGCCGCATCGCGGTGATCGAGTGGCCGCCCAGGTCGAAGAACGAGGCGTCGGCCGTGATGGCGTCGGCCTCCATGCCGAACTCGGACGCCCACAGTTGTCGCAGGCGTTGTTCGATGTCCGTGCGATGGCCGGACGCCGGCTCCCCGCCGGTGCCGCCCGGCCCGCGGCCCGGTGGTGTGGTGACGAGGTCGGGCGCCGGCAGCGCGGTGCGGTCCAGCTTGCCGTTGGCCGTCAGGGGCAGCGCGTGCGGGATCCGCCAGGCACGCGGCACCAGGTACTCCGGGAGCCGGGCGGCCAGTTCCTCGGCCAGGAGGTCGGCGAGCGCCTGCCGGTCGTCGGCCGAGGCACCGATCGGGTCGGCGGGGACGGCATAGGCCGCCAGATACGCCTCTCCCCGGTCGTTGCGGCGGGCCAGCACGGTCGCCTCGCGCACGCCGTCCAGGGAGTTCAGCACGCGGGAGACCTCCTCGGGCTCGACGCGGTAGCCACGGATCTTCACCTGGTCGTCGGCCCGGCCGCAGAACTCCAGTCTCCCGTCGCCGGTCCAGCGGACCAGGTCGCCGGTGCGGTACCTGCGGGCGTCCGGGCCGCCGTCGGGGTCCGGCAGGAAACGTTCCCCGGTGAGTTCGGGGCGGTGCAGATAGCCGAGCGCGACCCCGGGGCCGCCGACGTACAACTCCCCCACCGCGCCCACGGGTACCGGGCCGCCGGCGGCGTCGAGCACGCTCAGCGTCACATTGTCGACCGGGCGCCCCAGCGCGATGGGACGGGCGTCGTCCTGCCTGGCCGCGGACTCCCGCGGGGACACGGTCTGCGTGGTGCACAGGACGGTGACCTCGGTGGGCCCGTACACGTTCACCGTCTCGTACGGCGCCTCGGGCCGCGGGCGGGTGCGCAGGACGTCGCCGCCGAGCAGCAGGTGACGCAGGGGCGGCTGGTCGGCCGGGGGCAGGGCGAGTACCTGTTCGCCGAGAGCGGTGGGGAGGATGGAGAAGGTGACGCCCTGCTCGGTGTACCAGCGGGCCAGGGCGACGGGGTCCCTGCGCAGGTCCTCGCCGGCGATCGTGACCGACGCTCCCGCGGTCAGGGCCGGCCAGATCTCCAGGATCGAGGCGTCGAAGCTCTGGCTGCACACGACGGCGCTGCGGTCGGCCGGGGTGAAGGCGAAGCGCCGGTGCTGCCACTCGCACAGGTCGGCCACGCCGCGGTGCGTCAGCACCACGCCCTTGGGGGTGCCGGTGCTGCCCGAGGTGTACAGGACGCAGCACGCGGACCGGGGACCGGACGCGGGGACGGTGGTGTGCCGCGGGGCGGTGCGGCCGGTCGCGCCGGGCGCTACGACCCTCACGTTCGCGGGCAGGTTCAGCACGGCGGCCTCCTCCTGCGTGGCCACCACCGTCCGGGCCCCGCACTCGGCGATGACCTGCTCGGCGCGCGCCCGGCCCAGCACCGGGTCGAGCGGCACATAGGCGCAGCCCGCCTTGAGTGCGGCGAGCATCGCGACGACCAGGTCGGTGGAGCGCGGCAGCCACAGGGCCACCGTGTCACCGACGCCGCCGGCCGTGGTGTGCCGCTCGCGCAGGAGCGCGGCCAACCGCCCGGATCGTTCGTCCAGTTCGCGGTAGGTGAGGCGACCGGTGTCGCTGATCACCGCCGTGCTGTCGGGCCGGATGGCTGCCTGCCGGGCGAACAGAGCGTGGACGGCGGTGTCCGTGAGTGGGCGGGGCGGGCCCTGCTGCCAGGGCGGCGGTACGGGCTCTCCTTCGGCGGCGGTCTCGACGGTGGCCGGGGCGAGCCGTGACAGGGGCGCTTCGGGGGTGTCGACCGCGGCGGTGAGCAGGTCCCGGAAGGTGGCGAAGAACCCCTCGACGGTGTGCTGGTCGAACAGGTCGGTGTTGTACTCCAGATGGCAGCGGATGCCCTGCGGCTGGTCGGTGAAGTAGACGGTGAGGTCCGTCAGCGACTTGTCCGGGCCCACGTCCAGCGGTGTGGCCTCGATGCCGGGCAGCTCGAAACGGAACGGTTCGGCGCGCTGGAACTCGGCGAACGTCTGGAACACCGGCGTCCGGTCGACCGCCCTGGCCGGGGCGAGTTCCCGCACGACCTTCTCGAACGGCACGCGGGCGTGGTCGTACGCGTCGAGAGCGACCGAGCGCACCTGGTCCACAAGCGCGGTGAACGCCGGGTCACCGGACAGGTCGAAGCGCAGCGTGAGCGTGTTCACGAAGAATCCGAGCACCTGCTCGGCCCGCTCGGGCCGGTCCGAGAACGGGGTGCCGACGATGATGTCCGGCTGCTCGGTGATCCTGTGCAGCGTCGCCGCGTAGCCGGCGAGCAGCGTCATGAACAGGGTGCTGCGACGGGTTCGGCTCAACTCGCGCACCCTGCCGGAGAGTTCCGGGTCGAGCGTGTGGAAGACCGCCCGGCCGTTGGACGTCATCGGTGACGGGCGTGGCCGGTCGGCGGGCAGGGCGAGGACGGGCAGGTCGCCGCCGAGGGTGCGGCGCCAGTGGGCGAGGTCCTCCTCGGCCTCAGGACTGTTCGCGGTGGCCGCCTGCTCCCTGGCGTGGTCGGCGTAGCTCCAGGTGAGCGCGGGCAGTTCCGGGGCGGTGCCGTCGCGTTCGCTGCGGTAGAGCGCGGAGAGGTCGCGGGCGAGGACGGTGGCGGAGGCCGCGTCGACCACGATGTGGTGCAGGGACAGCACCAGGACGTGCTCATCCTCGCCCAGGTGGACCAGCCGCGTGACGAACAGCGGGCCTTCCGCCAGGTCGAAGCGGCGTGCGCTCTCGACCGACAGGACGTCCTGGAGCGGGTCGTCCACGCGCTTGAAGTCGGGCTCGGCGGTCGGCAGCACGACCTGTCGGGGCTCGCCCCCGGCTTCGCGGAAGACGGTACGCAGCCCCTCGTGACGAGCGACGAGGCCGCGCAGTGCCGCGTGCAGAGCGGGTACGTCGAGAGGGCCGTCGAGGCGGATCGCCTTGACCTCGTTGTAGGCGGTACGCCCCGGAAGGAGGCGCTCCAGGAACCAGATCCGTTCCTGGCCGGGCGACAACGGCGCGTCATCGGGAGCCGTCGCGGCCGTGGTTCCCCGGTAGGAGCTGCGCAGAGCGTCCAAGCGCGGAAGTGCCGCGCGCAGCTCGTCCGGCGCGACACCGAAGTCGACCAGCGCCACGATCTCGTCGGCACCCGCGGCGGCCACCGCGTCCACCACCGGGCGCACACTGTCCACCGTGCCGATCAGGGCACGCTGGTCGCAATAGCGGCCGTAGGCACGCCGGAACACCGTCTCCAGATCGTCCTCGCTCAGGGCGGACAGGTCGATGCTGTGCCCGAGGCTGTTGGTGACACCGCTGAACAGGGACAGGGACGCGCGCATGTAGCGGGACAGCGGTTCGTAGGCCTCGGCCCGCGCCTTGTCGTGGTCCTCTGCGAGATAGGTGTGCAGCAGAACGGCCACGCGCCCGGCGTCGGGGTCCAGGCCGTGCCGGGCCCGTGTGCGTCGGTAGCGGGCGATGTTCTCCCGGAGCTGTTCGACGGTCTGGGTCATCAGATTGGTGACGATGCCCAGGTCGTGGCGGGCGGCCAGTTCGTACGAGGCGGGGTTGCCGACCACCGCGGTGTACATGGGCGGAGTGTCCTGCACGGGTCGCGGGAAGAGCAGCAGGTCGGCTTCGCCGTCTCCGGTGGTGCGGCGGACGGGGTCCCCGCGCCAGAACCTCCGCAGCTCCTCCAGCTGTTCGTACATCAGCTCCTTGTGCCGGCCGAAACGGTCGGGGAAGAAGGCGAAGTCCTGGGCGCTCCAGCCACTGGCGACGCCGATGCCGACGCGCCCGCCGGAGAGGTTGTCGACCATCGACCACTCCTCGGCGACCCGGATCGGATCGTGGAGCGGGAGCACGACGGAACCGGCGTTGAGCCGGATGCGCTCGGTCTCGCGGGACAGCGCGGCGGCGAGCACCGCCGGGTTGGGGAAGAGGCCGCCGAAGGAGTGGAAGTGGCGCTCCGGCGTCCACAGAGCGTGGAAGCCGTGCCGGTCGGCGAACCGGGCGATCTCCATGAGGAGTTCGTACTGGCTGTGGCTCGCCGAGGAGGCGTCCTGCGGGTAGTCGCCGAAGAAGTAGACGCTGAAGTCGGTGGTGCGCGTGGCGGCTTGGCTCGGGAGCTCGGTCCGGGCTTCGGTGACGGCTGCGGCGTTCCAGGCCATGGAGGCCACGGGGGCGGGCGCGGGCGTCGGCTTGGATTCCGGCGGCGCCGGCTGCGGTGGCGCGGCCTTCGGCGCCACGGGCCGTCCGCCCGGGAAGAACCCCGCCGACCGCAGCTCGCGCAGCGAGTCCCGTACGGCGTCCGCCACGAACTCGATGTCGCCGTCCGAGTGGGCCGTCGACAGGAAGAAGTTGCGCCACTCCCAGACGTGCACGCCGCGCAGCATCAGGTGGTGGTAGAGGAGCTCCATGTCGGCGCGGTGCTCGAAGCGGAACTGGGAGCCGAAGTGGGTCATCCGCAGGGGGTACTCCTCGGCCTCGAAGAAGCCGTTGAGCGTCGCGGCCAGTTCCGCGGTGCGCGCGTTGAGGCGCTCCTGGAGGTGTGGGCTGTGCTCCTTGAGGTGGGTGAGGACGGCGCGGGCGGCGACCATGGACACCGGGTGCTGGATGTACGTACCGCCGAAGAACGTCGTGTCGGCGGGCGGGTAACTGTCGTCGCCGTAGGACCAGTGGCCGCCGTCGACGCCGTCCATGATGTCGGCGCGGCCCGCGATGGCGCCGATGGGGAAGCCGCCGCCGAGGAGCTTGCCGTACGTGGCGAGGTCCGGGGTCACGCCGTACAGGTCCTGCGCGCCGCGCGGGGCGGGGCGGAACCCTGTCAGCATCTCGTCGAAGAGCAGCACGATGCCGTGACGGCGGGTCAGCTCCCGCAATCTGCGGACGAACTCGGCCGGTTGCAGCGAGGGGTGTCTGCTCTGCACCGGCTCCACGACGACAGCGGCAATGTCGCCGGCGTGCCGGGCGATCGCCTCCAGGGCGGCGTCGCTGCCGTAGTCGAGGACCAGCAGATCCGAGACGGCCGACTGCGGGATGCCCCGGGAGACGGGCACGGTGATCCGGTCGGCGCCGCTGCCCGAGGCGCGTCCCAGGACGTTGTCGGCGTGGCCGTGGTAGGCGCCCAGGAACGTGACGATCTTGTCCCGGCCGGTGGCGGCGCGTGCCAGGCGGATGGCCGCCGCGTTCGCCTCCGTGCCGGAGCCTGCGAAGGCCACCCGCTCCAGCCCGGTGAGGCCGGCGAGGAGTTCGGCCGCCTCGCCGGTCTCGGCGGTGCGGGGACCGAGCTGGATGCCGCGGGAGAGGTGCTCGCGCACGGCCTCGGTGACGAAGTCCGGCTCGTGGCCGAAGAGGAGGACGCCGAAGCCCATGGTGATGTCGACGTACTCGTTGCCGTCGACGTCCTCCAGCCGTGCTCCGCTCGCCCGGCGGCCCGCGATCGGGTACAGCATCTCCTTCGTGCCGCTGCGGAAGCCGACCACGGCACGGCTGTCGGCCAGGACGCGGCGGTAGCGCTGGGTGATCCGCTTGGAGGTGGGGGTCCTGGCGGTGTAGCGGCGGACGAGGTCGTCCAGGTGCGTCTGCTGGGTCTGCGGGGCGGCGTCCCGCACCATGCCGGAGTTCCGTGCGACCGACACCCGGGGGCCGTGGACGCGGGCCGGTTCGGGGGACTCCTGCTCCGGGTCGGGGGCGCCGGCGCCGATCTGCTCCGCGATCCGCTGGGAGAGTTCCTCCATCGCCGCCAGGTCATGGTCCAGCGCGGCGGATATGCCGTCCAGCCCGCTCACTTGGCCGCCTTGCCGTTGAGCCGATCCGTCACCGAGACCGTCTGGAGCGCGAGCAACTGGGAGAGCTGGGACATCATCTGGAGCTGTATCCGGGACATCTGCTGGATTTTGTGCGCCAGGTCCTCCAGCTCCTCGCGGGTCGCGTACGCGGGAGCCGGGGCGC